>MFWN01000041.1 GCA_001786395.1 Candidatus Pacearchaeota archaeon RBG_13_36_9
TATTACCCCTCAGACCTTTCTTTCTTAATTCTCATTGTCTTCATAATCCTGCTGGCTGCAGGCTTCCTGCCTGTCTTTTTCAAGGATAATTTCACATATTTCTTAACATTTAAATAATCCTAAAGTTTTAGGGAAACAATGGAACTGGAGGATTATAATAGCTTTTATCATGTGGATATTTCTACACAAATAAATAATAAATGGAAAAATGACAGTGTTCTTGGAATATTAAAAGACCAGAAGAGATGCTCGATAATGATAAAAGGAAGGGATAAGCGGGCATTAAAAAGAGAGGTTTATTTTTAAGGGCTCTAGCTTATTTAATAGGATACACAATCAAAAAGTGATATGCATAATCTATTCCTACCTATTTTACAAACTTCTATGTGAGATTAGAGAAGCAAACCCTATTATGCTGTGCAGAGATGTGAGGCCGGAAAAGTTTATTATTAATTATTTTCAGAAAATTTCATCCTATCTTAATAACCGGGAATTTTTAAATAAAAAGATAGTATTTAGGAAGAAGATTGAATTTAAAACAAAAGAGAAACTTCCAAAGTCTCTGGCAGGAAAATATGTAAGGAAAGTTTATCAGGGAAAGATAAAGGCAGATAAAACCCTTGACAAGGGAGAAATAGCGGAATTAACAGAAATAATCAGCAAATTATTATAAACCTAAAGTAAGGATCGGGGCAAGAAAGCCCCCAACGCTCTGCAAGGTCCTATCGCTTTCGCTCGGACCAGATCAGGAGTATCCTTATATTATCCAATAACCTAACCTATTTATATTTTTCGGTTTGTTTTTGGCAATGTTTTATCCCGAAATAAGTTCCTCTCGATAAAAACAAATTATTTAGCTTTCTCTTTTATTATTTCACTTAACTCTTCTAAGGATATCGGCGCATAGCCTGTTTTTTCTACACTGACATTTATTCCATTAAAGCTTTCTTTTTCGTGAATATGACCATGAACATTAATAAAACCCTTTGGAATATCTTCTTTTAAAAGAGGGGAATGACTAAAGATTATCTTGCCAATTTCCAAGGCTCCTTTTATTAAAATGAATCCGGCTTCTCGCGTGGATTTGTGATCGTGATTGCCTTTTAACAAAATGATGGTTCCATTCAGTTGATTCTTAATGCCAATAATTTCCTCTTTGCTCCCTAATCCAAAGTCTCCCAGATGAATAACCAAATCATCTTTTCCAACCTTTTTATCCCACCTTTTTATAATCTCATTATCCATCTCTTCTGCTGTCTTAAATGGGCGCCCAGTATATCCAATTATATTCCCATGGCTAAAATGTGTGTCAGAGGTTATGAAAATCTTCATTTTTTACTTGACTTGAGTTTAGTTTTACTATTTTTATCCCGTCCCACGCTATATGCTTAAAATATCTTCTTTTATCCTCCTTTGATGGAGAATAAGTGAATCTAAGCTTATCGTAATCATTGACTGTGAAGTAGGTTTCTCCAGTTAAATAATCCAAAATTTCATTTAATTGCTCTGCCCTAAAAGGTACTTTGTTCTTAATTAAAGATTTTAGCATCTGGATGAATACAGGAGCATAAGAGTAATTTGTTACCCTCAAGCTATAGAAGGGCTCTCCTTCATAGGGCGGATAAAGGTGTATTCCATGCTCATGCCAGCTAAAAACTATTTCAAACGGATGCCCTCCAGGAAGATGATGTTTCTGCCAGTAAGAAAACTCTTCCCTACTGCTACTATCTTTTATTTCCAGCATACCCGAATGCCTTCCGTCAGCCCATTTCTTATACATCTCTAAAGGAGACATTTTCCTGGCTTTTTTAAATGAAGACTTATAACAAATTGCAGCAGTATTTAGATAGTCATTGAGGGAGATTTTTTCAGTTTCCAAATTTTTTTCCAGGTGTTTTCTATAGGATTCAAGAATTCTTGCTTTTTCTTTTGCAGGCATTAGCTTTTCAAGAACATACTTTCCTTTTATTTTGCCGGTTCTAAAGTCGTAGGGAATTGTTTTTTTAATGAAATCTTCTTGAGCATAAAATGCCATAAATCTCTCTGTATCTCTAAACATTTCCAGGTACTCTTTTTCTATTGCCTGTTTTCCGCGGCTTATTTTTAAGTTTCCAAGAAATAAAAAATTAGCATAAAAATTTCCCCTGTATTTTAAAATTGAAAGGGGAATGCTAATTATTTTTCCTGACCTTCTTAACGGCAGGTAAAAGTCTTCCCATTGGGTATCAAATCGTGTCTTTAAGCTTGGATGCGCCTTTTCTGTAATTTCTTTAACTAGGCGGTACAATTCTGTATTCTTCAGCTCTTTTTCATTGAGGCTGTTGCCATGAAAAAAGTATTCTGCTTCATTTAGCGAAAATTTTGGCTTAAACATCTCCAATTTTAATAACCTTTATAAGTATAACTTAGATAGGTAAGAAGAGTATATAAATATTTCCATACTAAAGTATAACCTTCTTAGGTAATGTTTATAAGGAAGGAAGTTCTATTTTAAGCATGGGGGAAGTAATAATCCAGCTTAAAGGGTATAAATGCGAAAGATGCTCGCATAAATGGATACCAAGAAGAGAAGAAAAGCCAATAATCTGCCCAAAATGCAAAACTCCTTATTGGGATACGAAGAGAAAGACAAGAAAGGTTTAAATAGGTACTATTAGTTCATATATAGGAACTAATAGTTCGTAAAATGGCGTTATTAACAGGCAAAGAAAGCGAAGCGATGCTGAAATTATTTAAGGATTTTAACAGTGATTATAATGCAAATTCGCTATCCAAAGAAATTAAAGTTACTCCAAGGGGAGCATTAAAAATACTTAAAAATCTTGAAGCTGATAATCTTGTAAGAGGAAGGAAGTTGGGGAGGGCTGTTTTCTACAAGCTGAATCTTGATGATTCTTATGTGTGCAAAATAATAGAGACTCTTCTGATAGCAGAGGCTAGAAAAAAAGCAGGCAGATGGCTGGAGGAATTTAAAGGTGTTTTTAAGGATGCTGAAATAATAATTATTTTTGGCTCTATTATAAGAAACCCCAAGGAAGCGAATGATATAGATGTTTTATTTGTGCTTAAGGAAAATAAATACAGAAATATAGCTGATTTTATAAGAGAGAAAAATAAAATAATGTTCAAAAAGATTCATAGCATCCCGCAGACGATGAAAGATTTAAATGAAAGCCTAAAGAACAATAAGGCCATCCAGGATGCAGTGAGAACCGGCTATGTTCTGCACGGCCAGGATGAGCTGATAGAGGTGATGAAAAATGTCTCAGCCTTCTAAACAGGTTGACTGGTGCTTAAAGAAAGCAGAAAGAGAGATTGAAGAAGGCAGAAGGATAGGCCAGAGAAATCCCAAACACAGAGGGCTTATCAAAAAACATCCTGACCAAAAAGAAGCAGCTGATTTCATTGAAAAAGCAGCTGAGAATCTGAATTTTGCCATTTCTCTTGACAGCTCTAAGCACGGGGATACTGCTATAAGCTCTTTGTTTTACTGTATGTACCATTGTTTTCTGGCTATAGCAAGCAAATTTGGCTATGAGTCAAGAAACCAAACCTGCACCATCGCCTTAATGGCTTATTTGAAAGAAGAAGGAAAAATAGACTTAGACAACAGGTTTATTGAGATGTTCAAATATAAAGAGGATCAGGAAGGCAAAGAAGCATACAGCTTAATTGAAATGAGGGAAGAATATACCTACGGCTCAAAAACTGCAGTGGGAAAGCATATAATAAATGAGCTTGTTAAAGACTGCCAGAGGCTTATTGAAGATACTAAGAACATAGTTCACTTTAATGCTTGAAAAAGCAGCTTGGTTTTAAGCTTTCAGCATTAAAACACTAACTTATTCTGGAATATAGAAATATTTTAATATGGGGGTTGGGTGGGCAAAGAGGGGTATAGGGGAGAGCAAGGGTGGGGGGAGGGGACAACAAAAAAGAAAACACCAAACACACTTAAAAGCCTGGATTATAAGAGCATCTTTTATTATTTGTCAGGCCTCTCGTTCTTAATCCTAATTATCTTCATGCTCCTCTGGCTTACAGGCTTCCTGCCAATCTTCTTCAAGGATAATTTCACTTACATCTTTTTCATTATTACAGCCATCATCACAACATATTTCACACTTGCAATAAAGAAAATTCCAGAGCAAGGAGAAGAAAGAGATAAAAGGCAAACAGAAAGGTTTATAAGAATAGTGCTCTTGTGATAGTTAATTAACACCATGGGGATAGGAAACTAACCCCATGTTTTCAAAAATGGTTTCTAGAAAAAGAGCAGCAATTTACATTGACGGAAGTAATTTTTATTTTTCTGTCAAAAAAACTTTTAATTGCAAGGTTGATATTGACAAATTCTGCAAAAAATTAGCCGGGAAAAATCAGGTTGTTAAAATTAATTATTATATCTCCCCTGTTGGAGAGGCTAATCCTAAAATGTATGTTGAGCAACAGCGTTTTTTTGAAAAGCTCAAAAAAATAGATAAGCTGAAAATTGTCCTTGGAAGGTTAGAGAAACATAAAAAAGAAGGAAAGGAATTCTATGTTGAGAAAGCAACAGATATAAACCTTGCGCAGGATTTGATTTTTGACGCCATGGATGGCATTTATGATGCTGCATTCCTTATATCTAATGATGGGGATTTTTCAGGGGTTGTATCTTCAGTGATAAAAAGGTTCAGTAAGGAGATAATTTATGCTGCTATAGGAAACAGAAAGTCTATTTCGTATCATCTGAAAAAGGTTGCTTCTTCAACTCTCTGGATAACCCAAGAATTTATTAAAGAAACTATAATTTAATTATATCTCCATATCGCATAAATATTTATAAAATTGTTTCTTAATAAAGAGATAATGAAAAACAAACTCGATTTCGAACGAATCTTTTATTACCTCGCAGGTCTCTCTTTCTTAATCTTAATTATCTTCATAATCCTCTGGACAACAGGCTTCCTTCCAATTTTCTTCAAAGATAATTTTACTTACTTCTTTTTTATTATTGCAGCCATCATCACAACATATTCGGCATTAAAAATCAAGAGCATTCCAGAACATGACAGGGATAAAAGCAGTATTGTCTATCTGAGCAAGTACTTTTTCTTATTAACTTTGATAGTTATAGCTATAAATCAATTTCTAAAGCGAGCGATAATAACCGCTTGGATGCCAGAAATAACTTTAGTAAGAATATAATTCAATAACTTTTCCTTAAATTAAGGAAATTTTTATCTATTTTTTTCCTTATATAATGGAAAAGTTTTAAACCTTAACAGAAATGTTTAAATAGGCTATTAACTATAAAGTTAATAGTTATTAACTAACCAATTAATACTGCTAAATTGAAATATGGTAATCAAAAAATCCTATGAAGCACTGAAAATTTTATTAAAGGACATCAGCAAGAAGCACACTGTAACTTCTTTGTCAAAGGAAAGGGGAATAAGCAGGGTCGGCTCATGGAAACTGCTGAAAGAGCTGGAAAAAGAAAGCCTTATTACACTGGCTCCGGTTGGCCCTGAAAAGACAAGTGTTCAGGAAGCAAGGCTTAATTGGGACAATCCTGTATTGGAAAAGACTCTGGCTCTTATGCTTGCAGAAGATGCTTTAAAGCAAAACAAATGGATATATAATTTTAAGGAGCTTGAGAATAATGTTGATTTTTTAATACTATATGGCAGCATACTTCATTCTCCAAAAGAGGCTGATGATATCGATATTTTAAATTTGATTTCAAATGAAAAGAATTTTATAAAAGTAGGAAAAATAATAGACAGCATACAGGCAACACAAAGCAAGAAAATACATGCTATAAACTTAACAGAAAAAGAATTAAAGCACGAGCTTAAAAACAAGAATAGAGCGTATGCTGAGGCTTTAAAAAAAGGCGTAATCTTATTTGGGCAGGAAAATTTCATAAAATTTATCAAGGAGATTTCGATATGAAAGAGATAAGAGAGTGTTTTGAGTCTGCAAGAAAAGATGAGGCAAAAGGGAAAAAACATAAAGGGCTGCTTATTGTTGAGCCTTCACAAAAGAAAGCAGAGGGGTATTTGGACAAGGCAAGAGACAGCTTAAGGTTCTGTGAAATATACAAAAATGCGGGAGCAGACTATAAAATTCCAGAAGAGTGGTATTATTCATTGTATTACTGCGCTTTGGCTATCTTATGCAAATTTGGAATTGAAACAAGAAGCCAGAGATGCACAGCTTTGTTTGTAAAATATGCCAAAGAAAAAGAGCTGATAGAATATGATGATGAATTTATCAAAAAAATCATGGTTTACAAGGAAAAAGAAAATAAATCTGCAGTTGATGAAAGAGAAGAAGCAAGATATGGCCCAAGCATAAAGATAAAAGAAGTTGAAAAACAATACGCGGAAATGATGGATTTATGTAAAAGAGCAATATCTCAGGCACAGGATATTGTCCTCTTAGAAAAAAAATTTGAAGTCCCTAAAGAATTGCTTTAATTTATAACAGGAAATTCATATCTTTCTGCAATAACCCATAGTTTTAAGCTTTCAGCACTAAAACATCACACCTATTCTGGAATACAGAAATATTTTAATATCTTCAGACAGGAGTAATATGGGGGGTTGTTTTCTTATAGCAAGAAAACAACATCTTAAAGTTTGGAAAAGCGATAAAGTTTTTAAGATAGAGTTCAACATATAAAGGCGAGGGGTATAGGCTGGGGAAACAGCAGGGGGGCAACAGGGTTGGGTGAGCAAGGAGGGAGGGGGGAAACAATAGGGCATGAAAACGCCTCATCTTCGATTATCTCACAACACGATTAATGCTTCGCTGAACCCTCGGAGGCAAATGGGGGGGCATATTCAAAAGTTTATATTCAAATATTCAAACATAGATTCAAATGAAACACGCACTAAAAAACCTCGATTATGAAAGAATATTTTATTATCTCGCAGCCCCTCTTTCTTAATCTTAGTAATCTTCATAATCTTATGGCTTACAGGCTTCCTGCCTGTCTTTTTCAAAGCTTATTTCACATACATCTTTTTCGCCATCATAGCAGTAATAACAACCTATTTCACACTCGCAATAAAGAAGATTCCAGAGCAAGACAAAGATAAAAGCACGATTGTATATCCTTGGGCTTAATTAATAAGTTTCTCTAAGTCATTTAGGTCAAAACAGTAAACTTTTTTGCCTTCAAATTCATTAATCTTGTTCTTGAAGGATTTTGCAAAAATGGCAAAGGACTCTTTTCTATTTTCATTTTTCCATTTAACATACTCAGATTTTTCAATTAGTTCTTTAGTAAGCTTTTCTGCATCAGCTTTTTCTTCCCATTTGCATTCGCAGAACAGGATATCTTTTGTTTTTTCGTTTAAGGCAACAATATCTATTTCATAAGTATTTTTCCCTTTTTCGCCCTCAAATTTCCCCCACTGATTTCCGATTTTTTCATAGGGAGAAGGCAAGAGCCTTGGGAGCATCTCTATGCAGACTCTTTCAAATTTTCTTCCAACATGGGCATTTATGCTCTCTTTGATTTTTTTAATTAAAGAGGTTTCTCTTCTTTTATATAAAGAAATGTCCTTATAAAAGAATTTAAACCAAAAATCCATCAATGGATGGTCTATAAACATGAGAGTTTTCTTCCCAACAGCCTGTTCTTTTACGCCTATTATGTTAAAATAATTTACCAGCTCATCCATTTGCCTTGAGAAAGCAGTTTCTTTTTTTCCAAGGCAGGAAGCAACTTCACTGACTCTTGTGTTGCCGCTTGATACAGCGCCAAGGATGTCGTAATAAACCCCTTTTCTCTTGCCAAATTCCATGGAAAGTAGGGTATTAACTTCATCCTCAAAGAGCGCATTTGCTTCAAAGAAAAATCTTTCAAATATTTCCTGGGGGTTTTTTCCGTTTAATCTTTCATCTTCTATGGAAACGTAGTATTTTGGGAATCCCCCAAATATAGAATAAAGAGTTATTATGTCCCCCATGCCTTTTATCCCTAATTTCCTGCATATCTTAACAGCTTCGTGAAATGGAAGAGGCTCAAGCCCCATTTTTCTCTTTAACCTGCCGTACAAGGGCTCTTTTTTCTTAAAAAATATCTTTTTAATCATCCCAATTATTGAGCCTGAAAAAATAAGCAGAAGGTTTTTTTTGTTCTCATGCAAATCAAGATTCTTCTGCAAAATTCCAAAAACTGCCTTATCTACCTCGTTAAAATTCTGAAATTCATCAAATACAGCCACTCCATTAAACCTTGTGAACAACACATTAAAAAAGTCATCCCAGGTCTTGAGAGACTCTAACTCTGTAAGCAGGCTCCTGCTTTTTAAAGCACTTTCGTACTCTCTCAAAAGGCTTTCTGTTGTCTTGTCTTTATTTACAAAAAAGTAAAGGTCATTTTTCCTTAAGGATTCTAATATCAGCCTGGTTTTACCAACTCTTCTTGGGCCAAAAATGCAGAGGCTGAACAGCTTGCTTTCTGAAAGAGACTTGCTTTCTTCAATAAACTTGGTTTCTTCTTTCCGGTTTACAAATTCCATTTTATTATTCACCTAATGAATTATTCAGTAAATGAATATATTTAAACCTTTCTATATGCTATATGCCAGAAGCGTAGAACTTTGAGCATATATTCTTAGCATAAATACTTTGATAGTATTATTCTTGAATACGCAAATATTTTAATATATGAGGGAGGATGTAGGGGTAGGGGAGATATAAAAGAAGAAAATGAGCTCCAAAAACCCATTTAAGAACCTCAACCTAGACTTCGAGCGCATCTTTTATACGAAAACTTATTTAAATAATAAATTCCCAAGTGAAGTATGAAATTTGAGATTGATGTTTCAGGAGAGGATATTTTTGATAGAGACTACACGATTGTTGTTGCTGATGAGAATAATTTAGTAAAGGGATTTAAGTTTACAAGGCAATTGGTTCAAACATTAAGGGCAAGGCAGGGGGAAGGAAGGTACAGATACCCACTTTCAAGGCATGGAAAGTCTATGTTTAGAGTAAGATTGTACTGCATAATTGTTTATTATCTTTTTAAGAGTTTAAAAATAGAGGGCAAAGAAAGGAGTTTAGAAATATGCAGGGATTTTCAGGGCCATGAAAAGGACATAACCTCTAACTTAAAGTATTTTTTAGAAAAGCTGTTAGGGTTAAAAGTTGAGATTAAATATGTGAAACTTCCAAAAGAATCAAATGCAGACAAATATGCTTTTTTAATGAGAAACGATGTTAAAAACAAGATTGAGGGATATGTTAAAATAAGCCTGGAGGATATTGAAAAATTTTTAAAAAAATAAGTGTATCCGTGGATCCTTTGCAGGAACGTAATGTAAGTACGCCCTCAGGGATAAAACCTGCGAACTCCTTACCTTGGATACACTTTATATAGAGGAGTCAGGCCTATTTATATTTTTCGGTTGCCCAAAAAACAAAACCATCAAATACATATTCAAAATGAAAAACAAACTCGATTTCGAACGCATCTTTTATTACCTCGCAGGCCTTTCTTTCTTAATTCTCATTGTCTTCATAATCCTCTGGACAACAGGCTTCCTGCCAACCTTTTTCAAAGACAATTTCATGTACATCTTTTTTATTATTATAGCAGTAATAACCTCATACTTCACATTAACAATAAAACATAAAAGTGCTTAAATTCTTGTTCCCCCGCTTATTCTAAAAACTTACTCATCTCCAAGACATCTGTGAAGATGACTTCGCAATTTCCCTGGGTTACTTTTTTGTTTTCTCCTTTATAACTTATAATAAGCGCTTTCTTCGGCTTATAAGATTCTATAAATGCTGCCAGGTTCCTTTCCAGTCTGTCTGGAGCAGTTAACTTAACTTCTATCGGGATTACCTCTTTGTCTTTTTCTATTATAAAATCCACTTCCACGCCTGTCTTTGTCCTCCAGTATTTTGGAGAGAATCCGAGCTTAACGAGCTCGCAGAAAACATAGTTCTCAAAAAGCTTTCCTTCAGGTTCCTGGCCGAAGTTCTTAGAGATAATGTTCCTTAATCCGGTATCGATAAAATAAACCCTCGGCTGTTTTGTAATCTCCTTTGTTTTATTATTAAAAAACGGCTGGACTCTTGCAATTAAGTAGCTTTTTTCCATGGCATTCAGATATTTTTTTAAAGTCTGAAATGAAATTTTAATATCTCTGGAAATGCTGTCATAAGAGATTATTCCGCTTATATTAAGAGACAGATATCTTGTAAATTCTTCCAGGGATCTCAAATCTGCAATTGAGAAGGTTCTTGCTATATCTTTTAGTATCATTGTCTCGTATAAATCTTTTAGGATGGACTTTTTCAGCTCAAAATCTTCTGTAGTAACTACCTTAGGGTATCCCCCATAGGTCATATGCTCCCAGATATTCCTCTCAAGCACCTTGCCAGTGAAAGCTTTCTGATTTTTTGCATCCAGGAACTCCTTTATTGAAAATGGATAGAGCCTGATTATAGAAACTCTCCCAACAAGAAAAGACAGGACTTCTTTGCTCAGAAGTATTTCTGAAGAAGAAGTTATCCATAATTTCCTGCCAGTGTCTGCAAGGTATTTTATTTTTCTGCCAGCATCCTTGCAGTAATGCACCTCATCTAATACAGAAGTTTGGTAACCTTCAATATACTGCTTCTCAAATTTTTTTATATCCTGCTCAAATAAGTCCCTGATATCCGGGTCATCAAACAACAAGTAAGATGCTTTTAGTTTTTTCAGCTGTTCTTTCAAAAAAGTTGTTTTTCCGCTCTGCCTCGCCCCGACTATAGCCAGGACTGGATAAATCTTGTTTAATTTTTCAAACTTGCCCCTGACATCTCTCTCTATATACATAGATAATCCAGTAATCTGCCCTTTTTAAACTTTACTAAAGTTAAACTGTAGTTCAATTATAGTTATACTAAAGTTAAACTGTAGTTAAAGATTAGTATTTAAGCCTTCTCTATATCTGCCTGTTTTAAGCCTTTGGCTCTAAAACTGAACGCCTATGTTGGAATATAGAAATATTTTAATAGCAGGCAGGGGTTCAAAGTTGGTGGTTGGGGTGAGGGGGTGGTTGGTGGTGGTTGGGGTGAGGAGGTGGTTGGTGGTGGTTGGTAGGGGGAGAGGGGAAGGAGAAAAGGGGCCTTAAAAAAGCATGAAACAAGCACTAAAAAACCTGGATTATAAGAGCATCTTTTACTATTTGTCAGGAATCCACCGAAAACTATTTAAGGCATAGCCTTCTATTAATAATATGGAAGAAACAATTTGCATACCAAAGTCAGAATACGATAAACTAAGAATGCAGGCCGACATAGATGTAGATCTATTAAAACAATTAGCTGAAAGCTTAAAAGATGTGAAAGAAGGAAGAGTAAGAAGAGTAAAGTAACCTAAGATTTATCTTTTTTAGCAATTTTTTCTATTTCTTCCCTGAAAAAATCCATGAAAAGCTTTATCGTGTTTATCACTTTCTGCTGGTCTTTTTTGCCGCTGATTGCAACCATATATATTGCTTTCAAATCATGATAAACCAGGTAATAAATCCTGTAGTTCTCAAATCTAGTTTCCCTGAAAGAAGGAGTTCCCAAAGGAGAGCCATAATAAGGATTTTCAACAAGTTTATCCTCAATTTTATCCACCCTTTCATTAAATTTCTTGTCAAACCTGGAGAGTTCCCGATCAAATCTCTCAGAATGATACACCTTAAACTTTTCCATGACTATAAATAGATTGTAAAGTATAAAAATGTATTTATAGGGATAATTAAATAAGATAGTAAATAGCCTTAAAACAACACTTTAAATTTGGAAAGTTGATAACTTTTTAATATAGAGTTCAACATATAAAGGCAAGAGGGCAGACGGGGGGGAAGAATAGGGGGACAGCAGGGGGATTATAAGGGGAGGCATGAAAACAAACCACTCTTCCAGCATCACAACACGCCTTGCTTCGCTGAACCCTACGGTTAAAATAGGGTTGGTACACTTCCAAATATCCAAATAATCTTGCATTAATATTCAAATGAAACAAGCACTAAAAAACCTGGATTATAAGAGCATCTTTTATTACCTCGCAGGCCTTTCATTCTTAATCTTAGTAATCTTCATAATCCTCTAGACAACAGGCTTCCTGCCAGTCTTTTTCAAAGATAATTTCACATACATCTTCCTTATCATTATAGCCATCATCACAACATATTTAGCATTAAAAATCAGGAGCATTCCAGAGCAGGGAGAGAAAAGAGATAAAAGCACTATTGTATATTTGAGCAAGTATTTCTTCCTGCTAAGTTTAATTGTCATTGCAATTAATCAATTTCTCAAAAGAGAAATTATAAACAGAAACCTTTAAAAACCTGTTTTTATTATTTTATATAAGGTAGTAAATAAGGACTTATCAAAAATGGAAAAAACAAAGGATTTAAGCTTAACTCCAACTCAGGGCAGACTGCAGAGTATTTTGGAATATAAGAAATATAAAATAATTAAGAGAAATGAGCTAATTAGTTTGATATCTAAATTCAAAATATCAAAGAATCCTAGATACCTTATTAAATCAATGCTGCAGAAAAAAAGGCTTGTCTCTCTTAAAAGGGGCAATTATGCCATAATTCCAATAAGTTCTATTGATAAAACTGCAAGAATAGATAGTTTTGAGATTAACGAGCATTTTTTAGAATCTGATGAATACTATATAGGATTGTATAATGCATTTAATCTCCATGGTTTTACAGAGCAGATCCCAAACAAAATGTTTGTATTTAACACAAAATACTCTGCAGACAGGGAAATCTTAGGCTTAAAATTTAAATTCTTCAAAATAAAGAAAGATAAACTGTTTGGAATTTTTAAAGAGTATAAATATCCTCATTCTGACAAAGAAAGAACAATAATTGATGCCCTTGACTATCCAGAATATCTTGGAGGACTAAGTGAAGTTATAGACAGGATAAAAACTGTAAAATACGACAAAAATAAATTAGTAAAGTATGCAATAAGATATAAGAGCATAAAAGTAATCAAGCTTGCGGGATTATTGACCCGCAGCAATAAATTATTAAAGCTATTAAAAAAGAAAAAAGCACTATCTTATTATACTACAATTAAAAAAACAAGAACTAAACTTTTGGATAAAAAATGGAAAATAAGGCTGATTTAAAAGAATCTTCCCTATTCCAAAATTTCCCAATAGCCGCCCTTATCCGGACCAATGCGCCTGAGAATGCCTTTTTGCTTTAATCTTTCAAGATACTCTTTTACTGTATCCTCTCCGATGTCGAGAGAGGTGGAAATTTGCTTTCTTGATATTCTTGGATTTTTAATGATTAAATTGAGGATCTTTTGCTCAAGCTCAGTTATTATTTTCTGGGGGGTTATCTGGGGGGTTATCTGGGGGGAAGCCATTTTTGTATATTCCGGATTTGGCTTAAATGTAACATAAAAGTGAGAATCTGTAAATTTAATTTTTGGGTAAGGGGCATTTTCCTTTTTACAATATTCTTTAATCCTTGCAAAACCAGACCCTATCTTTTCTCCAAAGTGGATTCTTGAGAATAAATTGGCAATAATGGGATTTCTTCTAAAAACAGTTTCTCCTAATTTGAAGTGTTTTGGTCTTTTCCATATATTCTCTATCTGAATTTTATCCGGGAAAATTTTGATAATATTGTTATGTCCTGTTTCAAAATAGTCTTTATGCATCACTGAATTAATAACAGCTTCTCTAATTGCTTCTCTCGGATATTCATATATGTTCTCTCTCTGCGGTTTGCCTGTGAAGCGATAAGCAACCTTAACATAAAATTCAACAAAAGCCATAACTTTTTCTATTATCTCTACTAAACTTCCGCCTATCTCTTTTCTTTCTATAACATCTGCCCCTTCAGCATCTCTAAAAACAGCCGCAGTGTAAATACTTTGCGGAAAGAATTTTTGCGGTTCTTTTGAAAAAAATAAGATTCCTGCATTATTTAGCGATTTATCTAAAACTCCCAGCTCTTTCAAAATCTTTTCTGTTGGAATAGAATTTGATAAGTTTGCTTTTTCCAGATAATTACTTAATTTCTCGTTGTCAAAATCTTCTTTTAGGCTGAAACTTTCATTTATTAAGGAGTCGAATGTTTTCTTATTAGCTGTTAATATCAGGTCTAATATTTCGTCCCTGCTCATTTTCTGGGAATTTGCCCCAATTCTTATAAAAAATCCATCCTTGCATTTGTATGGCTTATCTTTTCCTTCCTCAACATTAATAATTAAAATATTCTCGAATTGCTCCAGTTCAATTTTTATAGAGGGGTCGCAGTTTCTGGATATTGTCTGAATTTCTGATTTAAGCCTGTTACCAATTGGAACCCCAAGAACCTTACCTTCATCATTTATTCCTATAAAGATTCTTCCCCCTTCTGAGTTAGCAAAAGCTATAATATCTTTATCAATGCCAGTTCTTCCTTCCTTGAATTCCAGATTATAGCCTTCTCCTTCTTTTAAAATAAACTCTAACTCTTTTTTATCCATAATTCCTATAAGAGGCAAATGGATTTAAAGGTTTCCCTTTCTAAACTTTTGCGTTTTTAACAAACACAAAAGAATTCATTATCTCCTTTAATTTATTTATATTTCTTGCTTTTTTCTTCAGCCA
>MFWN01000042.1:0-246 GCA_001786395.1 Candidatus Pacearchaeota archaeon RBG_13_36_9
GCTTTGTTCTGTAGGGATTTATGGCATAACCTCCTTAGGTTATGATAAATCAATCCTGTCCCAGTTTCACTAACTCAATAATATTTTTTAATAGATGTTAGTGATACTCTCTCCAGATACGAACAAAGCATAGTTAGTCTTGTTTTTAAAAAACCGAAAAGCTTATAAATTATACTTTATAGTATAATAATTATACTAAATAGTTATACGGAAGGTTTGTAAAGATGATAACTAAAACAAAAACAA
>MFWN01000042.1:287-581 GCA_001786395.1 Candidatus Pacearchaeota archaeon RBG_13_36_9
GATGCTGAAAGAATGGGCATAAAGATAGGAGAAACTGTTATAATAGAAGTAAAGAGGAAAGAAAATGTTTTGAGGGAATTGAAAGGGAGTATGAATTTTGGAAATTCTAAAAAAGTTTTAAAAGATGTGAGGAAAGATATGGAGAGCAAATGGATGTAAAAAAATGTCTGGATACCTATGCTTTAATGGAGATCTCTCAAAATAATCCCGCTTTTGATATTTATTTGGATTCTGATTTTGTGATTGCTGATTTAACTTTAGTAGAGTTTTATGGGGTTATTTTAAAGAAATACG
>MFWN01000042.1:595-1662 GCA_001786395.1 Candidatus Pacearchaeota archaeon RBG_13_36_9
GAATATTGGTTTAAGAAACTCGAGCAATATGCAGTTTCTGTTGAAAAATTAATTTTAAAAGAAGCAGTTAAATTTAGATATGAACATAAAAAATCAGATATTTCATTTTTCGATGCTGTTGGCTATATATTCTCTATAAAAAAAGGATATCTTTTTGTTACTGGGGATAAAGAGTTTGAGAATTTTAAAAATGTAGAGTTTAAAAAGAAGTAGGAATCAGTGGTATTCTCTGCTCAAGTATCATTAATCTAATAGTATTTTTTCAGAAAGATTAATGATACTCTCTACTCGAGCATCACTAACTTAATAATATTTTTTAATAGAGGTTAGTGATACTCTCGCCAACTATCCTTCAATTTGAGAAAATATGCTTAAGGGAGTTTTATTCTGTTCTCCTTTCAAGGCTTTCTTTTTTAAATCCTTGTCTTATATTTGCAACTTCGCCATCGATAACTGCTTTTATAAGCTTCTTAGTTGTCGCATTGACCCAAAATGCCAATTTTCTTTCTCCGGGAACAAACGAAACTGAAATATTATCTCCACCTACATTAGGCCATCTATTTTCAGCATAATGCGTAAGAAGATTATTTTCTCTTTCATCATCTGTGCTACAAGTAAAGTATCCATAGAATCTGTGAGGTCCCTTTACTTTGGGAGTTTTAGCTCCATAGTGTTTTTCTACAATCATAAAATCTGAGAGTACAAACACTTTATAAGAATTATGATGTTTCAGAATATACTCTACTGATTAAGCATACTCTCTAAAAATCAATGGTATTCTCGCCAGGTACTTACGGGATTTGTGTGCTTATTCTATCAGTCACAGAGCATATAACTCTTCCTTTGGAATATTAGCCCGTAACAGCTGTACCATTCTTCTTTATGCTCATCAAAGCCTGCGGTTTCTGCAACTTTCATTTGCAAACCGTAGCATTTTAGATATCCATAGTTATCTTTTGATAGCGGTACTGTATCTCTTGTTTCTTTTTCAAGAAGGAATCTTCCGATTTTTACTATGCCAAAACCCCTGCAACTAAAAAAATAAAAAATCTTCAATGGGCTGTCTA
>MFWN01000042.1:2020-3009 GCA_001786395.1 Candidatus Pacearchaeota archaeon RBG_13_36_9
GAAGAACAACAATAATCCCAAATCATCCAGGACAGGATATTGGCAGGGGTTTATTAGCCAAAATAATAAAGAATGATTTGCAGATTTCTAGGGAGGAGTTTGAGAAACTGCTGTAGGCATTAGCGATATTCTCTTCTCGAATATCATTGATTATTACAGAATTTTGGCATTAATGATGCTCCCTTCTCGAATACCCCTGATTTATCTTATAATTTAATTACTTTCAGTGATATTCTCGCCAAAGTTCATAATGAGTATCATTAAGATTATTCTGAAGAAGCAGATTCAATCACTTTTTTGGCATCGCCGAAGAATACCTTGCTTGCGTTAAGAATCTCAATTGAGGTTATATTTCCTTCTTTTGTGATGTCAATAACCATCCCATTTGGAAGTTCAAGACTTTTCCAGTACTCTTCATCATTCAGTTCTATGTTTAGAACATCTGCTTCTTTATCATACCATGTTTCTTTCATTTTATATTGTTTTTTTAATTTAGTCCAGCCAATAGGCTGTTATTATGAATATCTTCTCTTGCGTTTTTTTGTAAATGACTTTTAATATCCTTCCTGAAGGCGGAATTCTTGATATAGCATTTAATGCATCTTGCCAATGCTTGTCTTTTAACTGTCCTGAACTTGTTATAGCATATTCAATCATATCATCAGTTATATCTTTTCTTTTTTTCTGATGTTTTTTTATCCAGTGTTCTGAATATACTATTTTCATAAATTATAGCAGAATGCTGTTTTTAAATATTTTTATGTTGTGTTTTTCAGTGATATTCTCTACTCGAATATCGCTAACTTGATAATATTTTTTAATAGAGGTTAATGATATTCTCTTCTCGAATATCATTAATCAATTATTACAAAATTTTTGTTTTAATGGTATTCTCGCCAGGTATGCTTGCATTTGGTGCACTTGAAGAAACGAGTTTCAGCTTCATCGCCTGCTCTTGTCTGAGCTGTCCAGAAATAAGCTTCTCTGTG
>MFWN01000042.1:3060-6583 GCA_001786395.1 Candidatus Pacearchaeota archaeon RBG_13_36_9
GTCTTTTATCACACCAACTCCAGAATGCGCTTTCATTTTTTCATTTGCTTCTATCTTGATTTTTCCTTTTGCAGTGTAATTACAGTTAATGCATCCAAAATTCTTCCTCTTTTCTACTAATACAGAACCACACTTGGGACAAAATTCCATTTTTAATTATCCTATCGATTACTTATGCTTTTGTCATAGAAGGTTTTTAAAACTTTCTAATGTTAGAATGCATTTAATTTTGCCCCACTATGGCTTTTTCGAGTTCTACAAATATCAGCTTTAACCAGCCTAACTTAGGTATTCTGAAAACCGCCTTGCCGATTATTGCATCTTTTGGGATGTTTTTCTCTATTGGCAGCTGGGCATTGTTGTTGTCCCCTTTTGTTTCAATGGTGCCGTCTGATTTTATATTTATAATCCTGTGTATTATCGGATGCTGGGTGTTTGCATTGAATATTATGACGTCTCCGACTTCTGGTTCGAATCTTCCGTAGACTACCATAATGTCCCCTTTGTCAAATCCGGTTCTAAGGGGCCAGGATTCAGCTTCCCTTATGTTTATATCTCTTTCTTCGTACCAGCTTCCTTTTTCTTCCCACCATAACAGGACGTTACTTTCTAGTCCTATTACATTGCCTATAAGACTTCCAGGATGTTCCATTGAAGAGCTTTCTACTACCACCAGTGGAAGCTGAGTGCCTGTTATTAAGGATAAAACAGGGAAGAAAATGTACTTTACAGTTACGAAGGCAAAAGCTAGGGCTACAACCCAGCTTAAAAGGCTGTCGGAATGCCAGAGCCAGTCCCAAAATCTGACAAATGAGTTTTGGCTTTTGCTTGTTTTTTCTTTTTCTACTTTGATTTTCATTTTATAAACTAGTATACTATTTTTAAAAATCTTGAGATATTTAAACCTTTGTTTTTGTTATTTTTAAGTAGATACAAAAGAAAGATTTATAAACTGAAGAGGATAATTGAAAGAATGAAAAGAATAAGGAGAAAAATATGGATAGAGAACAGCAGTGGAAGAAGGTATTATCATGATTTAGGAAGCAATAAGATAATTGGCAGGGAAACCAGCCTAATTGATGAAGTTTTTAATTTTTTTAAACTTGATTTAGGCAGGCTTCCAATGGGCTTGTTAAAACTAAGTCTAATTCCAGGTTTAATTGCTTTGGGATGGCATATGCGAGATAAAACTTATCATCCAGAAACAGTAGCTGCTTATGAAGCATTGGCTGTTGTAGATGATGATTACTTAATGCGTCTCGACCCTAATTTATCAAATTGGACTTCTGACACGGAAATGGGTTTCCCGAGAGTTTATACCTATGATCCTAACGATAACAGACTAACATCCCATTAAGTCTTTTTCCGATTTATATAATAGAGTATAGAAAACTTTAAATAGTATATCTATTATGTATATACACCAAGTGTTTATTTTTATAGATATATTTAAGATAAATACTTCCTTTCAGCTGCCCTTTACGGGCAGCTTATAATTACATATAAAATAAAAAATACAAAAGGAAATGGCAGGAAAACAAAAATTAAACGCAAAACAATTAGTAAATGCCCTGATTAGTTTTATCGTGGCTAGTGGGGGATATTTTCTATGGAAGATTTTTAATCCTCCTGTCACTGCATTATTTGCGCTTGTTCTTTTCTTTTTAGTTATAATCTATTTGGAATTAATGGATAAAGGATAAAAATGGATATATTTGAAAACCCAATTTTATGCAGGAAATGCAGGAAAGAAATGCAAAAAAGGCAGATTGAGAAAGATGGATTTTTGCTTAGGGTAGTGGAATGCCCGGATTGCAAGGCAAGGTTCATGCATCCGACTGATGAGGCAGAGTATAATCGATTTAAGCAGCTAAGAAACAAGACTTTCAGAGTAAAGATGAGAATTATTGGAAATTCCTATGCAGTTTCCATTCCCAGAGAGATAGTAAATTTTATTAAGGAGCAAGAAAAGATTATGGATGATATGGTAAGGATGTGTTTTAGCGATTCCAGAAGACTGAGTTTATCTTTTGGAGAAGATTCTGAAGAAGAACTCGCGGAGGTAGGAGAGTAAAATGGCTGAGAAAGAAGCTGGATTAAGGGTTGTTGAAGCGTTGCAGGATGATGCATATAAAGGAATTGCCAGGATTGACAGCGATGTAATGAGGCAGTTGGGTGTTAACAGGGGTGATGTCATTTCTATTAAAGGCGGCAGAGAGACTGTTGCTATAGTTGACAGGGCATATCCAGCAGATATTGGAGAGGGAATAATAAGGGTTGATGGTATCATAAGGAGAAATGCGCGAACAGGGATCGGAGAGATGGTAATGATAAGGAAGGCAGAGATTAAAGAAGCGAAAAAAATTACAATCGCTCCTGCGCAGCAGGGCATTATGATTCAGGTAAATCCTGAAATATTTAAGCAGGGGCTTTTAGGAAGGGTTGTTATTAAGGCAGATATTGTTGTTTTAGGGGGTACGCAAAGAAGAAGGGATATAATGGAGGATTCTTTTCAGGATCTATTTGATGTTTTTGGAGATGCTTTGGGAGGATTTATGCCTGCACTTAGCCAGACGAGATTTGTTGTTGTAAACACAAATCCTTCGCAGCCAGTCATTATAACTGAAAATACTGAAGTTATTTTTTCGCCAAAAGCAGTCGAGATTGTTGAGGAAAAAGTTCCTGATGTTACTTATGAAGATATAGGCGGATTGCAGGAAGAAGTCAAAAAATTAAGAGAGATGGTGGAGCTTCCATTAAAACATCCTGAAATTTTTAATAGTCTTGGAATAGAGCCGCCAAAAGGCGTTTTGCTGCATGGGCCTCCTGGAACAGGAAAAACTTTACTGGCAAGAGCGGTTGCGAATGAGAGCGAGGCTAATTTTATACTCCTGAACGGGCCGGAATGCATGAGTAAATTTTATGGCGAGAGTGAGAAAAAAATTCGGGATCTTTTTGAAGAGGCTGAAAAAACAGCCCCTGCAATTATCTTTATTGATGAAATAGATGCTATTGCTCCTAAAAGGGAAGAGAGTTATGGAGAGGTAGAGAGAAGAGTGGTAAGCCAGTTACTGACTATGATGGATGGGTTGAAATCAAGAGGGAGGGTGGTTGTTATCGGAGCAACGAACAGACCAAATGCAATTGATCCTGCACTAAGAAGGCCGGGGAGATTCGATAGGGAAATTGAGATTAATGTTCCGGATAAAGATGGAAGGCTTTCAATTTTAAAGATTCATACTAGAAACATGCCTCTTACCAAAAACGTGAATTTAGAGGAGCTAGCTAGAATTACTCACGGGTTTGTTGGGGCAGATATTAACGCGCTTGCAAAAGAGGCTGCTATGAGCGTCTTGAGAAAAGTGCTTCCTGATTTAAATTTAAAGGAAGATGAACCGATTCCAGAAGATAAACTTAAGGAGTTAAGGGTAACCGCAAAAGATTTTCAGGAAGCTTTAAGGGTAGTCAGACCGAGTGCAATGAGAGAGGTTTTGGTTGAGACCCCTAATGTTCAGTGGAGCGA
>MFWN01000042.1:6672-9105 GCA_001786395.1 Candidatus Pacearchaeota archaeon RBG_13_36_9
TTCGATGAAATTGATGCCCTGGCTGGAAGGAGGGGGGTTGAAGCAGGGACAAAAGTTACTGAAAGAGTATTGAACCAGCTGCTTGCTGAAATGGATGGAATCGAGGATTTGGCAAATGTGATAGTTATTGGAGCAACGAACAGGCCAGATATGCTGGACCCTGCACTTCTTAGGCCGGGAAGATTTGACAGGATTTTATTGGTAAATTCTCCTGACAAGGCTGGAAGGCTGGAAATCTTGAAAATCCATACTAAAAAAATGCCTATAATGGTTAGCAAGGAAGAAATTAAAGAATTAGAAAAAGATTTTGGCAAAGAAAAGGTTGGTATTTTATCAAAAATGGCTGGAGATCAAGCAGTTAAGCCTTCTGATTTGAAAAAGGAAAAGCAAGTTGATTTCAAAAATCTGCCGGATAAAGAAAAGCTATTTTATTATCTTGCTGAGAGAACAGAAGGTTATGTAGGAGCAGACATGGAGAATTTAGTGAGAGAAGCAGCTATGTTGTCGTTAAGAGAAAACATAAACGCCCAAGAAGTGAAAAAGAAGCATTTTGATGCTGCACTTAACAAGGTCAGGGCTTCTGTTGGGAAGGGGGACATTGAAAGATACAAGAAGGTTGAGGAGAATTATTTAAGAAGCGCAAAAGCGGCAATAGGAGAGAGTGTGAATTATCTAGGATAAATTTATGTAAATAATACCCAACCAATTCATCATCTGCAAATAATATGATTATTCTGCTACAGGAACTCTGCAAAAATTAACCAGTATATAGCCTGTTCTGATATCTTCTTTCATGTCTAGAGGATATCTATCTCCCCAATTATTATCTTTTATATGAACTACTGGATGAACCTTAAAATCAACTGCTTCTCCAGTAAAATAAGCATTGCATCCTTCGGGGCGTTTCCTTTTTAAATTCTCGCTATCAATTTTTCCATATCCTCCCCCATCTCCAACACCCACAGCCACGACTAAAACAGGAAGATGAATATCTTCTGGAACTACTTTCACAAATCCCTCTTCACTTGCATTATTCTCCTCTCTTAAACGATAAGTGATTCTATTTCCTTTATCTTTTTCTAGAAAAACCTCAAGCAATCCTGATTGCTTGTCTCTGACAAAATTTTTCGGCATCTCTATGAAAGAAAGAGTTTATTTAAAAACATTTATTTAGTTTAAAGCATATTTTATATCGCTATAGACTAATTTTTTTATTCTCCTAATGTCGAATAGTCAATTTCATTAATACTCTAAAGAAACCTAATTGACTATTCGCCACCACCAAGATAGCTTTTTTCTTTAAGCTCTTTGAGGATTTCGCCGATTAAAGACTCTTCTTCTTTTTTGTCTTTAATCTCTCCCTTGGATATTGCATCCATTATGCCTATTGCACAGTTAAGAGTGTCGTCTAAAAGATCCAAAACATCTTCGTATTCTTTTGCAACTTCTTCCATTTTTATTAATGCTGCTTTTTTAGTCTGCTCTTTGTTGTATTCTTCATAAATATCAATTAGCCTTACTCTTATAAGCTCGTAGTTCATTTCTCTGGTTTTCATTTTGTTGTAACCTTTACCTTTCCTTTTTCTATTATTATGGTGTGTTCTGCCTGGCTTACAGGGGCATGGCTTTTTTCTATCAGTTGCGAATATTGTTGAATAATGCCCGCTTTTTCTAGGAACATTAATGACAGCCGGGTCCTGCTTCCAAACTGCTTTGTCAGCCACCTTTCACAAAAAGGAAGAGTTGAGTAATTTTCTTTTATATAATCCAGCATCTTTTTGGCAGAAGGGTCTCTTACACTGCCTTCTTTTTCCAGCCTGTAGATTCCAGATTTGCCTCCATCATAAACGATGCCCTGCCCTGTTGTAGAGAAGGGTTCTATTGCATAAGCCCCGTCTTCTATTTTTGTTTGATTGTTATTTTCGTAGTTTGGTATTGTTAAGCCGGCATGAACTGCGTAAAAGTCAAGCTTATGGCCAGATAAGTTCCTTATTGGAGAGAATCCGCTGGCAGCTATTGCCCGTTGTATAGCTAGGCCTATGTCAGAGAGAGTTGTATCTTTTTTTATGGAGTTTATAGCTTCCTCCACGGCTTTTTCACTTGCTTCTACTAAGTTTTTATATTCCCCGTCTTTGCTTAAATCCAGAGAAAAGGCAGTGTCTGCAATCGCCCCTTTGACATGAACTCCAATATCTATTTTTAGAAGACCATAGGCTTCTGCTTCATCGTCAGAACCAGGAGTATAATGGGCTGCAATCTCGTTAATTCCTAGATTCACAGGAAACGCCAGCTCTCCACCAAGCTCTTTTATCTTTCCCTCGATTTTTTCTGCTATGTCGAGAAGCGACATTCCCGGATTTATAATCTGCTTCGCATATTTTTTGGCTTCGACTGATATCTCACCTGCTTTCTTGTAATTTTCCAAATCTGCTT
>MFWN01000043.1:0-1022 GCA_001786395.1 Candidatus Pacearchaeota archaeon RBG_13_36_9
AAAAACTAAGGAAAAGTCAGGTATTAAGATAAATACCTCAGAATGATTTCTGAGTTTTGTACAATGGCTAATTATCTGCAAAAAGGGCTTGGAAAATTAGGAGAATTAGAAACAAAACACTACTTAGTATTCCTCATATTTGTCCTGCTTGTTACAGGCATAAGCATCATAGGAATAACCAGGGTTAATATAGAGTCTGATTTTAGCAAGTTCAATCCAAAAGGAATACCTGCAATTGACCTGGCAGAAAAGCTGGATAAAGAATTTTCAAGTTTAAGCTCAATTATTATTCTGGTGCAGTTAGATGACAGCAGATATACTGGAAACCAGATTACAGACATAAGGGACCCTGAAGCCCTTAGGTTTTTGGTGAGATTGGAAGAAAATCTTAAGAGTGAAAAAAAAGTAGAGAGCGTTTTTTCTGCAGGAACTTTTTTTGCTCAGGGAGTTCCTCCAACCCTGGATGCCACAAAATCTGTTTTTCAGCAGATTCCCCAGTCTTCCCAGTTATTTGATAGGTCCTATTCCTTTACTCCAATGTTTGTAACAGCAGATGTAGGGGCAGACAGCTATAAAATAGAAGAGCTTAATAACAAAATAAAGGAAATAATAAGCGAATCCGGAGCTCCTGCAGGAATAAAGACAGTTGTTACAGGGGAGCCATCTTTGTTTTCAGTTGTTTTTAATTTTATAATAAACGATGCCTTTTTTACCTTGGTTGTGGCAGCAGCTATAATCTTTCTTCTGCTTTTGGTGATAAAAAGGTCTTTTAAACAGGCATTAATCATAATAACACCTGTTATCTTAGGCATTTTATGGGCGACAGGAGCTCTCGGATGGCTTGGGATTTCAATTACCATTGCAACAGCAGCAATGGGTGCCATGCTTCTGGGGCTTGGGATAGAGTATTCTATTTTCCTGAACTCCAGATATCTTGAGGAAAAGGCAACCAAAAAAACCGAAGAGGCATTGATAAATGCTCTTTCAACCACAGGAGCTTCGACAGTAAGCTCGGGTGTGAC
>MFWN01000043.1:1030-1936 GCA_001786395.1 Candidatus Pacearchaeota archaeon RBG_13_36_9
TTGGATTTTCAGCCCTGATTCTTTCGGTGTTTCCAATGCTCAGCGACCTTGGAAAAACTCTTGCAATCGGCATTACCCTTGTTTTGCTTTCCACAATGGTAACCGAGCCATTGATAGTTATTTTAGAAGAAAAAATAAGCAGCTTAGGGGGGGTAAGAAAGGGTAAAAGAAAAAGAAAAAGCAAGTATTCTTTAACAACCTATCTTGGAGTATACGGCGATTTTGTCTCAAAAAAGCCGTTTTTAGTTATAATAATTTCTTTGTTGATTACTGGATTTTTATTCACAGGAATTTCAAGGATAAAAAATGAAGAAATAAATTTTGATACAATACTCCCAAAAGAGCTTCCTGAATTAGTCGCATTTAATATTTTAGGAAACGAGTTTGGAAACACCTTTTCAGTGAGCATATTTATAGAATTAGACGCTAATGAGATTGGAAGCAGCGAGCCTGTTGATATAAGGGATCCCAGGGTAATAAATTATGTTAATGCGCTGTCAGAAAAAGCAGGGCATTTGGATTACGTGGATTCTGTCAGCAGCATTTCAACCCTCGAAAAGAAAATAAATTATAATATTGTTCCGCAGTCGCTGCAAGAGCAAAAAGAAATAATAGGAATGTTAGATTACAAAAATTATATTCTCAAGGATTTTTCCGGAACAATAGTTAAAATAAGCTTTACAGAAGAAGGCTTCTCCCACGAGCCTGAAATAATAAGGCAGGTTTATGAGATGGTAGAAACAACTGAAAAGCCAGCAGGAATTTCAGCAACTCCCTCTGGCGGGATTATAGCTAATTATGAGGCAAACAAGATAATTGGCCCAGATTCCTCAAAAACAGCTTTAATTGCCTTTGCGCTTATAATTATCTTTTTGTTTTTAGTTACCCGCTCCATAAAATATACCA
>MFWN01000043.1:1951-3509 GCA_001786395.1 Candidatus Pacearchaeota archaeon RBG_13_36_9
GGTGATAACTCTTCTTACTGCACTGATAGGCTTTCAGGCAATGTCGCTTGGAAAGCTGAAGCTTATGCAAAATCTTGGCAACGCCCTGAGTATTGGAATAGCTTCCTCCATGTTTGTGGCAATAACCCTTGTTGCCGCTTTGATAGTTGTCTTGCAGAGAGGAAACAAAACTAACAATAAATCACAATAAAGCTTAAAAACAGAAAAATCAAGAGAATAATAGAGAGGAGATACCTCCAGAGTTCATTCTGGGAACATTAAATAACACAAAATGAGCAAAAAAATACTTTCGATATTTGCATTATTCCTGCTGTTTATAGCAGGCATAGCAAGTGTCTCAGCTTTAGGAGAGACTGTTTATATAGGGGATTACCAGATATCCTACACTTACTTCAGCGCAGATGAAGGAGACAGGTTCACACTTACAGTAGTTGTAACCAACACTGGAGAATTAAAAGAAGATGTTGTTTTGGAAATAAATGATAACACCCCCTTTGATGTGAATGAGGATAAGTGGGAAATTGGGAATTTAGCTAAAGATGAGACAAAATCAAAATCCTTTAGAGTAGATATAGATGAAGACACTCCCCAGGGTAATTACAACCTGGAATTTAACATTGAAGATAAAAAAGAGGATTTTGACGATGAATTTAACATAGAAGTGAGCTCCAAGAAAGCGGATTTGATTATAGGAAGCATAAACAGCCTGCCTTCTACACTTTCTCCAGACACCAAAGATGTAAAATTGGACATTACTCTTGAAAATCTCGGAGGCGGAGATGCCAACTTTGTAAAAGCAAGGCTGATTTTGCCAGAAGGCTTTTCATCTTCATCTTCTTTTTCAGACTTTGTTAACCTTGGAACGCTTGCCTCGGGCTCAGACAAAACAGCCGCTTTTTATGTGGATATAAGTAAGGAAGTAGCTTCTGGTAATCACAAGGCAAAAATAGAGCTGGCTTACAGGACAGATAATGATGATAAGATATCACTTTTGGATTTTGAAATCCCCATAAAAGGCAAGCCGCAGTTCCAGGTTACAGGTTCAAAAACATCTCCAGGCAGTGTTCCTGCAGGAGCATCTGGAACTCTGAGTATAACAATTAAGAATACTGGAGAGGAAAAAGGAGAAGAGACATCTGTAAGAATATTTGAAAATGCAGATTTTCCAATAACTTTTGACGAAAAAACCAGCTTTATTGGAACAGTTGAAAAAGGGAAAACAGGCACTGCAACATTTAAGTTTGATGTAGACTCCGATGGAAATCCTAACAGTTATCTTGTAAGGTTGCAGGTAAGGACGCTTCAAAATAACAACATATTGGTTGAAGAGCACACAGTTCCTGTAAAAATTGTAGAAGGGCAGCAGGGAATTTCAGGATATTTAATAATTGCAATTATTATCATTGCAGCCCTTATTGTTATTTATATAATTTACAGGCTTCTTAAGCCAAAAAAAGCAGGGAAAAAAGAGAGATAGAAAAAATTATAAACTCTGGAATTCTTAATTTATTATGGGTAGAGAAGAGGACAGAAAAAAGGCTTATGAAGTTTTAGAAAA
>MFWN01000043.1:3519-3844 GCA_001786395.1 Candidatus Pacearchaeota archaeon RBG_13_36_9
TTTAACGATTCTCATTTAACAACTATTATGCAGGTTGCATCAGAAGATGCAATAAACGATATGGAACTTCTATGTGCTCTCCCTGAATTTCTTAGATGGATGAAAAATAGCTATCTTTCTAAAGGGTTAAAAGAGTATGAAAGAAAATTTCTCACAGGTTTTTTTGGAAAATATGAAACAGATAATTCAGTTACAAACCCTAAAGATATTTTTTGGAATCAACATAAGATAGCCAGAGCTTATGTTGTTTTTGGAGAGTATAAACCTTTTAATTTTTTCAAACAGAACTGCAGAGCAGCATCTTAATTTAATAGGAATTTGTTGA
>MFWN01000043.1:3860-7059 GCA_001786395.1 Candidatus Pacearchaeota archaeon RBG_13_36_9
ATCTTTAGGTTTAGGGGGGTTGGGTCTTCCAGTAGGCAGATAGTCTGTAATATTTATTATATTACCTATACGACCTTCTTTTCTGCCTTTTTTTAATTCTTCCAGCACATCCATTGGATCTCCTCCGAAAAAAGCTTTCATGCCCTTCCCCTCTTGATATGCCATGCACATCCAGTCATAAAGTACCATTGCTTCTCTAACAAGTTCAAATCTTGAGTTTAATCCAGTATACTTAGCTCTCCTATCTAGTCTAGAACCAACTTCATCACTAAACTGTAGATGTAATTCATTTCTATTTTGAGTGAATTTACTCAAATAAAGACGTAGTTTATTTAATACCATAAGAACATTGGAACTTAGAGATATTTAAGATTTGTTGTTTTTGATTATCTATTTTCCTTTCTTTTTCTTAGGAAATATTTTAACATAAAGCCATGCAAGTATAACTATGCTTATGATTCCAAAAATAGCCTCATATCCCAATCCTTTCCAGAAAACCGGGTTAACATCTGCCTTTTTCATTAGCCCGGCAATTAAATAAGCAACAATGTTAAGAGCATGCCCTGCAATTATTGCCAAGGAGGATATAAAGAGCCCATTTTTCTCTCTGAGCTTTCCTGCTGTCCACCCCATTATTAAATGAGGAAGGATTGAAGCATATTCAAAATTTGCTTCTGAAACATTTCCCATAATAACTGCATTGATTAAAGTGCCCATTAATCCAACAATTAATCCAGCTTCTTTTCCGAATAATATTCCAGCAAGAACAACAATAATCATATTAACAGCTACAATCGCCCCTGGAACCATTGGATTTTTAACAAGGGCATATTGTCCTAACAATATGTAAAGAAGTATCATAACAAATATCTTAATTAGTGTAGGATTTGTAAGCTTAGCTTTATCAAACCAGTTCATAACTTCCAAAAGATAACAAACTATATAAATTTATTGGGAAAGTTTAAAAGCAAGATTTTATTATGAACTGTATGTTAGGAAAAAGAGGATCAAAGAAGTTAATTGTAGGGATAATTATCATTTTTATTGTCCTGGCTATTGTGGGCACATCTGCATATATTTTTTATTTTAAGGAAAGCAAACCTGCAGCTGTTTCAACTCCTTCAACTTCAGTTCCTTCTGGCCCCAGCAGATGCTCTTTAGTTGCTAAAAATGATACTTACACCGAGCCGGATTTTGACAGGCTGAAAAATGTAATGCAGGAACAGCAGATTGTAAAAGATGTTCCGTCAGCAGGAAAAATCTCCCTGAAATTCTATCATTTTGCAGAAGGCTGCAGGATTTGGGATAAGAGCTATATTTTAAGCGATGGCAAGATAACTGAAGGCGGCGGGGAATCAGATATTCAACTATGGATTGCTTCAAGTTATGTTGATAGAATCACAGAGACTAATTTCTGCGACATTATAAAAGAAGCAAGGGCAAGCGGAGATTTAGGCCAGGATGCAACAGCAGGCGAGGCTACGCTGTTATGGCGATATAAAAGCATGCTGAAATACAGAGAGTGTTTAGGAATTAAGATTAGTGAATAGTCTTCTTATGTCAGAAATGCTCGCATTTCTGAGCATCCCAAAATTCCAACGCAGAGGAATTTTCTGATCAGCAAATGAATTAGCCACCCTAAAATCATCCCAGCTAGAACAGGAATAGCAGGAATAAACATCACCAAAAGATTAAAGTTGTCCTGTTCAGCATAATAAAAAACAAGCGCAAAAGAAAAATAACTTCCAACTAATCCCAATAGTATTCCGATATAAGTTCCGTACATTGCAAATGGTTTATTGGATTTTTTTTCTTTCATCCTAAAACTTTGGGAAAATACTTCCGGTTTTTTTCTTGTATTCCAAATATTTTCTTCCAAATCTTTCCTCCAGCATTTTTTCTTCTTTACCTATCAAGATTCTGAAAACAAGATACATAAAAATAGGAATTGTTAATCCTAACCATTTTCCATAAATCAGCATAGTTCCAGGAATAATAAAAACAATCCAGGATGCATATATGGGATGTCTGGCATACTTATAAATCCCTTTTGTTTCTAATCTTCCTTCACCAAACGCTTTCATCACTCTCCTAACTGAAAGTGAATAAACTAATATGTCCATAATTATTAAAACAACTCCAACAAAAAACAAGATTTTTGAATCTATCGGAATATTCGTGTTTAAGTAGTTTATACCAATAAACACAATTATTGCAGCATAGATAATAGAAAATAAAGCAAATCTGGGTCCTATTCCCCATCTTGTTATGTTTTTACTCTTTTCCATCTTCCAGCTTTTTTTCAGCCCGTTTTATCATCTCTTTTTTCAAGCCAATGAAAACTCCCCCTTCCTTGGCTTGAACATAAGTAGCTTCCCCAGATTTAATAATATCGTTTAAAGCATCTAATTCGATATCAACATGAGTAATCCTAGCATTTGATTTTCCTTTTTCATGAATGTAAACATCTGCTTTTCCCAAAAGTTTTTTCCCATATCCAGGTCCTGACATTATAAGCTCCTCCATACATCAGGATTTTTTCTCAGCCATACCAATCCGTGCCCTATTTCGCTGTCTGAAAATTTATTAAAAAACTCATCAAAAGTCAGCCACTCTAATTTGTCTATCTCATTTGGCTCATTTATTCTAAAGTTTCCATTTTTAATTTCACATAACACAAAATCAAGTTTTACAGAAAATTCAGGAAGCCGAGTTTCAGCTATTATTCTAATAGGATTTACTTCAATGTCCAGTTCTTCTCTTGCTTCTCTTGCAATTGTTTCAAAACAATTCTCTCCTGGCTCAACAGTTCCTGATGGGAATGCCCATGCTCCTGGCAGAGTCTTCTTTTTCATGCTTCTCTTCACAAAAAGTATTTTTCCATTATTCCTGAGAACCAATACTGTATGTTTTATTATACTGCTTGACATTAAAAACAGAAGCATTTAAATAATATAAACCTTTTTATTATATAGAAAAAAGAGTGGTAGTCTGTAAGGATGGTGAGTGTGGGTTTAATCATTTTGGCTGTTGTAGTTCTTATAATTATAATTGTGGTCGTATTGCTTATTCTTACCAAAATGAAAGGAAAAATAATAATTAACCTTGATAAATATGATTTTTCTCCTGGTGAGACAATTACCGGCTCGCTGATATTAAAGCTAAAAAAGCCAGTTGCAGCCACTTCATTAAATGTTGG
>MFWN01000043.1:7075-9059 GCA_001786395.1 Candidatus Pacearchaeota archaeon RBG_13_36_9
GAAAAAACGAGTTATTCAAGAAGCTCTAAAGGGGGGATGTCAAAAAACACAGATTCAGACAAGATTTATAATTTTAAAAAGCCAATTGATGGAGAAAAAGAATACTCTGGAGAAAAAACTTATTCCTTCCAGCTTCTTGTTCCAAAAGACATCAATAAATATTCAACAGGCAGCCAGGTTGCAGATACTTTGATAAAATCTGCACAGCTTCTTTCAGGAACAACCTCGAGAACTAACTGGTTTGTAACAGCCAACCTTGAGATGAAGGGATTTGATATACATAAAGAAGTAAGGGTAAATATTGGGTAAAGATTCCTAGAATTTTTTAGGCAGCTTTTTTCTTCTCTTCTTCTCTGTCAACAATCTTGTATTTCCTGTCAAATTTTCTCTGTTTTACAAGGGAAATTCCCCCCTCCACCACCAGCCCAATTCCCGCTAAAAACCAGAACCAGTCAGAAGAGAAATCATAAAAACCAAGCAGTTTTATTAAAGTTCCAATAACCATAATAATCCCCACCACAATAAAAGCCTCATATCTTATAAAGCTCAATACCCCGGATTTTATGAATTCAGCCATAAAACAACTTAAGAAAAATCAGGTTTAAAAAGAATTATTTTAATTTGAGAGTGATAGTTTTCAGATAATGATTAAAGAGTATTAAAAAATAGCGGGGGCGGGAATTTCATGAATTTTTTAAAAAATTCAATTTGAACCACGCGACCTCAAGGTTATGGGCCTTGCGAGAACTCCAGGCTTCTCTACCCCGCTATAAAAATTAAGAGAATTCTATACTTTTAAAGCTTTCCTTGATGCTTGTCTTGCTGGTTCTTTAGTAAAACCTTCAAAATCACGTATCAAATCGAATTTAGGAATAGTTAAATAGAAGCTGCTATCACAATTAGGCCCAGTTAGGCTGCACTCAATATTTAATGAACTAAGCATCTCTTTAATGTCTTTTAATCCGTTGTAATTTACTGATTTGGTTTTTAATCTATTATATCTTTTTTCATGGTAAGCTTCGTCTTCAAAAAAGGCAGTCATCCATTCTAATTTAAGTTCTTTATTTGCTTCTTTAATCTCTAAAGGAATTCTCCATTTTCTAGAACCAAAATCTCCAAATCTTTCTCTTAATTCAGTAAATATTCTAATGCTTTTTACGCATACCTCTTTATTTTCTCTCATCTTCATTTTTACTTCAAACAATTTGCTGAAATCGCTTCTAAACTTATCAAGAAGCTTTTGATTCTTATTGTAATAGCCAATTACTGCTCTAAACTTTCTATCTTTTTCTTTAGTTTTCCAAATACAGCTAGAGCCATCTCCGCATAAATGTGCATGTACTCTTGCTAATTCTGGAGACATTTCTTCTTTTTCCATTATTTATTCAATTCTTCTAGCTATTAATATTTTTTCTAAAGGCTTATAAACTCCTCAATCCATTTTTCTTTATGCAAGAGAACAACGAAGAAAATAGTCTTATACTGGGCATTGACGATGCCGGAAGAGGTCCTCTAATCGGTCCAATGGCTTTAGCTGGCTGCTTAATTCCTAAAAGCCTGGAGAAAGAATTTAAGGAGATGGGGGTAAGAGACAGCAAAACTTTAACAGATAAAAAAAGAGAATTCTTAGCAGAAGAAATAAGGAAAAAAGTAATTTCTTATCACGTTACTCTTGCTTTTCCAGAGAGGATTGATGAAGGAATTAAAACTGGGACAAATCTCAATAAAATAGAAGCAATGGAAGCAGCTGAAATAATAAACAAGCTGACTGAAAACATAAACGAGCCTGTAAGCGTTATAATAGATTGCCCTTCCACAAATCGGGAAGCCTGGAGAAAACAAGTAATGAGCTATATTCCTTTTCAAGATAATCTAAATATAATTTGCGAGCACAAGGCAGATAGAGATTATCCTGTTGTCAGCGCAGCTTCTATCTTGGCAAAATCTCAGAGAGAAACAGAAGTCGCTAAAATAAAGGAAAAAA
>MFWN01000043.1:9099-16328 GCA_001786395.1 Candidatus Pacearchaeota archaeon RBG_13_36_9
AACAATAGAATTTATGAAAGCCCACAGCAAGGAATATAAGCATGACGGGCTTTTCAGGAAATCCTGGTCAACATTCCAGACTCATAAAAAAGAAAACGAGCAGAAAAAACTGGGTGATTATTAAAGCCCTTGCTTATTTCTATTGCCGATTCTTTTCATCACAAAAGCCCTTATTTCCTCTGCCCTTTGAACACCCACTGCAGGAATATATCCTTCAGAGACAGGCCTGCCTCTTGGGCTATAGGAATATCCTGCTGTTTGTATATTTACAGTAGAAAATCCACACAACCTAGCAATTATGCCTCTTGTTATATCTACATTCTGCACTCTTTCATAAGGAACATTGGAGTATCTCTTCCATATTATTCCTCTTTCAAGCCTTAAACTCTCCTGCGTGAATTCAAATTGCCAGTTAGTGTATGCGAGCCTTGCGTAAATCTCTGCAAAAATAATTACAAACGCTATAAAAAACAAGAATGAAACTACTACTGCGAGCAAAACTCCTGTAATTGAAGGGGTCAATGCAAATATTGCAAAAATTAATGGGAATATAAACCATCCAAGAAACATGAGTAATACAATTGCAAATACCCACCCGCTTATTCTGAACAGCCACCTTGCACCAGGATGTAATTGTTCCATAAGTTATTTTAGAATGCTATATTTATAAATCCTTTCCTCCTCAAAAATAACTTTTAATAATCCTTAAAAACCCTCTTTTCTTGTATAATCTTATGTTTTGGAGGTGCTGCGATGCCCAATATTAAAAAACTGGTTATGCACGGGTTTAAGAGTTTTGCACGGGAAACCGAGATTCTCTTAGACAAGAGCATGAATTGTGTAGTGGGTCCGAACGGATCAGGTAAGTCATCAAGTTATGACACAAAAGTCTTGCTGGCAAATGGACAAGAGATTCAGATAGGAGATTTAGTAGAAAATCAAATTAAGAACTCTGAAGAAATAAGACATTTGGATGATGGAATCTATGTTAATGGGGGGGACTCTGTAGAAATAATCTCCCTTAATAAGGATACAATGAAATCTGAAAAAAAGATAGTCTCTAAATTCATCAAAAGAGAGGGGGAAATAATTTATAGGATTAAAACAAGAACTGGAAAAGAAGTCAAGGCAACTGGGTGCCATCCTGTTATGATATTCAATGAAGGAGAAGTGAGAAGTGCTTTAATAAGGGACCTAAGCAAAGGAGAATTAATAGCCGCCCCAAGGATTATAGATATTGAAGGAGAAGCCTACAACCCAGAATTAGCGAGACTTATAGGATATATTATAGGGGATGGGTACATTGCAAAAGACAGGATAGAATTTGTAAACCAGGATGAAGAAATAATAAATGATTATAAAAATCTTCTAAAAAAATATTTTAATCCCTCTTTAAGAATACGCAAGGATAAAAATGCAACAAGAATCTATTTTAGGGATAAAGATTCAGTTAAAAAAATAAGGGAATTATTTTATAAAGATCATCTCGGGTCAATTACTTCTGAAATTAAGAAAATTCCAGGCTTCTTGCTGGCTTCAGATAAAGAAAGCATATCTAATCTTTTAGCAGGGTTATATGACACAGATGGAAGTGTGAGAAAAGATATAGGGGTAATAGAATTTTGCACAAAAAATATAAATCTCGCAAATCAGATTCAGGGTCTTTTGCTCAGATTTGGAATAATATCAAAAATTAAAAAAAGGATTTGTTGCGCTGCTAATACAAAAGATAAAATTAAGAGGGATTATTATTACATTTATATCTACGGAAAAGACAATATAGAGAAGTTTTCTTTAAATATCCCCATTAGAGTAAAGCACAAAAAAGAAAATATAAAAATGCATCTAGCAAAAGAAAGTGTTCCCAATCCGAACACAGACCTTTTGCCAAGAGAGATAAATATCCATGTAAAAAATGTTTCAAGACTTCTTGGAATAAAGGTTAAACCTCTCAGAAAGAAATATCCATTTTTTGCAGCTTATATGGAAGATAGGTGCCTTCCCACAAGGCAAGGAATCTCGAAAATTTTGTCTCTTTTATTTAATAAACTTTCTATCTTGGAAAATAGTTACAGAAATCTAGAATTAAACCAAAATTGTTTAGTGCAGTCTATGGATTCTTTAAATATTTCGGGGCAGCAAGCCTCAAGAGAAATAGGATTATCTCCCCAGATAGTAAGAGATTACTGGGCAACAAATAGATTTAATGCCAGGCCAGAAAACCTAGAAAAATTTTATAACCTCATAAAAACAACATTCGTGGCCCGGCTTTTAGAGATTCAAAGACTCTTGAGTCTATTAGCTAATATAGCAAGTTCGGATATTTATTGGGATGAAATAATTTCTATAGAAAAATTAGAAAAAGAGCCATATGTATATGATTTAACAATAGAAGAAAATCATAATTTCATTGCAAATAATATCTTTTTGCATAACAGCAATGTTACAGATGCCATTTGTTTTGTTCTTGGAAGATTATCAATTAAAAGCATGAGGGCCGCCAAGGCCTCTAATCTTATTTTTGCAGGCACTAAAGAAGCAAAGCCGGCAAATGAAGCTTCTGTTTCAATGGTTTTTGACAATTCTGACAAGACTTTCTCCCTGCCAGACAACGAAATAGAGCTGAAAAGGCTGGTAAGAAGAAACGGACAGAGCATATACAAAATTAATAATCAGGTTAAAACACGCCAGGAGATTCTTGAGCTTCTTGCCCAGGCAGGAATTGACCCTCACGGGTTTAATATTGTCCTTCAGGGAGAAATTTCAGATTTTGTAAAGATGCACGGAGAGGACAGAAGAAAGGTTATTGAGGAAGTAGCGGGAATTTCAGTGTATGAAATAAGGAAGGAGAAGTCAATAAAAGAGCTGGAGCGCACTGATAATAAGCTTAAGGAGGTTTCAGCTGTCTTGAGGGAAAGGACTTCTTACATGAAGAATCTGGAGCAGGAAAGGCAGCAGGCATTAAAATTTAGAAAGCTGGAGGAAACTGTAAAAAAATGCAAGGCATCTATTTTAAAAAGAAAATTAGAGGAAAAGGATAAGGAAAGGGAAAAAATACAGGAAGAAATAGACAAAAAGAACAAGTCCATAGAAAAAATTAAAGCCACAATAGCCAAAGTGCAGGAAGAAGTTAAGCACCTAAGCGGCAAGGTAGAGGGAATAAATGGCAAGATGCAGGAATCCTCAGGTGTTGAGCAGGACGCTCTAAAGAATCAATTAGCAGAGTTAAAAGCCAGAGTGGCAGGGCTGGAGGTGCGAAAGGAAAACTTCCAAAATCAGCTGTCTGCCCTGGAGAACAGAAAAAGCGAGCTTGAAAAAAATATAGAGAATTCTGAAGAAGAGATTAAAGAGATGCTTAAAAGCAAGGGGAAAAGCAGGAAAGTAGATTTTGAGAAAAAAAGAGAGCAGCTGGAGGATATAGAAGAAAAAAGGAAAAAATTTTATTCATGTAGGTCTAATCTGAGATTAATAGAACAGAGGATTGAAGATAAAACCAGGGAGCTTGCCAGGACAGAAAGCGAGTCAGATTCTGTATTAGAAAGGCTGAAAGAGCTGGAGATTGGACTTCATTTTAAGGACAGCCTTGAAAAGCATAACTCTTCATTATTGCAGCTTAAAAAAGAGCTCGAAGAGAAGAGAAAAGTGCAGGCAGATAGCGAAAAGTCTATTTTAGAGGCAGAAAAGCTGATTGCTTCTTCTCTTAGGCAGATAGAAGAGCTGGAAAAAATAAAAAAACAGGTTTCTGCTATAGACATCTGCCCGCTATGCAAGACAAAAATAACTTCAGAGCACATAAACCATATTGATGCAGAGTCCAGCGAGAAAATTTCAGCCATGAACAGTGAAATAGAAACAGCAGAGAAAACCAGAAGCCGGGCATGGGAAATAAAGGAGAACGGCCTGTTGGATGCAAGAAGGATAACCGAAGAGCTGGACAAAAGGCATAAAGACCTTCTAAAGCTTGAAGATTTAAGCGAGCGCAAGTTACACTTAAAAAACCTGCAGGAAAGCAGCCAAAGAATAACAGAAGAGCTTGAAAAAATAAAAAAAGAGAAATCCAATTTAGAAAAAGTGCTCTCCCAGCTAGGTAATATAGAAGAAGATTACGATTCCTTAAAATTAGAAGTGGATGAATTGGCCAGGCATGAAGAAGTTAATGTTGGAATGGAAGTTACCTTAAAACAGAGAGAATTAGATAGAATGAAAATTATTGTCAAGCAGAGCCTTAGGGAAAAAGAGGAGTTAGAGCAGGGAATTGAAGAAATTACACAGGAGCTGGAAGAAAAACAGAAAGAAGTGGAAGACAAGGAAGAAAAAGAGAAGATTCTGGAGCATAAGTTCAAAAAAATGATAGAGGAGAAAAACAGCACGCAGGATAAAATACGCTTTTTTGAAACAGATGCTTTAAAGAAACAGAACGATTTAAGATTAGAAGAAAATGACATTAACAATTTCAAGATAAAAATAGCTGAAATACACGCCCAGTTTGAAGGATTAGAAGCTGAGTTCAAGGAATTTGAAGGGATAGAGACAATAAAGGCTTCAGTAGAACAGCTGCAGGAAAAGCTGCAGGAAACCCAGATTACTATAGCGAATATAGGAAACGTTAATTTAAGGGCATTGGAAGTTTATGAAGGCTTGAAAAAAGAATATGATTCAATAGCTGAAAAAGTAAGTAAATTAGACCAGGAAAAACTGGAAATAATGAAAATAATAGAGGAAATTGATAACAAGAAAAAGAGGGCTTTCAAAAGAACACTTTTAGACATAAACGCTTTATTCTCCAGGAATTTCTCGCAATTAAGCAGCAAAGGAGAGGCTACTTTAGAGCCTGAAAATTCAGAGGATTTGTTTGCAGGAGGCTTGGATATTTTAATTAAAGTAGGGAAGGGCAAGTATTTTGATGTAACCTCCCTGAGCGGAGGAGAACAAACTTTAATCGCTTTAGCACTTATCTTTGCAATTCAGGAATACAGGCCATACTGTTTCTATATTTTCGATGAAATTGATGCGGCCCTTGACAAGAGAAACTCGGAGCGTCTCGCAGCTTTATTAAAGAAGCACATGAGAGCAGGGCAATATCTAATAGTAACACATAACGACGCCCTGATTACAGAGGCATCAACATTATATGGAGTTTCAATGCAGGAAGGAATTTCCAAGGTGCTTAGTTTGCAGGTGTAAAAGATTAATTTAATTTTTCTTATTTAGCAAACTGACTGATTATCATGAAAAATAACAGCAATAAAAAAAGAAGGTTTAATATATACCCGATTATACTCAGTTTAGTAACTCTCATTCTCATTTGAATTATGCAAAAAATGAATCCAGTTGTTGGTAAAATCAATATACTTAAGCCAAAAACAATACCCATAGAAAATCCTATAAAGAACATACACCATACTGCAAGGGCAATCATCCCAAGCACAAACCCAACTATCCCAAATCCGTTTCCAACTTCTTTTTTCTCCTTTTTCTTCACGCTCTTTTTTATTTTTTCTTTTGGCATTTTAACTACACCTTTCAATAACCTGCCTGTCTGCTGCATCGCAGAAGATGTTTCCTTTTACTACAGGAGAAATCTCAACAGAAGCTAACTCAGTTAAGTTAGTAGTAAGCGAGTAAGTCACCATCTCCCTTCTTTCTGGGACATTGATTGTATGAATTCCAGTCTGTCCATACATTCTTATCTGCTCTGTGCTTGCTGTACCATCTCTAATTTCAAATCTCTCGCTTCTGCCTTCTCCATAAACCATTATTACCAACTGCTCTATCTCAATTGGCTCTGCGCCCCTCTTTATGCTCACATTAACTACTGCCTTTCCATTTTCAAGATAATAACAAGTATATGGTGATGAAGTGTCTATCTCTATCTGGTCAACTGCTTTAAAACAATCATCACCATATGGAAAACAATCTACAGTATTAAAAGGTAAGCTGAACCAAAAAGCAAGAACTAGCAAAAAACCAATAAAATCAAGTATCAATCCGGCTCTCCCCAATTTCTTTGAATCTTTTTTCATCCATTTTATGCAAAATATAACAGAAATAATAGCAACTATAAAGAAAAGCCAAAAGGATATTCCTGTGAGTGTACTATAGCATGAGCCTATAGATAAAAATACAATTATTCCCATTAGCAAGGAGATTATAGCTAGAATAAACCCAACTGCCCCCATCCAACTGCTCTTTTTCTCTCCAACCCTCCTTTTTTTCATATCTAACCTAAGAAACCAACATATTTAAATCTTCTTTACAATCTATTCTAATAACATCTCTTTTATTTCTTCAGTAAATTCATAGTAATCTTTTTCTTTTAGTTCTTCAATAATCTTCTTTAGTTCTTCTTTTGAAAGCAAATTGCCTACTTTACAATATAATAAGAAAGTTGGTATTTCCATAACAATAACTCCTTTGCTTTTTGCAAGCTTTCCAGCTTCCCTATCATCCATCAACAATAAAGCATTAGATTTTTCAGCAAGAGATATGCATTCTAACTCTCCTTTCCCAAATTCTTCAGAAGAGCCTATCTTTTCTGATTCTTTGATTATGAATTTATTTTTCTCTGCATTTAAAAATTTTAAGAGCTTCTCATAAAGCAGATTATTTTTTAGTTCCTCTAACTCTTGCAAGACAGTTTTAGGTACAACAATCTCATTGGTTTCTAGGGCTTGAAAAACAAGGTCTAATCTATCTATTTTTAAGAAAGCGCTTAAAAAATCAGTATCAACAATTATGATTTTTTCCAATTTTTGAATTTTTCCAAACTCGCCCTAACCTCCTCTTTTGTTTCAGACCCGCTCCTTCGCTTCATTCCTTTTTCCAGCAAGATACTCTTCATTTCTTCATAATTTACATTAGCTATCTCAACTGCCTTACCAAATGAAATCTTGCCTTCTTTGTAAAGCACAGAAGCAATAGCTATCCTTAAGTCTTTTCTGTTTAAAAGGATATTTCTCATTGCATCTCTAAGGAATTCTGAAACACTATCGTAGTACCCAGTTTCTATTATCGCGCTTAACTCTAGCCTTAGAGTTTTTGGGAGGGTAAAGCTCAATGTTTCGCTTTTTGGATTTTTTTCTTTTGCCATGTTCAACAATATTACAACAATATTGCAGCATTATTTAAATCTTTCGGTTTGAGCAGTATCTCCGAAAGGCAGAGCCGAGCTTGATGGCTCGGCCTATATTTTGAAAGCGAATTATTTAATGCTAGCCCCTCTTTTGAAC
>MFWN01000044.1:0-2962 GCA_001786395.1 Candidatus Pacearchaeota archaeon RBG_13_36_9
CATTGGTTTAATGAGAAGCGGTATCACAGAGGGGTAAAGGATTATCCGAGCAGGCTATTTGTTAAGTTATGAACTTGACTTAACATTATCGAAACATATTTAAAGATATTTTTACATTAGTTAATGAGAAAAAATGGGTGTTGATAGCTTAATAACTGGATTTTACGCATGGGGTAGCGATATAGGCACTATCCTGCAAGATTGGGAATACATGGGGGTATTTGAGTATGTCCTTCCTTTTGTGTTACTTTTTGCAGTCATATTTGGAATACTGCATAAATCGCAGATAATCGGAGACCATAGGGGTGTTAACATGGTTATTGCCCTCGCAGTAGCAGGGCTTGCTATAACTTCTCTTGAATTCAGGAGTTTCTTTAGAGTAATATTCCCTTCTGCAGGAGTTGGTTTGGCAATTTTATTGGTGGGCATGATAATGGTGGGATTATTTATAAAATGGGATGACGACAAAGAGAAATGGGCGAGGTATGTTTTTTATGGCATTGGAATGTTTGTTGCGGTTGTTATAGCATTATCTGCATTATCTTCTTATGAAGTGTTTTTTGCAAGCACCTGGTGGTGGCAGCAGTATATGAATTCTATAATTGTTTTTGCAGTGATTGTAGGGCTGATTTTGTTAGTTGTTTTGTCAGTCAAGAAGAAGGGTTAAAACTCCTTTGTAGAACACTGATTTATACTTAAAAAATTAGGAGCATTCGCTAACCTAATTTTTTCTCTTAACTAGAATTTGATACTTTTATAAAGTATTTGTAAGAATCATAAAAAAAGTAATTAAATGCCATTCAAAATTGATTGAAAAAGTGGAGAAAACTAATTTTATCTTGTTACTACAAATATTGCTATTGCAGCTACTATTACCAGCAGAATTCCGCTTAAAGTACTATCACGAAGTATAAAATGCTTTATGTTGATTAAAGTTTCATTTGCTCCTGATTCGCTTTCTCCTGGCAAGTAAGCGCGGGCTCCTGGAAAAGTGTAGAATATGGCCATAATCATTACTAAAGCTAACAGGATTATAAAAATAATGCATAGCGGCTTGAAGAATTTAGCAGGGTCTTTAATTATGAACATTATAAGAAGCATGAATAAAAATGCTCCTGTTAAAAGAACAGCAAACCAGACAGTCACATTAACCATATATTCCCTTACTGTTGAAAACGAGAGGAAAATAACTGCAAAAATAAGGGCTATAAAGCCGTTAATTGCCTTGCTTTCTCCAACAATATTTACTTTTGCCATTATAGCATAGAATATTCCAAATACAAGCAAAAATGCATATATCGGAACTCCCTGCGCTACCCATGAAACATCTAGTGCCATTTTGTTTGTTGATTTTTAAGTTTATAGAATTCCTAGGATTTCAGTATTTATAAATCTTTCGTTTTGTATTAACTTTATAGTAGTTATTATTAGAGTATTTAAGGTTTTCTCAATCTTTAAAAACAAAAAATCTCACTTAAAATCATATGATAGATATAGAAGAGCCCCCCACGGAGCGCACTTTTTCTATAGTCAGGCTTCCAAAAACAGGATTAAAGAGAATTTTAATGGACCCTTCAGAAAAGGAATTTGAGCCTCCAAAAGGTCTAAGGATAAAGGAGAGTTTTAGGAGAATTGGAGTGTTAAATCCTCCTGTTATTCAGCATAGAAATCCTAATAAACTTACTTTATTTCCAAGAGTTATTTACCATGACGGAGTTTACCATAATGGAATAAACGATGGAAAGCCAGTAAAATATTCATGTATTACAAGGTTGGAGGGATTTATTGAAGATGGAGAGGTTCATTTAGGAAAAGAAGAAGAGGTTGTTTTTCAGTCAGAAGTTCCTCATGGAGATATGGGTACAGAAGATTTTAGAGTAGTCAAATTAGAAGGAGAAAGGCCGATTCACGGATTTGTTGTTTACCATGATGGTTTTAATGCAAGAACAGCTTATGTTAGGACAAAAGGGGACAGACCTTATGATTTTTCCAGATGGCATAGGTTTGGAGTATTTTTTCCTAATATTCTAGCTCGAGAAGCTATTGATTTAGTTGGGATTGAAAGATATAAGAAAGCTTGGGGAGACGCTTATGGAGAAAAAGCAATTGCAGATGCAAGGAAAGAAGAAAAAAATATTCCTCCTGTGATTTATTTAGGTGTAAAAGACTGCTGTCCTTTTCCCGCAAAAGTAGAAAAAGACCTTGGAAAAGGAAATAAGAAATATTATCCTATTCCAGTAAGATGTCTTCCAGATATGCAGGTAGTTTATGTTGAAAGTTTTGAAGATTTAGCTAGAAGAGAATTCTGGATAGGAGTTATTGGGGATTTAAAGAAGTATGTTATGATGGAAAGAGAACAAGATTGGGAAGAAAGTCATATTGGTTTAGGAGGAAGTCCTGTTCTATTAAATGGGAGGAACAAGAGAAAATATGGGGGAAATTATCTAATTCATTATCATGGTGCTAAAATGAATGGTGGAAGAGATTATAAGGGGGGAGAAGCAATAGTATCCAGAAAAGACCCTCAAACGATACTGGATAGAACAAAAGAGCCGGTTCTTTTTGCAACAGAAAGTTGGGAACAAAACGGAGTTGAGCCTGGAAAAATTGTTTTTCCAACAGCTTATATTCCTCATGATGGACTTATCCATTGCTTTTATGGTGCAGGAGACAAATATGTTGCTCATGTAACCAAACCAGAAGAAGATATTTTAAAGCCGTTTCATGGCTAGGCTTTTTTAGCTGTTTTACAGCCCCCATAACCAAGCAGTTCTTGAAGCTTCCTGAAGTTTCGCTATCTCATATAGCTATGGAAACCTTCTTTTTTGGCAGGTTTTGCTGGTTTTTCCTGCCCTGCCTGGTTGGAGATACCCGAAGTTATCTTGCCAAGTTCCCGTATATGCTCTGAAAGTGGGTTTAAAATTTTAGAAAAAGATTCTTGTGTCATTACCATCTCTTTTTT
>MFWN01000044.1:2988-20030 GCA_001786395.1 Candidatus Pacearchaeota archaeon RBG_13_36_9
TTCCTATCTGCCCTATGATTGATGCCTGCAATTTGTCTATTGTCATCTCTATCTTTCTCAACCTTTCATCCAGGTTGTCCACTTTTCCCTGTATTTCTATCTTGAACTTAACAAGGTCTGATATTATTGTTTGAATACCTCCTGTTTTTTCTTGGACTATCTGCTCCACTAGGTCAGTTATCATTTCAGTGTCTATGTAACTTTCAGGCTGGTATTGATATTCTGGATACTCTTGCCCTCCTTGCGGGACTTCTTGTGCTTCTTGCTGTTCAGGTACTTGCAAGAATGTTTGCTCTTCGAAAGGAGCCTGGTCAGTCGGCTGTTCAGATGGCTGAGGGAATTCTGGATAACTAGCTGGTTCTGAGGCAAATGCTCCTCTTTCTGTTGAAGAGTCAGCTAAGGGCATAGTAGCTTCTGGGATATCTTCGTAAGTTCCCACTGCTGACTTTACCTGGCTTTGGTCAAAGGCTTCGTCTATCTGTCTTGGAGATATTCCTTCTTCTCTTAGCCTTTGGGCTATCTGGTTTTCATCTAATCCCTCTCTTTTCATTTGATCTATCCTGTTAATTAGCGGCATTTTTACTTTTTATCCTTTTCCATAAGCGGCTGAAACATTTTGAACTGCCTGTAGAGCATTTCCAACTCAGTTTTTCTCGCATAGTTTTTGCTTTCCTCCACCAATAAAGCTATTGTTCCCTTTATTCTTTCCAGTTCTCCCTCTATTTTTTCTGCCTTCACTTTTAACTGGGAAATCTCGCTTATTGTCTCTTCCTTTAAACTAACTAAGTTTTCACCGATTAACAGGACTCTGTCCTTAATCAGCCTTTGCCTTTCTTCTATGTCCCTGAGCTTGGTATTGAATTCAGACAGCAGCGAGGTTACTGGAGATATTTGTTGTTCTGGCATTTTCTCTTTTATTAATTTATTAGGAAAATGGGGTTTAAAATTCTTTGTGTCAATGAATAAATTTTAATACTCCTGCTTCTTTTATAAAGGCATTAAACACCAAAAGAGAAAATGTTATTTAAGCAAGGAACCCCTTTGTATGCTTTTGAAGTTCAGAGAGAGGGGGGAGAAGATGTAATGTATATCAACTATCTTGGCTCGTCTTCTGTTCCCAATCTTTCAGATAACTCTGAGTCCATGGAGCGGGCAATTTCTCTTCTCATGGACAATCAGCAGGTCTCTAAGATAGTGTTTGTACAGCAAAGAAATTATGCCTACAGCTTTGCCCAGGTTTCTTTATTGCAGGAGATAGCCTATCTTTATACTCATCTTACGAAGCAGGAAAAGATTCTCTCTCCTGAAAAGCTTTCCATAGGAAACATTTCAGTTGGCAAAAGATACAACGATGTTAATTACCTTCTGGAGCTGTTAAAAACTGATCCGATAGCCAGCTATTTTGAGCTAAAGAGAAAGTTGAGAGAAGAGAGAATCAATCTGGAAAAAGTGCCTATGCAATTAAAGGCAGACCAGATGGCTTACATCAGGCTTCTTGAGAAATTTTTTTCCTTGTTTGGGGAGACTAAGATTATAAAGCAGGCTCTTCCTTATTTGCAGGATTACAAGCCCGGAGACAGAGAGATTTATCTCCAATTTTTCAGGCCAGATACTATCCCTAACTTTACTTTTACTCGGCTTGTTGCGACTCTTCCAGACAGTTCAGAGATAGTAAAGCAGTATGAAATAGCTTCGGGATATGACAAAAGCCAGGTTACTATCCTGAAAAAAGAAAATGAAGCAAAGTTTTTTTACCACATAATGCCTCCGGAGTATTCTTTAGGAGAGGATTATCATCTATTATTAAGCCTGGCGAGAAACGTCTTGATGGAGCACCAGCCCAAGTCAGAGGAGTTTATAGACCCTGAAAGGACCAGGAGGGTATTTTTTAATGTTTCAAGGGATTTGCTGCAGGAGCTTGCCAAGAGCAACAATATCAAACTGCCTTATTCTGAGCTGAATAAATTGGCTTCGATACTTGTCAGGCACACCATCGGATTTGGGTTGATAGAAGTTTTACTGCAGGATAAAAATCTCCAGGATATTGTGCTTAATTCTCCTGTAACCTTAAGCCCAATTTTTGTCAGGCACCAGGAATTTGATGAATGCTATACAAATATTCTTCCAAGCCAGGAAGATGCAGAATCGTGGGCTGCTAAATTCAGGATGGTTTCTGGGAGACCTTTGGATGAAGCAAATCCTATTTTAGATACAGATTTAATTTTGGGGAACATAAGGGCAAGAGTTGCTGTGATACAAGAGCCGCTTTCTCCTACTGGATTGGCTTATGCTTTCAGAAGACATAGGGAAGATCCCTGGACCCTGCCTTTATTTATCAAGCATAGGATGATTAACAGCTTTTCTGCTGGACTGCTAAGCTTTTTAATTTCCGGCAGCAGGACTTTCTTAATAGGGGGTACAAGGTCGAGCGGAAAGTCGTCGATGCTTGGAGCTTTAATGCTGGAGATACTTCCAAAATACAGGGTCATTGTTTTGGAAGATGTCATGGAATTGCCGGTGGATGCTTTGAGAAAATTAAATTATGATATTCTTAGGATGAAAGTAAGGTCCGCTTTGCTTAAAACAACAAGTGAAATTGGGGCAGACGAGGGAATAAGAGTAAGCTTAAGGTTGGGGGACAGCTGCTTAATATTGGGAGAGATTAGAAGCCTGGAAGCCAAGGCGCTTTTTGAGGCAATGAGGGTTGGAGCTTTAGCCAATGTAGTAGCTGGGACAGTTCATGGAGCTTCTCCATATGGTGTTTTTGACAGGATTGTAAATGACTTGGAAGTTCCTATTACCAGCTTTAAGGCAGTCGACTGCATTTTGATTAATAATCCGGTTAAAAGCCCTGATGGTTTGCACTCGTGGAAAAGGGCTGTTCAATTATCAGAAGTCAGGAAGCAATGGACAAAAGACCCATTGGAAGAGAAAGGGTTTGTTGATTTATTAAGGTACAATGTGGATAAGGATGAGATGGAAGCTACTGATGAATTAGTAAATGGGGACTCTGAAGTTATTAAGGCAATAGCAGCAGGAGTAAAAGGATGGGCTGGCAATTGGGATGCTGTCTATGATAATATTTTATTGAGGGGGAAGATAAAGCAGGAGATTGTTGATATGGCTGATAAATTGAAAATGCCCATGCTTCTTGAATCTAAATTCAATGTTTTATCAAACAACCAGTTCCATGAAATCTCTAATAAAATAACTGGAGAGATAGGGCTTCCTTTAAGCGAAAGAGTTTTTCCCAAATTCCAGGACTGGATGAAAAGTTATATAAAGAAGATGTAAAAAAATAAATAAAAAACTTTCTCTTCAATCAGCGCGATTATATAAAAATCCCCTTACTTCAAGAGCATTAAGAGGGTCTCCTCTGTCTAGGGCCGGATGTGGTTGCTTGTAAATTCTACAGTTTACTTTTGTTGCAACTATTTTTCCTCTGTTTGCAGCGTATTTCATATAAGTCTGCGCATGGTGCACGGCAAGTTCTTCAGTCATAGGACCTTTTGAAAATCCTGCGTCAAAGAAATTTCTTCCCCAGCATTTTGCTACATACGCAATCCTGTCATCTCCTGTCCTGTAAGGGCATGAAAATCTAAATGCTCTTTTTACTATTCCGGGTACTGCTTTCCCGGTTTCTTTGTCTATTACTGGAGTTTCTGCTTTTATTTCTAAAATATTTTCATTTAATCTTCTTTTATTGCTTATTTTTTTCTCTTCCATTTTATTACCTCCTATAATTTATTTACTTTATAGTAGTAATACTTACTGGTAGTATAAATACTTTTTTATTAAAAAACACGCATAATGCGATAAATTTAAATAATATACCTACATTATGCTTGTATGATAAAGGATAGTCCAGAAATCAGCAAATATCATGTGCCGCTAGAATACGGGCAGGTGTATAAGTTCGATAAATATGATTTGCTTATTTTAAGGGAGCTGGATATTGATGCTAGGAAGTCTCTTGTAGAACTATCCAAGAAAGTAAGATTGTCTAGAGATGCTATTAGAAACAGGATAAAAAAATTGATTGATAATAAAATAATTCTTGCATTTACTCCGGTATACAATCCTCCTAAAATGGGTTATTCGACAATAAATTATGTTTTTATTTCTCTATATAACCCAAGTAAAGAGCAAGAAGAAAAATTTTTAGAATATTTGAAAAGCAATAAACATGTCACTTATATAGCAAGTTTGATTGGAAAATGGGATTATATTTTAGATATAATGGCTGAAAATCCTGGGCAATTTGACAGAATATTAAAAGAGATAAGGCAGAAGTTTCCTAGCTTGATAAAAGATTACGAAATTTATGGAGTTCTTCAAGAATATAAGTATGAGGAGATAGGAAGATTGGTTTATGGATGAAAAATCAGATTAAAAAAATGTAAAAATTATTGTTTTTCAAGCAAAGCTTCTTTTTTCTCTTTGTCTTTTTTCTTTGCTTCGATTTCTTTTTGGTAGTAGCCTTCTAGTTCAATGTTTCCTTCTTCTCCTGCTTTTTTCATTTTTTCTTCATGGAGTTCTATCTGCTTTTGCAAAGACTCAATTCCTTTTTGCAGCCTTTTTTTGCGTTTCATCTTGATTTTAACCAATCTTCTTGCTCTTTTATTTTTTTATTTATATACTCCATTAATTTTTCAGCTTCTTCTATTGGAAGTCCTTCTTTAGTTTTCTTATCTGCTTTGGCTCTTGAGTATCCTTCGTAGGCTTTTAGAGAGCCTGCAATTTCCTTTATCAAATTTAAAAACTCTTTTTTAGACCATAGCTTATCTTTTTTTAAACAATTTACAATATGAACCCCCCTTAATCTTAGAATAAGAGAATATGCAGAGCTGTCTCCTTCTTTAATACCCAGTTCTTTAGCCAGGCTTATACTTTTTTCAATGACTTTCATTGCAGATTTGGTTGTTTCTATGTGCCATTTAAGATTTTTTTTGGTTAATTTAGTTTGTTTATATTTTTCAAGCAGTGTTCCATTTATTATTGGTTTAGCTTCTTTAAGCATTGGAAGAAGCGGCATTATATTTGTTTTTAGCTGCTTTTCTACCTGCTCTTTTGTTAGAAGTATAATTTCATATCTTTCTCTTATTATCTTCTTGCTGATGCTGCTAGTTATAACCAGCACATCTATATCACTCTCAATTGTCTGCTCTTTTCTTGCATAACTTCCAACCAGGTAAATTCCTAATGTATTTTTAAGAAGATTTTCTTCAAGAAGGATTTCCAGGATATCTCTTTCTATGTTTAACGGCTGCAAGACTACCTTTACCTGGCTGTTCAGGTACTGCTTTGGAAGCAGGACTCCTGCAGAATTTCCAACCTTTATAGCAGTCCTAATTATTTCACTTTCCATTAGGTTATAACAGGTTATAACTTTATAAATGTTGCGGTTGCTTCCTGAATGATTAAAAATATGTAAAAAACCTGATTAATTTAAATAACTACTAATTGTTTCAAAAAATTCTTCAAAACATTCTTTATATTCTGGATTAGCATCACAAAAATATCGAGTTCTAGCTCTGTAATCTTTGCTTCCATAAAATATCTTCAATATCTCTTCTCTTTTTTCTTCTAATTCTCCTGGAGCAAAATGCTTATGCCTGAAAACTAGATGCTGAGTATCATACTTATCCCAGTCTGTTTCTGTCAAACTTCCTGTTTTTTCCATTTCATCAAAACTGACCGACCCTGGCATCGGAGTATAAATTGTAGGCCTTATCATATGCAGATTTAATGTTGGAAGAATTTGCATTGCTTTTTCTAAATCTCCTTTTGTTTCATCTGGCCAGCCAATTATATAAAATGCCTCATTCATAATTTTATTTGCAGCAGAACAATCAAGTATGTTTTTCATAACTTCAAAAGAAGGTAATTTTGAGGTCTCATTTTGAACCCAATTTTGTTCATTTATATTTTCTACTGCCCAGCAAATGTAGTTATTTCCTGCTTTGTAAGCTTTTTCTAACAAAGGAATTGTAATCCTCTTAAATCCTGATTCAAAACCCCAACGCACATGTTTATTAATCCCCTCTTTTTCCAGTTCCTCAGCAAGTTTTTCAAGTCTCTCTGGATTTAATGTTGGGTTTAAATCTGCTAAAAATAAATCGTTTAATCCATATTGTTCATACATCTCTTTTAGCTGGCTGGCAACTCTTTCTGGGTTCTTATATACAATTTTTCTTCCTAAAAGATTTGGAGAACAACAGAATTTACAATTAAATGTACATCCTCTTGAAAATTCAATATACCCGCTAATTCTTTCTCTTCTTGCGGGAAAACCTAGATAATTAGATTTTTGACTTAATAGCCTAGAATTAATAAATGGGGCAGGTAAATCATCTAAATTTTCTATTCTTTCTCTTTTAGGAGTAATTAATAATTCTCCATTTTTTAAGAAAGCAATGCCTTTAATGTCTGAGAAATTCTCTTTTCCAGAAACTATTTTTTCAAGAAGTTCTTTAATGGTTCTTTCTCCTTCTCCCAGAACTGCAAAATCAAATCCCTCTTTAACTACTTCAGGCATAGCAGAGGGGTGGTAGCCCCCAATTACAGAAATGATTTTTGGTTTTCTGGATTTTAGACTATTATTAAATCTTCTTGCATAATCAACCTGATTGGTCATACAGGAATATAAGACTAGGTCTGGGTTGAAAGCTAAAACCTCTTCAATTTCTTTTTCATTCTTCGGCAAAAACAAATCAACTTTATGCCCTTCTTGCTGAGCAACAGCTAAAATTGACTGCAAACCGAGAGGCCAGTCTACATAGTCCGCTATCTCCGGAGTTGAACCAAATTCTGCAAAGTTTGACTTATTTCTATTTGTCCTGTAAATTCCAGCAACTTTCATTTTTTATTTATTAGAATTATCTGGCAAGCTGTAGAAAAAGGATTTTCACTTTCTATTCTAAAATCAGATTTAATTTCTAGAGGGAGGCCTGAATCATAAATCAGATTATCATAATCCATTAAAGAATCCCATGCAATTATATCTTTTGGGAAACCGATATTTTCTGCATGATAATTAAAAAGTTCCTGCCACTTTTCTGTTTCAGGGTTTCTTGATTTGCAATAATCAAGTATGGCTATTTTTGAGTTGGGTTTAGTAACTCTTACTATTTCTTGTATGGCTTTTACAGGATCTTTTAAAACACATAGTGTAAATGTTAAAATAGCTGCATCAAAATAATTGTCTGGAAAATTTAAAGAATGCAGGTCCATTTCTTTTAATTCTATCCATGCTTTTGAGTGTTTTTTTCTTGCCTGATTTAACATTTCCTTGCTTGCGTCAATTCCAGTAACATAGGTGCCTTGAGGAAAATGGGGCAGGTCAAGCCCAGTTCCAACAACAGCAGAAAGAATTTTATCTCCTGGCTTGAAATCAAGGGATTCAATAAACGGTTTTTTAGGGACATGCCAGTATCTTCGCATTACTTCTTCATATTTCTCTGCTCCTTTGTCATAAATTGTTTTTGTTTCTTGTTTCATTTTTCACTCCTTCATCTCTCCTTCTAAATTTTTTTCTTTTTACCAATTCCTACACCAGAATAAAGCATTGAAACAATCAAACCCCCTAGGGGAATTCCAAGATAAACAGAATCCATAATAGTAATATCGTCTATCATAGAAGAATCGTGTTCATATGTTTTTAAGTCTTGGCGGTATTTTTCTAATCCTCTAAGATTTTCTTCATTTGAATATTGGCTTTTTAGTGAGCTTATGGATTCTTCAAGGCCTGAAAATAAATTAGGATCTCTGAGGTTATAGGAAGTATTAAGAATCTTAGAAATTTCTGATCTAAAATTAATTTCTGAATCATGCAACTCCTGAATACTTTCGTTCATAATTGGCTTTACTAACTTTGAATGAGCCTCTTTTCTAAGTTCCATAGATTTAGTCATCCCTTCACACAAGAGAAATATAGAAAGCATTGTTCCTGCTGCACTTATTACTAAGCTTTTCTTATTTTCTTTAACATAATTTTTAATTTTTGAGGTTAGTGTCATTTTCACTCCTATTAAATCACTACAAACCTCCATTATAAAAGCTTATTTCTTAAAAATTACTTATTTTAAGGAAAGATTTATAAATAATTACTTATTATAAGTAATAAGGTTAAAATGGCAGAAGTGCGTTTGGACAGCAAGGACAAGAAAATCTTAAATGAGCTGCAGGAAAACTGCAGGCAGACAATTGCTGAAATAGCAAAAAAAACAAAGCTTCCAAGAGATGTTGTTGTTTACAGGATAAAAAAATTAGAAGAGGAAGGGGTTATAAGGCAACACCATACAATGCTCGACCATTCTAAGCTTGGCTTTCCGTTATATGCTTATGTACTTTTTTCTTTGTATAATATTAAGCCGGATGAAGAGGTAAGGTTTGTTAATTTTTTGAAGGGACACAGGCAGATAATCTATGTTGCTAAGAACTCAGGAAAATATGATTTTACAATAGGGGTTTGTGCTAAGGATTATAAGCAGTTTGATGACATAATAAGGGAGATAAGGCAGAAGTTTGCAAATGCAATAAAAGATATTGAGGCATTGCCTACTGTTGAAGAATTTAAATATGACTGGATGGTTGACTTAGTAAATACAAAAGAGGAAAAATGGAAGTAGACGAAATCTTGGAAAAATATGGCAAGAAGATAGAGGAGCAAATAGACACAAATAGGGGTGCGGGGACTAATGAGAGCTTTAGCAGGGAGTATTTGCAGTTTAAAAAAGAGATGGCTCCTGAAATGTCCAAGTATGAGAACTGGTGCAAAAATCTTGGCAGTTCTATAAAAATAAAATTAGCAGAGAAAGATGCCATTAAGATACAAAAATATCTGGACACTGCTCATTTAGATGTAGAGCCTGGGCAAGTCATGGCATTGGCGTTTATGGCAATGCTCCTGACTTTTTTTGCTGGCTTGATGTTTTCAGTTGCCCTTTATCTTATTTTAGGAACTTTCCCAATACTGCTTATCTTTTTAGTGCTGATTTCTTCTGCTTTTTTGTTTTACTATTTTTACAGCATGCCTGCCAGGCTTGCAAATAAATGGAGGTTAAAGGCAAGCAGCCAGATGGTGCCATGCATACTGTATGTTGTTGTTTACATGAGGCACACTAGCAATTTGGAAAGAGCCATAAGATTTGCTTCCCAGCATTTAACTGCTCCCCTCTCCCTAGATTTTAAGAAAATATTCTGGGATGTTGAAACAGGGAAATTTTCAACTATTAAAGAGAGTCTGGACCACTATCTTGAAACTTGGAGAGGGTATAGCTTAGAGTTTATAGAAAGTTTTCATTTAATTGAAAGCTCTTTGTATGAGCCGAGCGATGACAGGAGAATAGCTACTCTTGAAAGAGCCTTGCAAGTTATACTCGATGGGGTTTATGAAAAAATGCTTAAGTACAGCAGGGAAATCAGAAGCCCTCTAACAAATCTTTACATGCTCGGAATAATTCTTCCAACACTTGGCCTGGCATTGCTGCCCCTTGCCTCTACTTTGTTAAATTCTGAGATACCTTTTTTCCAGTGGTATCATGTTGTTGTTCTTTTCAATTTGATAATTCCTTTTTTTGTATTTTACATGACTACTGAGATTTTGCTTAAGAGACCGGGGGGACATGGAGAATCTTCTATATTAGAGCTTAATCCATTATACCCCCAATACCAAAGCAAAAAGCCATATTACACTGCTTTTCTTTTGTGCTTTCCTTTGTTTTTAATAGGAATACTGCCTTTTATATTCCAGTTCACCCCTTTTCCTGAGTTGGTTGGCCTGCAGAAGGATTATAGCTTTGCCGAAGTGGGGCTGGGTTTTTTAGGGGATATGAAATTTTTTGGTTTTCAGGTGACTGATAATGGAAATATTGTTGGACCGTTCGGTCCTCTTGCAATTTTGCTGAGTTTGTTTGTTCCTCTGTCAGCTGCTCTTTTCTTTTCAATAGCATATTCAGCTAAAACTAAAGAGCTGATTAAAGCCAGGGAGCAGAGCAAGGAATTAGAAAAAGAGTTTACAAGCTCTTTGTTCCAGCTGGGAAACAGGCTTGGAGATGGTCTGCCTGCTGAAATGGCTTTCGCAAAAGTAGCTGAATCCTCAAGAGGAACTGCAACAGAGGATTTCTTCAGAATTGTTAATGTTAATCTGCATCAGGCAGGCATGTCTCTGGAAGAGTCAATTTTCAACGAAAGAAGAGGAGCTTTAGTTTACTATCCTTCTTCTCTGATAAAAATGTCCATGAAGATACTAGTGGAGAGCGTTAAAAAAGGCCTGCAGATAGCGGCAGTAAGCCTGATGTCCATTTCGCAGTACATAAAAAACATAGACAGGATAAATGAAAGATTAAGGGATTTGCTTGCAGAAGTTGTTTCTGACATGAAAAGCAACATGACTTTCCTCGCTCCTTTACTGGCAGGCATTGTGGTGGGATTATCTGCAATGATAACCATTATTTTAAACAAGCTTCAGGCAATTGCCAATATGGGCGGTGATGCCCAGTTGAGTGCAGGAATAGATATAGGCTCGTTAACAGAGATATTTAATGTTCAAAACATGATTTCCCCTTATTTCATGCAGGTAGCAATAGGTGTTTACATCATAGAAATCGTTTTCATTCTTACAGGCACGCTAGTTACAGTAGATGTGGGAGAGGACAAGCTGAAAAAGATGTATGATACTGCCAATAACCTTAAATTTGGGGCTATTTTGTATGTCATTACTGCTTTCCTGTCTATCTTGGTATTAGGCATACTGGCTGCTATTGTGTTAAATGGAATTGCAACTTAATTGCTTTTCAAGGAATTGTACCTTTTTTGGTAGACTTCCCTTCTTTTTTCTAATCCTTTCCAGAATGCAGAATGAGAAAAACCATTTCTTATGAACATAGCATCTGTTGTTAATTCTTCAAAAGCCCTTATAAAAACTTGGTTGTCTGGGCTTTGCAGACCTGCAGTCCGTTTTATATCTCTGTCTTTGAATCCTGGATAAATCTTAGCATACTCTTTTGCTTCTTCTTTAAGATCTCTTGGAAGGCGCGCATATCTTGGAACCTGCCTGTGGAAAAAATCAGTAATGCCATGCTCTATTGAGCAGCTTTTAAAATGTTTTTGAGCATATCTTGCTGCTTCCCTTAACTCCACATAAGCGTATACAAACGCCTTATCGTTTCCTTCTTCGATTATTGCAGTTCGTTCGCTTAAATCCTTTATATTATCCCCGGCCATATTTTTTTAAATTAGTTAGATTTATTAACATTTATATTTTAAGCTATATATGAAAAAAAGGGATAAAAGAGGCATGGAGTTAATGATAAATACTTCTGTGGTAATTGTATTGGCTATCTTAACTGCAGTTGTTTTATTAGTCTTCTGGGACATACAGACAGGCAGGTTTTCCGGTTATATTAAAGAACTAATGGGGAAGTCAAATGTGGATAGTGTCATAGCTGCATGCAACAGCTTTGTTTCAAGAAATGCAGCCTATGAATATTGCTGCGCCGAGAAAACAGTAAAATACGAATTAGAGGATGGGGTAAAGGAAGAGCAGCTTACCTGCTTTCAGCTTTCAAGCATGGAATTCGGCTCAAGGATGGAAAAAATGGAGTGTGAAAATGTTTGCGAGTAAAAAAGGAATGGAGATAGAGGCAATTGGGAAAATACTAATGATAGTTGCAGCCCTTGTTTTTGTAATAATCCTGATTATTGTTTTGAGCGGCAAAGGCAGTTCGGCATTGAATTATATAAAAGATATATTCAGGTTTGGCTAAAATGAATAAAAAAGGCGATCAGCAAATGGCTACGGGCAAGATTATTACTGCTCTTTTAGTTGTCTTAGTTATAGTAGTCCTTTTATTTTTTCTTATTAGCTCAGATATGAGAGGAGTTATTTACAATCTTTTGCCTGATTTTATAACCGGCAGAACTCCTGTAAACCTGACTGTTGAAGCAGTAGTTATTAATACCAATGTTTTGGTTTTGATAAATGACGGGGAGGGGAGATGCATAATAGACAAAGTGATTCAAAGCCAGGAGAACAATGACCTGACTAATTATGGATTAAGGGAAAATCAGCTTATTCAAAGAAGCGGGTCAAATGAAAAAGACTGGAATCCAGTTAAGATTTCTTATCAGGGTAATTTTGTGGATAGAGTGACTAATTATATGCAGCTTCCTGAGAATAAAAAGCTGGAGGATGTAACAATAAGGCTTCAAAGAATAGAGCAGGATTTATTTGTTGCATGCAGCACAGATGCGAAAGATTTTAAGAGTGCGACTATACAGGGAAGCCAGGTAACTTTGCTAAAAGAAGATGAGTTTAAAAGATGTTTAATCTACGAATCTAAGGCCAAGCCTATTTTGGAGCATTATTCTATTGATAAAAAGTTAATTGGAGGGTCTAAACTATATAAGTTAAGTATTGCTGGGCAGTGGGGGTTTGTGGAAATCCTTACAACTGAACAAAAAGAAGAAATAGCATTAGTTCAGGAGTTAGAAGAACTGAAGCCACTCTCAAGAGATTTTGCTCTTTATTTTGCAGGATTTAATGTAGATCTTTGCAAGGCAAAGGATACCGATGTATGCGACCCCCCTGAAGATAATATAAGGAATATTAATACTTATTTAATAGAATTGGCAAAACCGGATAGCGATGCAGGTCTTTTACTTGCAGAGATACGTGATATCGCAAATAAAAAAAATTCAGACAGCGAGGAGTGGGGTATTTATTTCACTAATATCTTAGAAGGGGTAAACAAAAAGAGTTTTAGAGCAGTAGAAACAACTTATGCAGAAAAGCAAAATTTGGACGAGGGATTTCATTTGTGTGATAATGGAAGATGTTATGTAAGAAAGGGGGTAGATGGAAAGACATATTACTATAGCGGAGGAAAGTATTATACAACAATAAATCCAAAATCTGAGTTTAAAAGCCCTTATTTGGGTATGACAGATAAAGAAAGATTAGCACTTTTGAATTTAGAGACAATTAAATCAGATTTAGAAAAGGAGTGTTAAAAATGAATAGCAAAAAAAGCGAAACTTTTTTGACGGGGCATGTTATGAACCTTTTACTTGCTGTAATGGTAATTTTAGTTTTAATCTACCTCGCTGTCAGGCTGATTTCCATTTACTATAATCAAGATGTCCGCAGGGCAGCAGATATTTTAACAGTTATAGACCAGAAAATAAGCTATTTTACTGGAGGCAGTTACACTGGAAATGAAATGAAATTTTTGGTTTACCCTCCTAAAGAAGGCGACTGGTTTTTAGTAAGTTTTGAGAGAAGTTTTTTTCCTGAAAAAGAGTGCGTAGGAAGATATGAAAAATGTTTGTGCATTTGTCAGGGAGTAGATTGTAAACCTTCTTCACTTGGACCCATCAGCACTTGTACTCATGTAACTTGCCCCGGAGCAAAAGCATGCAAGGGATTTAATGGCATTTCTGTTGAAGGTGATTATATCAGCAGTATGACTGCAAAATATCCAGAAGACCCTGTAAAGATTAGTACAGACTATCCTAATACTTTTGAGATTCTTGGCCAGTCCCAGGAGCTAAAATTAACTAAATCAAATGAAGAAACAAAAATAAGCGCAGTAAGATGAAAAAGAAAGCTGAAATTGAAACTCTTGTTAAGGTAGTGTTATGGGTATTGTTTATTTTAATTGCCTTGGTGGGAATTTATTTTTTAGCAAAATTTTTAACTGCGTGAAGGCTATGAAAATGATGGATAAAAAAGGGATAACCTGGAGTGTAAGGACAGTTGCAGAATTAATAGCCATGATTATAGTTTTTGGAGTGGCTTTGATTTTTTTGAGCGGGTTTAAGCCTTACGAGCAGGTGGATAAAAAAATCTGCCATGAGTCAGTTGTTTATAAGGCAACTGTTCCAGACCCCGAGGGAACGAAAGTGGTGAATATTCCGTTAAACTGCAAGACAGAGAAAATCTGTTTTGCTGCAAGTGTTTTGGATTCTCCTTTAAAATGGGATAATTGCAATGACCATTATCAGGGAGAGGAGTATGATACCATAAGAATAGGGGGCAGCAGTGTGGAAGAAAGAAACAAAGAAATCAATAAAGTAATTGCAGAGAAAATGGCTGAGTGCTGGAGCATGATGGGCGAGGGAAAACTAAGTATTTATTCTAGAAAAACTACCTATGATGCAGTATACTGTAATATCTGTACAAGATTCGCGTTTGGACAAATATTAAGCGGGAAGATTGGTGGGGAGGTAAAAGGAACTCAAGATTATCTTCTTTCCAATATAGTTCCTAATACAAAAAAAACTTACTGGCAGTATATTACAAACAGCGAATCCAATTACATGTATGGCTATAATAAAGAAGATAAGATAACAACTGCTCCGAAGGCAATTGTTTTTATGGAGTCTGACAAATCTTCATTTTTTAGTTGGGCTGGTATTAGTGTAGGAGGGTTTGCAGGGGGGCTTATTGGTGTGGCAGTTGGGCCTCTGGCTACTGTAGGCGCAGGGGTTGGGATGGTTTTAGGAAGAGATTTAGGGCATGCTCTTGACAAATATTTTACAGGAAATATTCCAAGAGTTTCAAGCATGACTCTTGTAAACTATGACAGAGAAGGATTAAAAAAAGAGAAGTGCACTTCTTTTGAAGGGCAGATTAGTTAAGTTTATAATATTTCTTTAACTTGTTCTTTTATGAAAAGAGGCTTATTGCATAGCAAAAAAGGAGCAGAAGATTTTTTGAACAGTAAGGTCGCATTTATTGTTTTAAATGTTATTTTTATTGCTCTTATGCTTTTTTATCTTTTAAGGGTTCAGAAAGGAGCAAGTTTAATTGAGCAGACTTATGCCAAACAGATAGCACTGATAATTGACCAGGCAAAGCCAGGGACTTCTTTGAACATAGACATTTCTGAATTATACAGCTTAGCTGATAAAAACAACTTTGGGAGAGAAGGAACTGTTAAAATAGATTATGCGGCAAAGAAAGTTATTGTTAAAGTAGCAGATGGAAGAGGATATTCTTTTAATTTTTTCAGCAATAGTGTTATTATGTGGAGTGTGGATAAGAAATCCCAAAAACTGAATATTGAGGTGAAAGAAAATGTTTAGGAACAAAAAAGGGGATGATAGGTATATTTCTTTCTGGCTTTTTTTAAATTGGGGTTTGATTCTAGGAGCAATTGTAGTTATGGTTCTATTGTTTTATGGGGCTAAAATGGATGTAAGAGAGGAGGAAGCTAAAATTATTGGCTTGAAGTTGGCTGACTGCCTTATAGACAGCGGAAAGTTTAATGATACGTTTTTGTCAGAAGATTTTAATATTTTCAGTTCATGCGGCTTAAATCGGGATGCAATGTGGAACGGGGATTATTTTTTCAATGTTTCTGTTTTTCAGGACGGGCAGTTAAAGAAGGAGAATGTTACAGGAGTTGCTGATTTTGAAACTCTGTGCGAATTAAGTAAAACTTCGAAAGGGGATTTTCCTTTGTGCTATGAGGACACTTTTCATGCTGATAATGGATTTGATATAAAAGTTTATACAGCCTCAAACCAGGCAGGGTTAAAAATATGAAAGGCAGAAAAGCACAGTCTATAGGCTCTGGAATAACGTGGATGGTTGCTACTCCTATAATCTTCTGCATTTTAGCTTTGTTCTTGCTTATATCTCTGGCTTCCTATGCTGCAGATAAGAAGGGAATAACTATAACTAAAGGCGATATGTTTGCGGAAAAGCTGATTTTAACAAAAAAATTAGTAGGGTTTTTAAATAAGCAAGCTGGAGAAGCACAAACTGTTAAGGATTTGATTTTGCAGGCAGGTGTTGGAGACGGGGAGAAAGAAAGAATAAAATTATTTAGGGCAGAGGCAGGGGCGTTTATTGAGGAGGTATTTGGTAGCGGGTGCAAAAAGTATTCTAGGTCTTGGATTAGAATTTACAAAACAGCAGACGAGACTGGCTGGGATCGTTACACAAATTATGACTCATTAAAATGCATTATTGGGGGGAATGGGGGTATTTATTGCGATCCAGACAATAGCAATGCTTTTGTAGTAAACTTTTTAGCAGATTCAGATAAACTAATTGTTTTATGCGGGGATAAGGGGTAAAATGTTAATGAAAAATAAAAAAGGAATGACTTTAACAATAGGAATATTAGCGATAGCAACTGTAGTTTTATGCACTTATGCGTTGTTTGCATTTAATTTAAGAATAGCCAAGTTGAACCAAAAAGTCGAGATAGCAAGCCTTGAGAATGTTTTCATTATTGAAGAAGTATTAAACTATAATGTTAATAACATGATGGAAAAATCATCTGGGGGGAGTACAGAGGAGTTTATTTCCAGCTTTAGGCAGGAGCTTTTTAAATACAAAAGCGGCGGGGAGTATGTGCCTTATCAGCTAAGCCAGGTGGAAGGGCAGCTTACTCCTGAAAATGTCAGAATTGAAAATGGCAAGGTATTTCTTACCCTGACTTTCAAGATAGAAGGGGATGTTAATGACAAAGTATATGCTTCTTATGCTTATACAAAAATCTTTGAAAAAGAAATTGAAAACATTTAAAAAATTATTTTACTTTGCTTACTTGATAAAAAAGGGGGTGAAAAATGCCGAAAAAAAATCCTATGCCTCTTATAGAAAAAATTTTAATTGCTATTGGAGTAGTCATCCTTGTTGCCTTAGCACTAAGAATCTTTGGAGTATTCTAGAATGGATATAATCAGGATTTTTCCACCACTTGTGGAATTTGGCGTTATTGCACTAATTGGGCTAAAGACCTTAAACACAAAGTGCTTTAATCCAATTGATATAAACCTCTCACTAGGCGCATTAATCTTTTCAATAATTGTTGAAATATACTTAATAGGAAGAAATAAATGATTGAAAACATTTAAAAATCAGCTATCCCTTGAGTATTCAATAGGAAAAAGGAGGTAAAATGAAGAAACTAGTGAAAAACAAAAAAGGCGCAGAGATGACTGTTGGAACAATTATAGTCATAGTATTAGCCCTAGTTGTGCTTGTAGTCTTGATTGTGGGATTTACTGGAGGATGGACAAAC
>MFWN01000044.1:20069-39091 GCA_001786395.1 Candidatus Pacearchaeota archaeon RBG_13_36_9
AACGTAAGCACAATGGTGGAATCGTGCAACCTGGCATGCGTAACCAACCTTCAATATGATTACTGCACTAAAGAAAGAGATGTTAAATTCGAAAATAAAATCCAAAGCGGGAAATATAATTGCAAAGCTTTAGAAGGAATGGGCTTGGGCTTGAGTCCTTGTGACAAGAGTTTTGATAATTGTGTGGCGATAAAACCTTGCAGAACAGAAAGGTCGTGTATTGGAATGGATGTTACAAATTGCGGGAATGCTGGATGTAAGGTTGAAGGCACACCTCAAGTATGTGTTGCAGCAGGTGGTAAATGCGATACAGCAACAACAAAAGATGCTTGTACTGCCCCTTGTGTCTGGAAGTAATTTTTTCTTTTTATTTTTTTATTTAAGCTTTTATATTTGATTAAGTTAAACTACGGAATTTTCTTTGTTGTATTATACAACAAATATGGCTATTTTCTTCGTTTATGTTGTTATGTATAACTTTGTTAGTCTATATAACCAAAAGATTTAAATATTAGTTTTTTGTTATATTATATAAAAAAAGGAATAAGAAAAGCCATGGAAAAGGAAAACAAATTAAAGGAAGATGCTGAAAAATTATTTGAAGTACTTGGAATCAGAATGTGAGAAATTTGCCAAACAGCAGAAGCTATTTGATATTGTGCTGTACGGCTCAAGTGTAAAAGGAAAAGAAGAGGCAGGGGACATAGATTTGCTGCTGGTCTTTGAAGATGAAAATCTAAAAGAAAGGGTAAGAGTTGCGCAGGAGCTGAAAGAAATTTTATCTAAAAAATTAAAAAACATCGACCTAAAAACAATAAACTTAAAAGAGCTGTTTGAAAAAGAATTTCTTGCAAGGCAGGGCATTCTTATTGAGGGGCATAGCTTATTGTATAACAAGGATTTTTCCAAGAGGCTGGGCTTTGAAGGCGCCGCTCTTTTCACTTATAATCTAAAAGGATTAAATCATAATGAAAAGACGAAGTTCACTTATGCTTTAATTGGGAGAAATGGGCCTGGGATGATTAAAAAGCTGGGTGTTGAGGCGCTAGGCAGGGGGGCAGTGATGGTTCCTGTAAAGGAGAGTTTGGTTTTTGAAGATTTTTTACAAAAGTGGAAGTTAAATTACAAAAAGAAAAACATTTTAATTTCTTTAATATGATATCTGCAAAAAAAATAAAAGAAATTTCAAAAAAAGAAGGCAAAAAAATAGAAAAGAGAGCTGCAAACAAATTAGTCGCGATGCTTGAGGATAAACTGCAGGATGCAATTAAAAAAGCTGCAAGAAATTCAGATTTTGCAGGCAGAAATACTATAAAAGAGGAGGATATTGTGTCTGATTGACATTTATGGATATCATGGATTACGGATTTAATGAAAAAAGAAGCAAGAGAAAAGACAAAAGGAAGAACAAGAAGAGGCATCCTTACAAGCACGGCGGGAAGCATCGTGTTAACGAGGGAAAATAAGGAATGGCAAAAATATCTGAGATTTGGAACCTTATATTAAACAGCAAAAAGAACCTTTCAGATGAGGAAGCGGCTGTACTGGAAAGCCTATTAAGAATGCACAGAAAAGAGAGGGGATTTAGAGAATAATTCTGCATTTTTGGTGAGAACAGGGTATCTTTGGAGACTTATAAAGAAAGTCGCATGGAAACTTTTAAATACCACTTAATACATATATGTATTATATGGCAAAGGGAAAATACAGTCTGGTTTTTACTGAAAGAGAAAGGGAAGTAATTGATAAAAAGATTAAGGGAGAGAGGCTTACACAGCAGGATTCTAACTACCTTTCTAGGTTTGTCAGGCCAAAACTTGCGGAAATTGCTGATATTGATGCAGGGTTTTTGCTTGATAAGCTGGAATACAACCAGAAAGCGCGTTCAATTGAGCAGAAGATAAGAAAAATCGTGCTTGAAAACTTAAAGGAAGTTGAGGCAATTGTGCTTTATGGCTCTGTTGTCCAGAACAATTACAAGGATTATAATGACATTGATGTTTTGGTTGTTGTAAAAGGAAAGTTCTGGAAAAAGCTTTATGAGAAAATTGATAAAATTGTGGAAATAAAGAAGGCAGCTAAAAAAGTCGGGATAAATTTGGATTTGGAGATTTATGATAAAAGAACAGTAAAAGAAGGATATTCTCACAGCCCGGCTCTTATCTACCAGCTTAAAGACTACAAGGTTATTTACGGGAAATTAAATTTACCGGGCAAAATAGAACTTTATAACATTGACCTTAGAATGCAGTTAGACTGGAGCAACTTGGTTTCTTCCCCTACTGGAATTGAAATATACAAGGCTTTAAGAAACGTCATTTTGGTTAGGCTGCTTTTGAATAATATTGTTGATAACAAAAAATTAAGAGAGTCTTTAAATGAGGAATTAGGAAAAAATCTCATAGAAAAACTGAAAAATAATCTAGCATCTAAACGCGAAAAAAGATTTGCGCTTAATTTTTTAAATGAGCTGTCTGGAAAAACAAGAGAAGAGCTGAAAGGAGAGTTATGGGCAAGAATAAAGCAATAAAAAGTCTCGGAAATATTTTAAGTAATCTTGCAATTCACAAGATTCTGGTTAGATATACAAATAAGCCGGAATCTTTGCATCATTTAGAGAGCGAGATAATAGCTTACATAGACACAGCTTGGGAGCAGGCTGGTGAATTTAACTGGAGCGATTCGGATGTAGAAGAAATAAGGTCAGAAGTGCTGACTGACTTTAAAAGAGACATTAAGAGATATTATCCTGATGTGAGATTTACGATGGAAGAAGCAGAAACTATTGTTGAAGAGCTTCTTGAAGAAGTCTTGCGTAAATCAGAAGATTAAGGTAAGGTTTAAATAAAACCTCTTCTGGTTAAGCTTATAGAAAAGAAAAAAGAGGAAAATCAAAAAAGATGATTAATGCAGAAAATTATTTTTTGATTGCAATAGGCTTAATCTGGATTATCGTAGCTGTTATACAGGACCTGCGGAAAAGGGAGATTGCAAACTGGTGGAATTTTTCCCTGATAGCTGCAGCGCTTTCCTATCGCGCTTTTGTTTCTTTATGGGCGGGGAATTACTGGTATTTTCTTAATGGGCTTATTGGATTTGCAATATTTTTTGGCTTGGCTTATGGGTTTTACTATGGGAGGGTGTTTGCAGGAGGGGATGCCAAGCTGCTGATGGCATTAGGGGCAGTATTGCCTTTTTCTGGCTTGTTTTCTGATAACCTTACTATTTTTCTTTATTTTGTCATATTGTTTTTATTATGCGGCAGCATTTATGGCTTGGTTTACAGTTTTGGCCTGGCTTTAAAAAACAGGAAAGCTTTTGCTGCGGAATTTGTCAGGCAGGCCAGGAAGCAAAAGAAGATTTTCATTACTTTCCTTGTTTTGGCTTTGGTCTTTTCTATTTTTGTTATGGTCATGGAAGAGTTTATATTCCTGCTGTTTTCTTTATGCGTTTTTCTTTTCCCGTTTCTTTATTGCTATGCAAAGGCAGTAGAAGAAGTTTGCTTGATTAAAGAGAAGAAAGCCAGGGAGCTGACTGTTGGGGACTGGCTCTATAAGCCTGTAAAAATTGGGAAGAAGCTGATAAAGCCCAACTGGGAAGGCTTATCAGAAGAGGAGCTGAGGCTGCTGCAGAGATATAGGGGAAAAGTCCTGATTAAGGAAGGAATTCCTTTCACACCTTCATTTTTATTTGCATTTTTAATTTTAATCTGGATTATTCAGAAAGATATAGTAAAAGCCATAAGTTTTTCTTCAATTTTTATGGCTTTTCCTTGATACAAAGGGCGCAATTGAGGAATTATTAGCTTCCTTTGGTATATGCTTGATTGGTTTTATAGTCTAGGAATTTGATTCCGGTTTTAGTTACAACCCCTTCAAAATATCCTCTTAGAAAAACAGGATCAAAATTATCCCAAGGAGCTTTGATGTGATTTAGGGCTTTTAGTAGATATTTTGCAGCTTCTTCATCTTCTTTGTTTAACCAAGTTATTTTGTTTTCTAAATGCCCAATTTTTCTTCTGTCAATGTCAAATGTGGCAAGAGGCGTTTCATCTCCATGAGAGAGGGTTTCCAGGTTCTTTCCAATTTCTCCAAAAACATGTCTTGGCCCTGAAATTAAAACAAATCCGTAAATGTTTGGCTCCCAGTCATTCATAACTATATCATAATCCTTTACATTTTCTCTTATTACTCCATCTAAGAATTTCCTGCATTTTTTATAAGAAAGCCGGCCCATTTTATATTTTCTTGTAAATCCCTTAATCTTGCCCCCTTGATTGGGAATAGCTCTTATACAAACTCCTTTGTATCTTGAGAAAAAATCTTTTAATTTTGGATTATCTTCAGAAAATTCTGAATAAGGAAGTTCAAGATAATGAAACTGAGGAAGCTCATATTTTTTTAGCCTCAACATATCTTCTTTTTTATCTGAATCAAAATTTTCCAGGTCAACTTTTCTTTTTCTGGCTTCAACTATCCAGTCAGAAATTGTTTTTCCAGCCATTTATATTTCATCTAACTTTAGTTTGTAGAAGATATTAACTTCTTTATGAAAGAAGTCAGTTAGTTTTTCTTTGGCTTTTTTAACATTAATCCACTCATATTCTGAGTGTTCGATACTTAATTTTAAATAGCCGTTCATTCGCCTGCAGAAAAAAACAAGCATGGTTATTAACTGCTCATCATCTCTTTTGAAGTGCCTTACACTCATGGGGCATAGAGGCTTTATGTAAAGCCCGGTTTCTTCTCTTATCTCTCTCATCAGCCCTAAAATAGGATCTTCTCCTAAATCCAGCCTTCCGCCTGGAATTTCCCAGATGTCTGGTTTTTGAGCATCATTGCTTGCACGTTTCATTAAAAATAAATTATTATTTTTATCAACAATAAATGCTTTGACTGACAGGCGGAAGTTTGGGGTTTTCATTTTTTCTCATTATTATTTGATTTAGCTAGTTCTTCTAGTCCTCTTTCAAGAAATTCTACTTTTTTTATTAGAGCTGTTCTTAACTGTCTGTACTCTTCTATTATTTTTTTGACCTCTTCTGGTTCTATTGGTTCCATATCCTGGGAGAAATATTTAAGATCTGTTTGATATTCTCTCAGTTTTCCAGACTCTTCAATTGTTCTTACCATGTATTTTCCTCCTCCTTCAGTATATAACAAGAGAAGTGGATTGTATATGCAGATGGATCCTTTCTCTGATCCTTTTCCTCTAAAAAACCCTACAGGTATTTCCATCTATTTTTATCTCATCACATCATATATATCTTTTAAGTACTTTTAGAGTACAATAGTACTTAAAAAAGGAAAAAATATCTGAGGAAGATGGACAGATGTGACTTTTTTAAGAATTTGGGTTTTTCAGAATATGAGTCCAAGCTGATAAGCAGCCTGGTTAAATTAAAAACCGCAGATGTGAAAGAGATAAGCCTGGATTCTAATGTTCCAAGAAACAAGCTTTATGCTATTATGAGAAAATTTGAAGAAGAAGGGCTTATAAGCTTAGTTTCTATTGAGCCTAAAAAATATAAGTTAATTAATTTTGACAGTTATATTAAAGATAAGATTAAGGAAAAAGAAGATAATTTAAAAGAGTTAAAAGAAGCTTCTAAGAGTCTGGATAATACAGATGTTGAAGGCCAGTTTGTTTTTTCTTTGATTAAAGGGCAGAAAGCGATTATGAATAAATTAGTTGAGCTGAATAAAAATGCAAGGAAAGAAATACTCGGGGTGCAGAGAAACTGGAAATACTGGGGGGAGGGAGTAAGAGAGATGGGAAAATCAGTTAAAAGAGGGGTTAATGTCAGACTGATAGGGGTGATTAACAGCGAGACATTGAATCGGGCAGAGGAATGGAAAAAAGCAGGATGTAAAATAAAGGTGTATAATCAAAAGTTGGGGAAATATCCATTAAGATTCAGTGTTTTTGACAGAAAATATGCAAGAATAACAATTGGAAAGCCGGAGATTAAAGAAAGCAAAGACTATATTACTATTTTAACAGACAGCAAGCCTCTTGTAAACATGTTAAGGAATCAATTTTTGCAGATGTGGAAAGAATGCGAGAGTTTTAAGTTTTAGGAAAACTAGAAAAGGCATAGCCTAATCTTACTAGTTGTTAGGGTCTTTGTAAGAATCAAGTATCCTTTGGCATGTTAATGCAACTTCTCTAAAACCTTCAGCAGCTTCTTCATATCCTGGGCTTTTTTCACTGTATGTTTTAGATAGGTTTTGAGATGTATCCCTTAGTGCTTGGTTGTAAAGTATAAGAATTTCTTCGTTTACTTTAGCTATCTCTTTGGAAGCTGTTTCTAATTCTTTCTCAAATATTTTTATGGTTGTTTCAGCCCCTGTTTTATACCCCTTAGAAAATCCCGTATGCTCCCCGATAAAGAAACCATCTAGGAGTATCATTATTCCTCCCCCTACTAATAGAGCTACTAATCCTTTTGGCATGGGTTTTCTATCTTTATTCTCTTTAGTTTCTTCCATATTTTTTAGTAGAATTAACAGTTTATAAATCTTTCGTTTTGTAGCTACTTAGTAATAATAACTAAGGTATCCTTCTAGGGGCTTTAGGAAGGTCTTCTACTTTAACTTCTTTTATTTGCTTTTTTTCCTGTTCAACAGGTTTTTTTTCTTCCTGTTTTGTTAGAATCTGTTGTAGCTCATAAAGCTCTTTGTCTTCTGCCTTTTTTCTCTCTAATTTTTTGTCTTTGTATAAAGGTATTACGTTTATTATCCCGTGTCCCTGGACATTGGAAGATTCTGTTTTTACCTCATCTGCTTTCAACTTTGTTTTTAATAGCTTGGCTGATTCCTGGGCAAGCTTCATGGCTTCTGGAGAATCTTCTGCTGGCTTGTGCTGTTTGAGTATAATAAGTATCTGCCCATGGGATAAGGGATTTATATCCAAAACCGCAATAGCTTCTTTGTTTTCAGCTATCTTATAAGAAGGTGTTTCTCCGCTTGCTATTGAGCAGAAGATGCAGCTGCCTCCTTTAATAAGATTATTTTTAACAAGAAACTCTTCCAGCTGCTCGGCATTCATCGAATTTATCTGCCCCATTGCAACATCCCTCTGCTCGTCAGGAAGGTTCTCAATCTGGTTGAACAGCTGTTCTTTAACCTGCTTTACTTCTTCTTCTGTCAGTGTCATGTAAAATCCAGGAAAGGGTGTTTTAAATAATTAATTGTTTCTAGTCTTGAAGGGCGATTAGCACTGCTCCCAGCGCTATAAGCACTATTCCCATTGTACCTTTTAGAGTTATTTTTTCATTCAGAAATACAAACGCAAAAATAAGTGCAAAAACAACAGACAGGTGGTCAATGCCAACTACTGAAGAAACTTTTCCCTGCTGAATTGCCATAAAATAAAACAGCCAGGATAGTGCTCCAACAATTCCGCTTAAAATAATGAAAAAAGCAATTTTTGAAGTAAAAAATTCAGGGACTAGCTTTAACTTTCCTTGGACGAATATAATTGCCATCAAAAAAATAAACGTTATGAATGCGCGGATAGTTGTTGCAACATTAGCATCCACTCCCTGCAGCCCTATTTTTGCGAAAATAGCAACTAAAGAAGCAAATACTGCTGAAAGCAGGGCAAAGAGCAGCCAGGAATATCCCATAGTAATTAGACATAAAATACCTTTAAATGTCAGAATTCCACATGTTTTTAACATGTGGTAGAAGAGAGTATGTGGAATTCTGAGCATGCTCAAAAACCACAGAAAACTAAACATGCCACAGGTCTTCGACCTGTGGTTTTTGACATAATTAATGTTTTGCAGAACTTAAATCTGGCCGGTTTCAGTGAATTTTTTCATAGCCTTTTCAACTATCACCACTGGGGCAAAGCCTTTTCTGCTGCAAGCTTTCATAAACTCATCATATATCTTTCTATCGATTCTGTAATCTATTCTCATTTTTTGAGGATCTGGTGGTGTTGCTGCCATAGAGAATAAAAACAAAGGAGGTTTATAAAGTTAGTTATAGGCATTTACAGAAAAATAGTTCAACTTTTAATTACCCAAACGCTCTTCTAATGTCTTCGATTCTGACTGAAGAAACTCCTTTTATCTGGCTGATTAGGGTTTCAATTTCGTCTGTGTCTTCGTTATCTGGCCAGGCGACTAAGAGACTCAAGGATTTTAAGCCAAAAGCCACTTCTTTCTCTTCTATGGTGATATTTTTAGATTTAGTAAGCTTCTTTTTTATCTCTTCTTTTATCTCTTCCAGGTTTGTCTCTAAGGATTCTGGCATTACTGTTACTTCAACTGCATTTTGTCCCATATTACTTTTTTATTTAGTTTGTTTATAAATGTTGTGATAACAAACAACAATCCTTTTAAATGCCTGCTTTTTTATGGATAGATATAACAAAAAAAGGTACTATGATACAAAACTATCAGCAGCTTGTTGAGAGAATTGCCAGAAGCAGTGGCCTTACTACAGAGGACATAGAGAGAAGGATAGAGGCAAAAAGGGCGAAGCTTTCTGGCTTGATTTCAAAGGAGGGGGCTGCACAGGTAGTTGCTTCTGAACTTGGCATAAGCTTTGAAAAAGAGAAGATGAAAATATCCGAGCTTCTTTCTGGCATGAAAAAAGTAAATGTTGTTGGGAAGATTATACAGCTTTTTCCTGTAAGAGAGTACAACAAAGAGGGGAGGCAGGGAAAAATAGGCAGTTTTGTTCTGGCAGATGAGACTTCTAACATAAGAACAGTGCTGTGGGATACTAACCATGTGTCTTTGATAGAGAAATCTACTATAAAACAGGGAGATGTTGTTGAGATAAGCAATGGCAGCATAAGGAACACAGAACTTCATCTCACGGGCTTTTCTGACATTAAGTTATCCAACGAAATCCTAAGCCAGGTTGTTGAAAGCAGGGTGTTCCACGAGAAAACTATAAAAGAGCTTATTCAAGGGGACAGCGTAGGCATCAGGGCTTTTATTGTCCAGCTTTTTGAGCCGAGATTTTTCACAGTTTGCCCTATGTGCAGGAAAAAAGTGAGCGAGACAGGGGAGTGCGCAGAGCATGGAAAAGTCCTTGGAGAGAAAAGGGCTTTGTTAAGCATTGTCTTGGACGATGGAAGCGCAACTATTAGGGCAGTATTATTCTCAGACCAGCTTGAAAAAGTTATGGACAGCAAAGAGCTGGAAACAGGCTTTGAGAAAAGAAGGGCAGAGCTGCTGGGAAAAGAGATGCTTTTTTCAGGGCAGGTAAGAAAAAATCAGCTGTATGATAATCTGGAATTTTTTGTTGATGACTGGAAAGATATAGATGTTGATGCATTAATTGAGAAGCTGGAAAAGACGTAAAGTATGGAGATGATATTAAAAATTTATCTTTAAAAATAGTGCAATGATTTTTCATGAAATGAAAAAATTCCGCAGAGTAAAAATCGATTTTCAGGGCAGGCTTAGAATTAAATAAGAAGAAGTGCGATTTAATTATCTCTTTGGTTTATAATTACTTATTTGGGCATGTAACTTCTTAGTTTTCCCAAGGTCTTTTATTTTTTGTTTATAATCAGGGGTTCCTTTTTCACAAGACCCAGATTCATTTAAATAAAGTTTTCCGTTTATAAAATGCTCTAAAATCCCGATATATGCCCTTACGAATATTTTATCACCGACTTCATTAAGTGTTTGAATAAATGCTACTGAATTTTCTCCTTTCTTAAAGTCTGCGGGGCATAATTGAACTTTTGAAACTAGCCCTTCTTCTGTATTTCCTTTTGGATCTTTTACCTCTATGCAATCCCCAACCATTACTTCGGTGAGTTTCGGGGGCCCTTCATGAAAATAAGAGCGATCTCTTAAAATTTTTATTTCTGATAAATCTGTCATTCTTAATTTTCTTACTCTTACTTATTTTTTAAGGATTACTGTTCTGAAGTCCAAGCTTTTTGGAGCACTTCTTTCTAATTGGGTGGGCAAAAAAAGCAATTTTTATTTAACAAAAGCAATAGTTTTATATAATTCTCAGGCATTTATAGGCTATGGAAGGAAGAATAGCTATTAGGTCTGATGCAGTTATCTTAAAAAATAACCAAGTACTTCTAGAAAATGGAAGTTTAATTGGCAACTGGATAAGAGAAGGGGAGGATGCTGAAGAAGTTTGCAGGAAAAAAGCCAAAAGCCAAAGCTTAGATATAACTATTGTAAAGCCTTTGCATCCCCTGATACAATGGGGCATGGATGATAAAGGAGAGAAGGCAGTGGTTGTTTCATTAAATTACCTGGCTGAATTGAAAGGAGAAGAAAATGGAGGGTAGATTTATAATAGCTTCCGGGCCAGTAATTATTGAAGATAATAAGTTAATGGTCAATAAGGATGACAAGGATGATTTTTATAAGCTTCCCGGAGGGACAATAGAAGAAGGAATTGAAGATTTGGAAGAGGCCTGCCACAGGGAAGTTAAAGAAGAAAACAATGCGGAAATTGAAATAATAAGGCCCTTGCATCCTATGATTTTATGGAAAAATCCACAGACAAGCGAGAGAATGGTTATTCTCCTTATTCATTATTTGGCTAATTTGAAAAATAAGCCTGAAATTAAACCTGTTCCCCCAATTCAGGAGATTAAGTGGCTGGATGTAAAGGAGATTATGGAAGGAAAGCATAACGTTGCTCCAAATATCAAGTTTTTAATTGAAAAAGGAGATATAAAATAAAAAACTTAAAAAAAGTAGGTGAAAAATGTTAATAAGAACTCATCTGGCAATAGCAGTTTTTGCTATGCTGCTGTTTGTGCAGCGTGTGAATAACCCGCTGGTTTTCGTGTTTGTTGCTTTAATAGCAACTATGCTGCCCGACATTGACTGCGCGTTTTCAACTCTTGGAAAGAGCAAGGGATTAAGGTTTTTACAGTTCTTTGTTGACCATAGGGGACCCATACATAGCTTTACTTTATGCCTGATTATTTCATTTATACTGGCATTTTTTCTGCCTGCACTGGCTTTTGGCTTTTTTTTGGGCTACTCGGTACATTTATTTTCAGACAGCTTTACAAAAGAGGGCATCATGCCTTTTTGGCCTTATCCTGGAAAGAGTTCATGGAGATTGAAAACAGGAGGAGTTTTAGAAAGCGGAGTTTTTTTATTCTTCCTTTTGGTGGATGTTTTCCTGTTTATCTTTGTGATTCTTTAATGTCAGAAATCTTACGATTTCTGAGCATCCCAAAAACGAATGCCTTGGCATATCGTTTTTCTGATACATATTATAGATTGAGATAAAGCTTTTAAACAGGTTTTATCTTTAAGAGAGATGGTTGAAAGAAAGAAAAGAAAGGGAAAATTAGAGTTATCATTAGTTGTAGCAAGTAAATGGGATGTTTTAAAAAAAGACCATACAACAGCTGAAGGTAAAAATGCTGAGAAGGTTGGTGAGCTGGATGTTTATGAGTATATGAAAGAGGAGGCAGAGGGGGTGGTCTTTTATAAAGAAGTTTTTGATGAAGATGGGAAATTAAAAAGAGCTTATTTTAGTAATGCTGGAAAATTAGATTATGGGGATGAAACTGTAGAATTAAAGAATCTTTTGAAGGTGATACATGGAGAATATGTTTATATTGATAATAAACGAGAGATAGAAAATGGCTGAAGAAAAAGGTGAAAAGGCTAAGGAAGAAAAGGAAGAGAAAGAAGAGAAGAAAGACAAGAAAAAGAAAGAGGAAAAAGAGTACACTTTGTCTGACCTTCCTGGAATTGGCCCTAGTTCTATAGCCAAGCTGGAGGCAGCTGGAATTTATGATTTAATGGGGGTGGCTGTAATGACTCCGGCAGGGCTGGCTGAAACTGCTGGTTTGGGAGAGGCGGGAGCGAGAAAAGCAATTCAGGCAGCAAGGAAAATGATGAACCTGGATTTTCAGACAGGGACAGATTATGCTAAGAAAAGGGAGGAAATCTGCGTTATTACTACTGGCAGCAAGAATTTAGATAATCTTCTTGGAGGGAAAGGCGTGGAAACTAAATCTATGACCGAGGCATTTGGTGCTTATGGCAGTGGGAAGAGTCAATTGGGATTTGCGCTCGCTGTAAATGTCCAGCTTCCTGTTAATATGGGGGGCGCAAATGGAAAGGCGGTTTTTATCGATTGTGAGGGCACTTTCAGGCCTGAAAGAATAAGGCAGATTGCAGAAGCTATAGGGGCTAATCCTGAAAAAATTCTAAAAAATATTTTTGTGGCTAGAGCACTAAACAGCGACCACCAAATTTTGCTTTTGGATAGAGTAGCGGAGATGATTAAGGAAGGCGAGCCAATAAAGCTTATAATTATAGACAGCCTGACAGCCCATTTCAGGTCAGAATTTACAGGAAGAGGGCAGTTAGCAGACAGGCAGCAAAAGCTTAACAGATATCTTCATAGTCTTATAAGGATATCTGAGCAGTACAATCTCGCTGTTTATGTAACCAACCAGGTTATGGCTAATCCAGCTATAATGTTTGGAGACCCAACAACAGCTGTCGGCGGGCATATAGTTGCGCATTCAAGTACCTACCGCCTTTATTTGAGGCGGGGGAAGAAAGATTCAAGAGTCGCAAAAATGATAGACTCTCCCAATCTCCCTGAGAATGAAACTATATTTTTCTTAACTGCAGCAGGCTTAAGAGATTCCGCGTGAAGATTTTTAAACCCTGTTTCTTTAGAGGATAAATGCTAAATTTTTGCCCTGTATGCAAGAGCCTTCTTTCTGTTAGAAAAGAAAGGGATAAAGTAATTGGATACTGCAGCTGTGGCTTTAAAAGGGATTCGGGAGTTGAGATTTCTTCTTCTGAAACAAACAAGAATAAAGTAGATGAAGCAGGAGTTATTAAAGAGAATATTAATGAAGGATTTTTGCATAAATGCAGCAAGTGCGGCTGGGGGCATGCAGAGCTCAGCGAATTAGGGGAGATACTAAACAGCGAGGCGAGTGTTTGCCTTTATACATGCAAAAAATGCAGGCATGTAGACAGAGAAACTGGAAAATCATAGCTTCTATTTTTTAGGTGCGCTAAGAATAAAGTAGGTTATTATCAGCCCCATTAAAAATAAGCTGCTGATTAACAATGCCTTGTCGCTGGAAAAACTTGATTCAGGGACTATAGAAGCGCCTGTTATCATTCCTGCTTTATTGCCAGGTTCTTCTGGAATTTCTTCTGGCACAGTTATCTCTTCTGTGTAAGTTGGTTGGCTTAGTATATTTTCTTCTGGAATGCAGGATTGAGATTCAGTTGGTTTTTTAGTTAGGGGCTTGCAGAAGTTTGCAGGGTAGCTGCAGGTCCTGATTTGAATATTGTTTTTGCACTCTCCCCATTCAGTGCAGGTCCATTGAGTTTTACAGGACCCTCCTCCGCCTCCAGAAGCAACTATAGTGACAACGGAGGTTGATGGGGAAGCCAGAGTTGTTACTGGGATAACTATCTCCTGCAGCACCAAGTCGAACTGGTCAATTATTTGAATATAGAAAGTGTAATTTGTTGAGGAGTCTAGATTAGAAAAAGTGTAGCTTGTATTTACAACTGGAACAAATTCCCAATCAACTCCATTTTCGCTTAGATAATAGCCTTTGATGCCGGAGATATCAGGGTACTGATAATTGAGGCTGAGGGATACGCTATTTTGTGAAGCGACAGCTATAACTGTAACCAGCTGCAGATTACTCTGGAAATCATTTTCACATGTTGCATTTTCAGTTCCCGGGGAGATGCAGGTGTCTTCTGTGAATAATATTCCATCGTAACAATCCGCATTGGAGGAACAGTTAACTTCTTTGCATACTCCATCAAGGCATAAAGAACAGTTCTCTAATATTTCTGTTTTTTTCTCATAAGAGCAAAAACTCCCTTCTGTTCCCGGATTAATACATTTAGGTACTGTATAATTTTGCGCTACATCGTTTCCAGAACAAAAATAACCGGAGAAACCTGAGAAAGTGGCGCAATCGCTGTCTAGAGAGCAGGTGATTGGTTCAACAGGCGGCTGGTAAGTATAATCATAGACATATTTAACACAATCCAAAAACAAATTTTCTGCTTCAGTTGTCCAGTAGTCAGATTTGATTATCCCAAAGAAGCACATCCCAGAATTTACAATTTTCCCGTTTGATAGCACAGTGCCTTTTTCTGCGAAAGAGATCACATCCCCAAAATCTTTTCCAGAGCTTGTCGAATAAGTTCCTGCATATTTTATCAGCCCTTTAATTTTGTTTTCGTTGTCTAAAAAATAGTAGGGGATTGCTATGCCTTTGGGGTCTCTTCCAGAGGTGTAGACAATTACTTCCTTGCCTTTAAATTTTACTTTTAGCGGCGTTACTGATGCCATTTTGCTTATTCCATCATTGTCAGTCAGGCCTGTTTCCTGACCCATGTGATAGCTGATTACGATACTTGGATACTGTTCGATTGCAATAGGCTTGCTTATTTTTTCATCCCCAATAAATATAAGCTTATATTGAGAAAAATCTTTGGGTATAGAGTTTTCATTAATCAGCTCCACGCTCAGGTTCAATCCTGAAAATACCCTGATAATATTATTATCTATCCTGTTTTGGCTGCTGTAAATGTAGGCAATATCAAAATCGCCAGCTAGAACCGGGCTTACCAACAAGGCAGACAGGATTAGGACTGTATATATGAGTTTAAGTTTATCCACCATCTTTTATAGTTTATATAGCTTATAATAAATCATATATTTATAAACATATTGGTTGTAAAATAGCTATTCATTTTTCCAGGGCTTTTATGATTATTTTTTCATCTCCTGGATTTGTAATGCCATACCATCTGTCCCTTGAACTGTAAATTTTAATCTTTATCTTTTTGCCCTTGACCAAATCTGAGAGCTCATGGGGAAGCCTACACTCTATTTTCCTGTCTTTTTTATTCTGCTTTTTGAATTTTTTAATATTCAGGACAAGAAGCCTTAGTGTTTTTGGATGTAAGGCAAAGATGTTCATGCTGCATAGAGCTTGTTTTTTCAGTTTGTTTTCTCTTAAGTTATCCCGGTTTATGCTGTAGTAATCTTTAATCCATTTTACATAGCCTTTCTTTTCTTTAATAATGCCGCGATTTACTGTGCTGTTTTTTGGCAAAACTTTTATTAGCTTGTAGCCTACTGTCGCTTCTTCTTCGCTTTTGTCTAAATGCCCTGCTAATATCTTAAAAGTTCTCTCCCCGTAAATGTCATCGCCATTACATACTATAAAAGGGCAGTTTAGAAAATGCTTTGCAGAATACAGGGCGTCTGCTGTTCCCCAGGGCCTGTCTCTTTCTTTTTTGTCGAATCTTTGCAGGGCATAAAAAACAGGGATATTTTTATAGCTTTTTTTGAATTTTTTTCTAAAAGCAGGTTCTGTCTTGTTTCCAACAACAAAAATTATCTTGGAGAATCCTGACTTTAGAGCCTGATTTAAGGAATACTCTATTAATGTTTTATTTTTCCCTATTTTTGCGAATGCTTTTATCTTGCCGCCATACCTGCTGGAAAGCCCTGCAACAAAGTAAACTAAAGCTCGCTCTTTTGATTTAATCATGTATTAATTAAAAAACAGGGATTTAAATAAGTTTAGAAAACTTATTCTCTTAAGTGAAGCCTGTAAGCTTTTGGAATATGGTTTTTAAATCCAGTTACTTCTTCTGCAGTTTTTATATAATCAGAATCATTATAGAAAACCATGTGCCCAAGGGAAAATCCCGGATCATATAAAATAGGAACAGAATGCATGGAATTTATAGTGGCAGCTGTCTCATTGGAATAGCTAGTAATATTTTTTTCCATAGCTACTGTTAAGAACGAACTTAGATTGGTAATTCCAACTACTAAGCTTGCCAGTAGCATTTTTCTGCAATTACTTCTTGTTCTTCTGTAACTTCTTCTGCAATTATTTTTTATTTTTTCTATTAACCTTTCCATTTTATCTTTCCTCTTTAGTTAGTTAAATTAAAGAAATATATTAAATTTATTATTAAATTTTTACTAAAAAACGATAAATTTAAATATAATTTAGTATTATTAGTAATATGGACAAGAAAGATAAAGACATAATTTTCGAACTAGATAAAAACTCTCGGCTACCTTATTCTAAATTAGCTAAACTAACAGGAATCTCGCAGGAAACAGCTAGGTATAGATTAAACAATTTAGTAAGAAAGGGGGTTATAAAAAAGTTCATGACTGTGATGGATACTGCAAAATTAGGATATTCTATTTATCAGATTTTATTGAAATTGCAGAATGTAAATGAGACAAAAAAACTAGAAGTAATCAATTTTTTGGTTCGCAATAAGAATGTCGCTTGGGTTGGAGATTTAGAGGGAAATTATGATATAGCATTTATAGTCAGGGTTAGAAATCAACTGGAATTACAAAATATTATTGGGGAGATTCATAACTTGTTTTCTTCATACATAATGAAAAAAGTAGTCTCGGTTCTATTGCAAGGAGAATTTTTCTCTAGAGATTACCTTGTGAATAAAAAAAGAACAGATTCCCGAGCTTCTTCTTATAGCCCTCATGAAGAGATAATCTTGTTAAGGGATACTGATAAAAAAATTTGTCAAGTACTTGCAGAAGATGCAAGAATTTCTTATATTAAGCTTTCAGAAAAACTTAAAATTTCTCCGGACTCTATAATCCAGCATGTGAAAAAATTAAAAAAAGAAGGGATAATACAAAAATTTACAGTTTCTATAGACAATGAAAAAATGAACCAATTACATTACAAACTATTGATTTATCTGACCGATTTCTCAAATAAGAAAGTGGACTCTTTATTATCTTTTATAAAATCAAACAATAAAGTAATTGCAGTTATAAAAACACTTGCAGAATGGGATTATGAAATAGACTTAGAAATTGAAAGTATTGACCAGTTAAAAAAATTTACTATGCAGCTAACATCCGAATATTCGGATTTAATAAGGGATTATGAACTTATGAGGATTTTGAGCATGCCGAAATATAATTTTTTTGAATAGTTATTCTTTTCATATTTTGTTTATCTCCCAAGGCCAGAAGAAAAAACTAATCTCTTTTTTTGCTTCCTGTGTTGTTGAGCTTGAGTGAATTATATTTTTAACTGCCCTTCCCATTTTGAACTTCTTTTCCATGTCCTCTTTGGACAACGAGCGAATCTGGCTTTTCTTTGCCTTTTTTGGATTGGTTGGGCCGCAAGCCTGCCTTACTTTTTTAACAACTCCGTTTCCCTGCCAGACAATCAGGACCACTCTTTTTTCTGCCATGTACTGGACAATCGAGTTGAATACGCTCTGCGGAACTTTGTTTTTTAAATGAGAGTAGAATAATTGTGCTTGAACCTTGTTTATTTTAGTCATTTTCATTGCAATTGGTTTGACTTCCTGCTTTTCCAGCCTTTTTATTACCTCCCCCATTAATCCTTGTTCAACTGCATCTGGCTTTATTATAGTAAGAGTCCTTTCGTATTTTACTGGCCTTATTAAAGACTCTAATTTTCTTGCAAAGTCCAGAATTGGTTTGGGCTGGGATTTTAATTGTTCTATAAGTGTTTCTACTTTTTCAAGCAGTTTGGAATTGTCCCATCCATTCATTTTTTGCAGATTTTTCTGGTAAGTTGGAAGATTGGACAGGAATTTTTCTACCTTCTCTTTATCAATTGTTTCTTCCCATTTTCCTATCCCCATTTCTTCTATTGTAATGCCGTTAAATTTCTGCTCGTATTGATTTTTAGCAGGAAGAATAAGCATTGGCTTTTTAAGATAAATGGCTTCGCTGATTGTGGAAAAGCCGCCGGTCATTATAATCGCCTTGCATCCGGCAAGGTCTTCTATAAAACCGTTTTTGCTGAATTTTTTGTAGACAATATTTTTGTCTTTTCCACCTTCTTCTTTTCCATAGACCACAAATTTTTCTTTTATTTCCTGGAAGTCAGAGAGCGTTTTTTCGAAATTGGCTTTTCCTGTCTGATAGACTAAGATAAAATCCTTATTTTTTGGCTTGGTTTTTAATATTTCTTTTCTTAAGACTGGATTAAAGAGGAAGGTGTTTTTCTCCTTTATTGGAAACTCTTTTAGTGTGTAAACAAGGTGGTAGTGAGTATCTGACTCTGGAGTGAACAAGTTTATAACGCTAAGGGCTGAGAAGCAATCTAAAAAGTCCTCTTGTTTTACTTTTATTCTGCATTTTGACAAAACGCTCATATTGTCGATGCTTATTATAGGTATTTTCATGAAATAGGCAAAATAGTGAGAAGTAGGCTCAAAATCGCTTATTATCAAGTCAGGATTGAATTTTTTAATCAGGTTAAAAGAATGCCATATATTTTTCCTGGATTTTTCCTGGAAAGAGTTCAGGAACTCCTGGACTGTTTTTTTAGTGTCCACTTCGTTATTTTCATAAACAAATCCTGGCCCCTCTATCTTGTGAGTTATTTTTGGGAATCTTTTTTTAAGGTAGATGTAAGATTTATTAAAGCAGGTTATTAGCAACTGGTGCTTTTTCAAAAGCTCTTCTATAACGACTTCGCTTCTTGTTGCATGGCCGAAGCCTTCTCCAAAAACAGAATACCAGATTTTTGCCATAAACTATAAAAGAAATTTAAGCTTTAAATATTTGTCTTTCCGCTTTTTTTTAAATAAACTACTTCTTTCCTACTTTTTCTTCTTTCAGCGCATATTTTGCAATCAGAAACACTGCAAATGCTATTATTATAAAGTTGATGATTGCTCCTAGCAAAGCACCCCAACCTATAACTATTGGTCCGATTGAAAATGTTGCTGTTTGCCAAGCTCCGCCTGGAATAAATGGAGTTATTACTGGCATGATAAGATTATTTACTACTGAATTGATAAGAGCAACAGAAGCCAGACCTATTATCAATGCTACTGCCAGTCCAATAACTTTGTATTCTTTTAGAAATTCTTTGAACTCGGATATTATACCCATAAAGCTGTTAGGTTTTTGCTGTTTATAAACTTTTTTAAGGATTGATACTGTATAGTTAACGCGAGATAGATTTATATACAAACATCTCCTTTATTATTAAAGGGGGTG
>MFWN01000045.1:0-442 GCA_001786395.1 Candidatus Pacearchaeota archaeon RBG_13_36_9
AATTAAATAACCAAGAGTAAGATTGCTTGGTTAGAAATATATGGGGTGTAGTTGCTAACAAAACGTGTGATAATGACCCTTCTTGATGCAAATAATGATAAATCAAAGAATCAATCAGCCCATACTTGTATAGTTTATATCCGTGCCAATAATCATCAATTGTAAACCTGTTGTTGAAAGCAATGATAAAATACCAACCAATAAATAAAATATTTGGAATAAAAAAATACAATATAATTGAACGAGGGAGGTTGGATTTTTTTTTGGATAAACCCTTCGTTGGCCAGGCTTTGTTTATTTGATTTGATTTATTTTTAGTATTAAAGGAAATCATATGAATATAAAACAATTAATAGTTGTTTGGGTAACTATATCATTAAGTTTATTATTTTGTAACCTACTGTTTGCTGAAGATGGTAGTTATGATGCAACTGTTACAACA
>MFWN01000045.1:549-2722 GCA_001786395.1 Candidatus Pacearchaeota archaeon RBG_13_36_9
AGAAAGGGGCCAAAGTTGTAGTTATAACCCATCAGGGAAGAAAAGGAGAAGGTGATTTTACAAGTTTAGAACAGCATGCAAAACTTCTTAATAAGTTTGCAAAAATAAAATTTGTTGATGAGCCTATTGGGGAAAAAGCAAGAAAAGCAATACAAGGGTTGAAAGAGGGAGAGGCTATTCTCTTAGAGAATATAAGGGGAGTTGATGATGAGTTTAAGCCTGAAAAAGGGGAAGAAAACGAGATTGTTAAGTTTTTTGTTCCTCTTGTTAACGTTTATGTTAATGACTCTTTTTCAGTCTGCCATAGGGAACAGGCTTCTATCACTTTGCTTCCTAAATTCCTTCCAAGCTTTGCTGGCAGGCTGCTTGAAAAAGAGGTCAGTGCATTAAAGAGAATAAAAATGGGAGAGTGCCTGTATATTCTTGGAGGGGCAAAGCCAGAAGACAATCTGAAACTTCTTAGGGGAAACAAAGTCTTAGCATGTGGCCTTTTTGGGCAGCTATGCTTGATTGCAAAGGGAAAGAAGTTAGGGGCCCAGGATAAATATTTGCAAGAACAAATCAAGGGTTTCTATAAAGTTGTAGAGGAGCTAAAAGGAAAATTGAAAAATGTAGAAATTCCTGTTGATTTTGCTGTGAAGAAAAATGGAAACAGAGAGGAAATCTTGCTTGAAAACTTTCCGAGTGAGTATGAGATATTTGATATAGGCAAAAGAACCATGGCAAAATATGCCAAGCAGATTAAAAAAGCAAAGTCAATTTATATGAAAGGGCCTGCTGGATTTTGCGCAGATGCGCAGTTTTCAAATGGAACGCTTACAATCTTGAAAGCAGTTTCAGAGAGCAAGGGTTTTACATTAATTGGAGGGGGGCATCTAAGTGATGCAATTGAAGTGTCTAAGATTCCCAAGGAAAAGTTCGGGCATATAAGCCTGTCAGGGGGTGCCTTGCTTAGTTATGTTGCAGGGGAAAAACTTCCTGGTTTAGAGGCACTGCAATAACTTTATAAATAATATATTCTATATAATAGTATGCAAAAAATCGAAAAAAAGGTGGCTGAGAAGGAGGGTTCCATGAAAAAGCCAAGTAACACGCTTGCTACTGCGATAATTATAATATTAATTTCATTAATTGCTGTTGTTTCGGGAGGGCCTACTTGCGGGAATGAAGGTATTGAAGGAACAGAAGTTTGTGATGGAACTAATCTCGATAACAAGACATGCATTGATTTTGGCTACAGTTATGGCGATGTTTTATGTTGCCCTGATTGCAATAGCTTTTATTTATTTGGATGCTACAATATAACTAATGAGCCATGTTTTGATGGAGATAATGGAAATAATTATTACGTTGCTTCCAATGCTTCACAGTATGTCACTTTTATCTATGGGCCGCCTTGCCCTCTTACTGTTATGACAGGCGAAGAAGGAGGAGGACCTGGATACTGGGTTATTGAAGACACTTGTAAAGGAGATATTTTACATGAAGCAGTATGCGATGAAACAACAGGAAAGCCTCAAAAAGTAGATTATGACTGCAGTTCTGAAGGAAAAGAGTGTATAAATGGAATATGTGTATCTGTAGGAGTATGCGAAAATTGTCAGGCAGGAGAACAATGCCTTGATGGGCAATGTGTTGAGTCAGCGCCTTCTATGCCTTCTATGTCTTTGCTGCAGAGAATAATTAACTGGATTCTGGATATATTCTAATCTGTAAAGTAAACTTTAGAACTTAACATTTTTCTGGCTTTTCTAGGCTTTCTTGATTGGGTTGTTTCCTCATGCTCAATAACCTTGCTTATTAGATTGGAAATATTAGTAAAATAATACCGGGAAAGTAGAGCCTCTTCGGAAAAAGCGAGCTAGAGGAGATTTTGGAGAAGGCAAACTCGAAGTAAGATCAGGACCCTATCTAAGTTAAGTTATGAACTTAACCTGACATAATCAAAAGTTTTAAAATACCCCGATTCTTTGTATTTTAGGTAAAAAGAGGTTTAAAACAGAATGAGGACAAAAAGAAGCGGACCGCGTTTTTTTAGAATTACAAAAACAAAACTTTTCCTGGCAATAATATTTTTTGCGCTGATAGTTTATCTTGCAGGGATTCCTGTTAAGATTATTCCAGAAGTCACCCTTTCTGTGGACAACCTCCCCCCAGTTATTATCCTGATTTT
>MFWN01000045.1:2743-5049 GCA_001786395.1 Candidatus Pacearchaeota archaeon RBG_13_36_9
CATAGTCACCTGCATTGTTGTTTTTTTGTTTCACAGACATCGGAGAAAATAAAGAAAAATCCTTTTGGATTTTTCTATCTTTTAAATTTCCCAATATAAGATAAGGAGAAAAAAATTTAAAATAAAATGGAGTTATGCAGCCTAATTTTAAGATTTCCTGGAAGGATTAAAGAGGCTTATGAGATAAATGTAGCCAAATTAAACCGGGTGTTTGATAATATAGTCTTTATAGGCATGGGCGGGAGCTATATTGCCGGGCTGACTTTCAAGAGCATGTACCAGGGGGAAATAAGAATGCCCATGGAGGTAAGGCACTCTGTAAGTTATATAAACAGCCACACGCTTTATCTGCTTGTAAGCTATTCTGGAAATACAAAAGAGGTATTGCAGGCACTTGAAAAGCTTAAGAAAGTTCATAGTGACAACATTTTGATTGTAACTTCTGGAGGAAAACTTTTGAAGGAGGCAAGAAAAAGAAAGATAGAGTACGTTAAAGTCAAGCCGGGGCTCCATCAGAGATTTACTTTTGTTGAGATTTTCTTTCCTATTGTTCGGATTTTTGAAAAAGCAGGCTACTTAGAGAGCAAGAGAAAACAGGTTCATAAAATTGTAGAGACTCTGAAAAAAAGCTCAGACAAGCTGGACAAAAATGCCAGGTTTTTAGCTGCAAAAATCAGGGAGGACAATCCTATTATCTATGCCTCGGAATATTTTTATCCTGCAGCATACAGGCTTCAAACCTCGCTGGAAGAAGATGCGAAAATAGTAGTCCACTCGAATCAGATACCTGAGATGTTCCATAACGAGCTGGAAGCTCTGCCTGCGAGTTATTTCATCCCTATCCTAATTCTTGACAGGAAAGAAACGAGAGAGTATAAAAGGCAGATAAAGTTCTTCAAAAAACATGCTAAGTTTTTTTATGAACTTGGAGGCGAGAAGCACAGCAGGGAAGAGCGCATGTTCCTTTTGTTTTATTTTGCTGACTTTTTAGGCTATTACCTTTCAGAATTAAAAGGGACTGATTTCGGAGAAACTCCGCTGTCTGATACTATAAAAAAATACTGAAAAAAATGAAAAGATTGTTTTTAGCATCAAGTATCGATAGAACTGCCAAGGATATTGCAAAACATATTGGAAAAAATCCGAAAAAGCTTAAAACTGCTTTTATATCAACTGCTGCTGAACCAGAAGATCAAAAGGATATGGAGTGGTTAAAAAATGACAGAAAAGGTCTTGTAGATGCTGGCTTTGACTTGCTTGATTATACAATTACTAATAAAACCCCTAAACAAATTAAAGAAGATTTACAAGATTGTAAGGTTATACATGTAAATGGGGGGAATACTTTTTATCTGTTACTGCAAGCTAGAAAATCAGGTTTTGATAAATTTATAAAAAAATTTGTGGAAGAAGGAGGAATTTATATTGGCTCAAGTGCAGGTTCAATCATTGCATCCCCTGACATTTCAGTTAGATTAGAAGAAGACGTAAAAGAGTATGAAGAGAAATTAAAAACTTTTGAAGCTTTTAATCTTGTAGATTTCATTACCTATCCTCACTGGGCAAGCGAATTTTTTAAAGAATTGTATTTTAACTATGGGCTAGAAGATTCTTATATTACAGGAAACAAGATAATTCTATTGACAGATTCTCAGTATGTTTTAGTAAAGGATGATATGTATAAAATAATTGATATTGAAGAAAGTTAATTTTTTCCTATAGTAACCTATATAAATCTAGATTTTCTATATTCTACTGGGTATTAAAAAGAGGAAAAATGGAAATAAAAGAAGAAGATCATTTAACTGACAAAGCCTATGAGAGGGCAGTGGAAGTTATAAACCAGTGCTCTTCCAAATATGGGCTTTTTGCGTCAGGGGGCAAGAAAGGGTATAAGGGAGTGTGGAGCCGCGATAGTTTTGTGACTTTTCTTGGAGCAAGCCTTGTTAAGGAAAAGACTTTCCAGAAAACTTTCAAAAAAAGCCTGGAGCTTCTTGGAGAATATCAAAGCAAAAAAGGGCAGATACCTAATGCTGTATTAAATTTTGACAGAAAAACTCCGCAGGTGGATTATCTTTCAATTGACTCCAGCTTATGGTTCATAATCGGGCATCATACTTACAAAAAAAGGTATAAGGATGAGTCTCTGTTTCACAGGTATAAAGAGCACATAGACCGGGCTCTTGTCTGGCTTTCTTATCAGGACATTAGCGAGGATATAATGCTTGACCAGCTGCCTACAACTGACTGGCAGGATGCATTTCCGAACAAGTACGGAACGACAATAAATACACAGGCTCTTTATT
>MFWN01000045.1:5077-7726 GCA_001786395.1 Candidatus Pacearchaeota archaeon RBG_13_36_9
AGAGCTTGCAAAAAAGCTGAAATTCACTGTAAACAGGAAAAAGGGACTGAGGCTATGGAACGGAGAGTTTTACTGGGCTTACAGATGGAAAAATCACAACAAGTACAAGGAAATAGGTGACTGGTTTGACTCTCTTGGAAATTTAATGGCAATTGTTTTCGGATTGGCTTCTAAGGAAATGTCTGAGAAAATACTTGCGCATATAAAAAGCAACAAAATAGACTATCCTTTTCCTGTTAAGTCTATCCATCCTCCAATAACTAAAAGCAGCGAGTATTGGGAGGACTATTACATGGATTGCGAGGCAGGAAAGCCCCACCATTATCTTAACGGAGGAATATGGCCTTACATCGGAGGATTTTATATTTTAGCTTTGATCAAACTGAAAAAATTTGATGAAGCCAGACAGCAGCTGGAAAAGCTTGCAGAATCCAACTTAAGAGGCAACACTTTTCCTGAATGGATTGATCCAATAAGATGGAAAACTCACGGAAGATTCCAGGCATGGAGCGCAGGGCTTTACATTTCAGCTTATCAGTCGCTAAAAGCAGGAAAAGTTTTGGTATAGGAATTCCATTACTCTATTATAATGAATGTAGACAAGTTTCTTTATAGATATAGGTAGGAAGTCTACCATCTTCAGGAGTTAACCTTTGAATTGTCTCAGTTTCTTTTTTTCCTCTTCTATACGAAGGGTCTTTCTCTCTACCTCTAGGATCGAAATATGTTGTTTTCTCTGTAACTTTCTCTGAAAATTGAACTTTTTGCCCCACTAATTCATTTCCAACAAAACCGTGGAAGTTTACTAACTGTTCTAGTTTGTCTCCTGTTGCTGAAGAAAATTTAATTATAAAATGAGTTTGTACAGTGCTTTTATCTGTATCACCTCCCGGGATAGACTCGAAATTTCTTATAAATTCATAATTCACTATTTTACTCAGAATTCCTTCTACCTTTTGGGTGGTATTCTCCTCTATTTGGGGTTCTCCATATTTAATATCCCGATTTTGTTCCATTTCAATCATAGGATGTAAATAGAGTTTTTAAAATTATCTCAAGAAGTTTTATGTAATTTGAGTAGTGAATCCTCTGGCAGATTTATTTTTACTTTAAGTCAAGCCTGTCTTTGGTTATGTCCACTATCTTCTGGGCAATATGCCTGTAGTCTAAGTTTTCTAGAACATGCTTTCTTGCCTGCTTGCCCATCTTCTCCCTCAGCTTGTCGTCTGTTAATAATTGAAGGGTGTATTTTCGCAGGTCTTCTATATCTGCCCGGTAAGCAAGCGTCTTTGGTATGTCGAATTTTACCTTCTTTTTTTCCTTGAAGCCCATCCAAGGGTATATCCACTCGCTTTGCAGTTTTATTTCTTGGGCTACATTTGCTAAGAATCCTGTTTTATTGTGTATTATTGTCTCTCCAGGACCCATTTTGTTTATAGAGATAACTGGTTTTCCGCACGCCATTGCTTCTACCTGAATCATGCCGTAGCCTTCTAACCTTGATGGAGCCGCATATACATCCGAAGCGTTCAGCAAATCAGCCATAAACTCCGAGGAAAATTCATCATCAATGAAAATTATCTTGTCTCCTATACCCAGTTCATCTGCCAGCTGTATTTCAGTATCTCTCCAGCCATCTGCACACTCGCTTGGCCAGGACTTGCAGACATATTTCCAGTCTTTGAACTCTTCGTCTATTTGGGCCAGCGCCCGAATCATCTCTTGAGCTCCTTTAGAGGTTACATCGCCGCCTACTGTGAGTATCATCTTCTCCTTTTCTTTCACGCCAATCATGTCTCTTACTGCTTTTCTTAGATTGGTGTCTTTTTTTGGATAGAATGCGTCTGTGTCCACTCCAATGTGCATTGGAACAATCTTGCTTACATCTATTCCGTCTCTTTTATATACGCTCTTCACCCACTCGCTTGTTGTGAACATAAGGTCCAGCTTATTGAATTCTTTTTGGTAATTTGCAACCCATCCATCGGAATTAAACCAAGGAACCGGCGTCACTCCATGTTTCATCGGTTCTATAACAATGTCTGGAACGTTTCCCCAAAATCCAATTCCGTAAGAAACATCGGGCTTCATATGCTTGAGATAGAATTCTTTCTGGATACTCTCTTTAAAATGACAAGGCATCGCCTGTTCATTAGCGTTCAATATCCCCTTATAAAGCATGTGTCCCTGTAGACTTTGTCCGTCAGGTTCAGGGGGGTAAGCATAAAGCACTAGGCACTTCATATTTTTTCAGATTTTTTAAAAGCTTCTGTTCCTCTTGAACAGTTCACCTCAAAGCTTTTCCCGTCGAAGCCGTAAAAACCTTTGATGAACTCTTTTTTTCTTACTAAATTAACATCTCTTAAGTTTATAAACTTATCTGCGCGCGAGTTTGCAAAGCAGAGCGCGCTCTTTTTTCTGTAGTCAAAAAAAAGTAATTTTTCCGTCGACAATTCTCTTTCTCTTATCATTTCAACAACCGCGTGATGCACCTGCTTGTGTCTTACGTGCCCATACTCTCCATTTTTTCCATGAGTGAAGATGTAATCGTAATTTTTGTTTCTTGCAATTCTTCTTATTCTTTTTTTTATGTCTTCTGTCGATACATCTTTAAAATATCCATTTTCGCTGTCATCTAAGTCTGAGATG
>MFWN01000045.1:7800-8053 GCA_001786395.1 Candidatus Pacearchaeota archaeon RBG_13_36_9
ACTAATGATTGTTGAATCCCATCTGTTTTTGTTGGCAAGCAGCGTTCCTCCCATCCAGATAGTCTCATCGTCTGGATGCGCCACGACAACCAGGACTTTTCTCTTTTTTATGTTTTTCATGTCTAGCAAAAGGTTTTTAACTAATTAAATCTTTCTTCAGCCAGAAATTATTCCCCTGCGGGAAGATAATTAAGCACAGCTTCTTCAAAAATTAAAAGCGATTCGTGTTTTTTAATCAAGTTTGAAAATTTCT
>MFWN01000045.1:8076-12357 GCA_001786395.1 Candidatus Pacearchaeota archaeon RBG_13_36_9
CTAAATCCTTCAACATCCCTAACTTCCATTTCGATAGATAAATCATAATATCCAATCATTTTCGTAGCCCAGATAATACTAGGATTTTGCTGAAAATAACTTAGAATTTTTTTATATTTTTCTTCATCTTGATTTTGTAAAGAGAACCAGATTTTATAAAATTTATAGCCTATTTTTGAAAAATCGACTAAGATCCTTGAACCTTGAATAATCTTTTCCTTTTTCAATTTTTTAATCCTATAAGCTATGTTCTTCGGTGTTGTTTTAAGTTGGTCTGCAATATCTATGAGGGGCCGTCTTGCTCCATTACTAAGAATATTTAATAATTTTAAGTCAGGTTCTTCGATGTTAATTCTTTCTTTGTCTCCCGTAGTCACCGTTTGTCCAGTCTTTTTGTTTAGCCAGAAACCTCTTTTGAAATAGTTGACTTCAGTTGAAATAAAAATCTGCTTGTCAGAGATATAACTACTGTATTCTGCGAGAAATTTTTCCATGAATTCTTTTAATTCTAAATCGTCTTTAGCGATTAGAGTTAAATTAATATCCCAATTTCCTTCGCATTTAGTAAGCCAGGCAACAAACCTGTCTTTTTTTAAATAATCAAATATTCTTTTTTCTATCGAGGGGGTAGTGTTTTGAAATTTTAAAAGAACCGGGTAATATTTATATCCCAATCTATAAGCATCAATTTCAGTAATATAGGCTTTGATTATGCCTATTTTTTCTAGGTTCTTTATTCTATAAAAAATAGTTTCTTTTTTTAAGCCTATTTTTTTAGAAAGCTGGCTTAAAGATTGCCTGCTATCCTGCTCCAGTTCAAAGAGAATTTTCTTATCTTTTAAGTCGAGTATATCTTTCATTATTTAATAAATTACTATTAGACTATATAAATTTTTCTATTTGTTAAAAATATTAAAAGAAACTTTTAATTATTAGAAAGATGTTACTACTGCAATAAATAACTAATAGAAAATAAAATGGATCAGCTAATGACCCTCAAAACACATTTAAGAACATTGCCCGATAGCACTGCTCTTGAAAGACTAAAGTATGATGCAAGAGAGCAAAACTTATTCTGGGGGCAAATACAGAGAGCAGCCGGATTGGATAGAAGAGTAATTGAAGAAACAATAGAAAAAAATATTGTTGCACCTCAAATGAAAGAGGAGTATGATTATTTAGTTCAGCACAGACCTCATAGAAAAAAAGTAATTGCTATTCCTCTAGAAGGCGACCCTGAGATAAAAATGAGTCTGGATACAATAGATAAAGCCAAGTCAAGCAGTATAAATCTTGCAGAGTTTTATGAAGCAGGTTTGTTGCAGCAAGTCTTGCCAGGATTTAGAACTACTGATTTAAGAGACTTTGACACTGAAGAATCAATCTCTGATCCTGCTGTATTGTCCCTAAGAGGACTTGATATAAACAGAATCAATAAAGGAGGACTGTATGTAAACTCTTATTTAATCGAGAGGAGATTTACAATAAGGAGATTTAATGAATACGAAAATAAGGCATTCCCTTATGTTTTTACTATTGATAAAAATAAGGCACTAACCACTCAAGGCGATTTTAATGGATGGTTGAGAGCAAGGAGAATTGATAGTTTTGTAAAAGATTATGCCTCGTCTAGTAGAAGAAAGGCAATTCACTTTTTTTCCAGACCTCGCGCCGAGATTTTATATGGTGTTTCTACGAACTTATTAGAAGACAGCCTTCACAGCCTAACACAACGGGAAAATAGCAGGAGGAGTTGGGGCTTTTTTAAGAAAGCAATAATTACATGCCCCATATGGGGCATAACACAAGGAGATTTGGATTATCTAACTAAAAATGGTAAAACCAAAACTTTTGATGAATGTGTTAGACTTTATCATCTTGGAAAGATTAAAAGAGAACTTGGTTTAAATCAGGCACTAATTGATGTACCGTTTACTGAAGAAGAAAATGCCTCTGCTAGAGAAAAAATAAGAGTTTCTGTTGAGAATGATAAAAAATGGGATGAGCTTAGAAGTAAAAGCGTAAGCGAAGCAGTATTTCAAAATGTTTTTGGATTAAGTCCTCCAAGTGACTATCAAATAAAAACAGAATTAATGGGTTTACAAAGAGAAGGTCTGCTTCCAGATGATTATCAAATAGAATGGGTAACACCAAATGAAATGAACGAACCTGTTCCTCAAGGGGTTTTATATGCCTATAAAGATGCAAGAGATTCTGGTTTATTCAGTGCATTAGAATTTGGGGTATTAAGAAAAAAAGAACTAGAATATTCTTTTTCAATAGATCCGGTACTTGTAGGGGTCTATAATGGATTTAGATATCCTATAGCTTATTGGAAATAAAAACACTTATTTCTTAATCGTAAGGTTTAAATTGCATTAAATCTTTCTTCAGCCATAAAAAGAGGACACTAAAAGTGAGCAAGGTAACCATTGGCGGAATTGTCACGACATCTATAATCAGCGCTTTTACAATAGCTGCCGCTTTGATATGGAAAGATGTTATAGACGGAGCGATAAAGCTTATTTTCCCTGCGGACCAGCTTCTCCTCAAGTTCATTGCAGCCATCTTGGCGACAGTTCTGGTTGTTGTATTTATTTATGCTATCTTAGTGGCTCAATCTGAGACAAAAATGGTTTTAAGAAAATTAAATACAAACAATCGGAGGAAGAAAAAATGAGATTTGATGTAATTACATTTGGCTCGGCAGTAAAAGATGTTTTTATATCGACTGATTTGGCTGATAAGGGAAATTTCATTGCTTATCCTATCGGAGCCAAGATTCTTATTAAAGAGCTGAGATATGATATTGGCGGAGGTGGGACGAATACTGCAGTTGCTTTCTCTAGATTGGGGCTTAAAACAGGATTCATTGGAAAGTTCGGAGATGATGGGATTGGATACGAGATTTTAGATACGCTTAAGAGAGAGAATGTAAAATTTCTAGGCAAGATGAAAAAAAGAGGGCTTACCGGATTTTCTGTAATCTTAGACAGCCAAGAGAACGACAGGACTATTTTGACATACAAAGGAATCAATGATACTATAAGCATGAGTGATATAAAGTTGAGAAAGCTAAAAACGAAATGGTTATACTGCTCTTCTTTACTTGAGGAGAGTCTTCAAACTCAGATTACTCTTGCTAGGATGCTGAAAAAGCGCGGCGTGAAAATAGCCTTTAATCCAAGCTCTTATCTTACTGAGAGAAAAGAACTAATAGAACACCTATTGATGGTATCAGATATACTGGTCCTTAATAAAGAAGAGTCGCGTATGCTTACAAAAAAGAAAGATTCGCTTAAGGGGTTGCATGAATTGACTGGTGGCATTATCGTAATAACAGATAGGGACAAGAAAATTTGTGCGTACGATGGAACTAAAAAATATTTTTTACTGCCAAATAAGGTGAAGGCCAGGGAAAGAACCGGGGCTGGTGACGCCTTTGCTTCAGGTTTTGTTGCAGGGCAGATAGTGGGGATGAATATTGAGGAGAGCTTAAAGCTTGGATTGAAAGAATCTGAATCGGTTATAAAATATTTTGGAGCAAAAAATAACCTTTTAAAAATAAACCTTCGCGAAGTTTGGAAAGGTTAAATTTATAAAAGGCTTTTATGTTCTTATATCAGATAATATCAAAAGAGGAAAAACGGATGAAGCAAATTAATCTTAAGGGTATAACTCGTCAGGGAAAGGCCATGTTTTTGGCTTATGATCAGGGGCTGGAGCATGGCCCAAGCGACTTTAATGACAAAAATGTCGACCCATTGTATATAATCGACTTAGCTAAAAAAGGGGAATTTACTTCTATCGTTTTACAAAAAGGAATCGTTGAGAAATATATAGAAGAGATAAAAAAATCAGGTGTGCCTTTACTAATGAAGCTTAATGGCAAGACTGATTTATACAGGGGAGACCCCATTTCGAGCCAGATATGCACTGTCAAAGAGGCTATTGATTTTGGCGCAAAGGCAGTGGGTTTCACAATTTATATTGGCAGTCAGCACGAAGGAAAAATGATTGAGCAATTTGAGTCGATTGAAAGAGAGGCTCATGCTAAAGGCATGCCGCTTATAGCCTGGGTTTATGCAAGAGGCAGCTCGGTTAGAGTAAGGCCAAGCAGTGAGCTTATGGCTTACGCTACTAGAACCGGCTTAGAGACTGGAGCAGACATTGTTAAAATTAAATATGACGGAGATGCGGGCGGGCTTAAATGGGCAATTAAATCTGCCGGCAGGACAAAAGTAGTAATTGCTGGGGGGATGAAAAAAGACGATAATCTTT
>MFWN01000045.1:12393-13970 GCA_001786395.1 Candidatus Pacearchaeota archaeon RBG_13_36_9
CAATTGGGCTCGCTGTAGGGAGAAATATCTGGCAGCATAAGGATCCTATGCTGATCACAAAAAAGGTAAAGAAAATTCTATGGGGCTAGAATGGAGAATCTCTTCTTGCTGAACTGGAAGAAATTTTTATTGTTGGCCCTGTTTTTTATCATAACCTCTTTGATGTACATAGCTATGAGCTATTTAAGGGATATAGAAGAGCCTGGATTTTTATTATTTGCTTTGATACTTATTCCAGTGTATTTCGCAGTTGCTATGGTTTATTCTTTAATATACCTAATAATCAGAAGAAGAGAAGGAAAAGGGCCAGAATAAAAAATGAGAAATATCCGTTTTATCAGAATTTCAGCTATTTGCGGCATGCTTGCACCGATACTATCCTTTGGGTTGATAATCCTTTTGGGATATCTTACTCCGAGCTATAACCCTGTCTCAGATTATATAAGTGAGATCTGGGGAGTAGGAAGCAGATTTGAAGTTATTGCTTTGGTTTTCCTGGTTTTAATTGGATTTTTATTTTTGCTTTTTTCCATAGGCATTTATTTAGCGATTGATGATGATAAATTTTCATACTATAACTTCCTTTTGCTGGCTGTTTTTTCCGTAAGCCTTATTTTTCTTGGTATATTCCCCTGCTACGGAGAATGTACAGGAAATGGACTGACATTGCACTTATTTTTTACTATACTCGCATGCTCTTCTTTAGGATTTTCGCCTCTTTTATTATTTTTTGTCACTTATAAAGATAAAGAATGGAAGAGCTTTGAAAAAAATAATCTTATTTTCTTCTTCTTCTCAGCGGTCTTTTTAATACTCTATGGTTTTTTTTATAACGATTACAAAGGCTTTTTTCAAAGAGCCTATTTTTTCACTTGTTTTTTGTGGGTTGAGAGATTAAGCATAAAATTATTTAAACTATCAAACATTAGAAAAGCTGTAAAAAAGAGGAAAAAATAAAGAAGATGAATATTGAAAAAAGGGTCGATTGGTTTTGGGAAGTTTTTAGATGGACTTCTTTAGCCCTTGCAATACTCTTTTTCATATGGCTTGCTAAACAAATAAAATGGATTTGAAAAAGACATTAAGTGAACTATTCAGAATAGTTTATATAATTATAATAATATATGTAGCATATCAGGTTATAAGGGCAATAACTGGAGGAACGTGGGATACAGAGAACATAATCATAGCAGGGATGGGGGTTATTTTAGCAGGGATGTTTTTAATAGTAGGCTTTCTAATCAACCAAGCAAAATGCCTTGGGAAACTAGAAGAGCGAACAAAAAATATGGGTGAAAGCTTAGCTAAGCTTGGAAAAGATTTTAAAGAACATTCAGAAAAACGTAAATAAAATGAAAATGAAGCCAATAGTCATTGTGAATCTCAAGACTTATCAGCAGGGAAAGGCAGCTGTTACGCTGGCAAAAAAGCTGCAGAAAGTTGATAAGAACATTATAATCGGGGTTCAGGCAACTGATGTTTACGAGATTGTTAAAGCTACAAAATTAATGGTTTATAGCCAGCATGTTGATTATTTTAAGCCAGGAAGATATACGGGCTTTATTCTGCCAGAAGCT
>MFWN01000046.1:0-12403 GCA_001786395.1 Candidatus Pacearchaeota archaeon RBG_13_36_9
CTAAAAGTAACGAATCTGGCACAACAGGAAGTGTTATTAACAATCAGGTTTCAGTCATTAATAACCCTGTTTTAATTGGCTTATCATCAACAACTGTTATACTCACCTTGTTCATAATACTCCTGGTTGTATATTCTCAAAAAGTTAAAAAGAAAAAGAAAAGTGAAACTAAATCAAAAAAGAAAAGTGAAACAGAGTGAACAAAATAATCTTTTTCAGTTTTTTGCTAATTTTATCGTTTAGTTTTTCCAGCATTGTTTCTGCTGCAGACATTGCTTATATCTTAAAAGATAGCTCCAAGCCACAAGCCAGTGTTATTTCTGCAATTGGGGATTCAGGATACAGCTACGAGCTAATTGATGACTCCAAAATACCTTCTACAAATTTCTCTAAGTATAAGATGATACTTGTAATGGATGAAACACTGGATAATTATGATAAAATACCAATAACCAAGAAAAAATCGCTTGTAAGCAGCACCTATTATCTAAAAACCTGGAAAATAGCAGAATACGCTGGCAGCCAGACCTCTACAGGATATGTGAAAGCAAGAGTGTACAAGAACAATAGTATAACAGAAGGCATCCCACCTCTTTTTGAAACCTATAATCAAAAAGAGGTTGTATTAAATTTTTTGTCCTATGCTCCAAAGCGGGCTCCGGGCTTGCAAAGAGTGGTTATTACTGACAATTATTACGAGTATCCTGTTATAGGCATCATAAATCCTGGAGGCGAGCTGTACGAAGGAGGAACTGCCAGTGAAAGGACAGCTTTCTTTGGGATAACTGCAGCTAGCTACTGGACAGGCACGAGCAAACAGCTTTTTAAGAATACACTGCAGTGGGTGATGATAGGAGAAGATTCAGATGGGGACGGGTTTTATTATGATGATGACTGCAATGACAATAGCTCAAGCGTATACCCGGGCGCAGAAGAAATACCCTATAATGGAGTGGATGAAGATTGCAACCAAGAGGATTTGGAGGATGTTGATGGGGATGGCTATAAGGCAGACATTATTGGAGGAGACGACTGCGAGGATGAAGATGAAACAATAAATCCTGGAGCAAGCAGTGTTTATGATAACTGCAGGAACGATGCGCCAATAATAGAAGATGATATTGGAAAAATAACTGTTGATGAGAACTGGGAGGTGATTATAGAAGTAGAGGCAGAAGACCCAGAAGGGGATGCAATTACTTACAGCACAAATGACTCAAGATTCACGCAAGACGGGAATATTTTCACCTGGCAAACAAATTATTATGATAAAGGAACTTACCTCTTTAGTATAACTGCTTCTGACGGCAATTTAAGCAGTGAGATAGAGGTGGAAGTGGAAGTAATAAACAAAAACCAAAAACCTGTATGCGATACTATACCTGCATTAGAATGGGAGGAAGATAAAAATGCTTCGCTTAACTTGAGCGAATACTGCAGTGATTTGGATGGGGATGTTTTGGAATATTATATTTACAACACTTCCTCATCTTCAGAAATTATTTTAGAAAGCCTGGAAGATGGAATTGCTAATTTTTCTTCTGAAAAAGAGTGGCATGGAGAAGACTGGATTGTTTTTAGCGCCTCAGACGGCAAATCCACAGAGGTAACAAACAAAATAATTTTGAAAGTGAACGGCATTAATGATGCGCCTGCCTTTGCAGGAGAAATGAAGAACATAACCTGGAACGAAGACACCAACCTTATTGATTATCTTGCTCTGGAAGATTATTTCAGTGATGTTGACAGCGAAATGAATTATGGCTTTAAAGGAAACACTTTTATAGATATACAAATAGATAATGGAAAAGCCAGCTTTATTCCTGAGAAAGACTGGTATGGAGAAGAAACAGTTATTTTTTCAGCCAGCGACGGCGAGTTTTCTGCATATTCAAACGAAGTTGTCCTTAAAGTTTTGGATATGAATGAGCCACCTGAATTTTTTAATTTCAGCTGCGACCAGGAAATAACTGAAGATATCGAAGAGAAATGCAATGTTACTGCGCAGGATTTTGAGAATGACTCTTATCAATTTAGTATTAGCGATGAAGACAAACTTAACTGCGAGTTCAATGGGGAGGAGCTCACTTATGTTTCCTATCCTGATTATTTTGGCTTAGCTTCATGCACACTGAAGATAAGTGATGGGTATGGATATAACAATTATCTGTTTGAAGCAGATATCACAGGAGTAAATGACGCACCCAGAATAATACCTTCGCCGAATACCGGAAATGTTCTTGTATTAACCGGAAAAAACAAATCTTTCGCAGTCGAAGTGATGGATGTTGATGGAGATGCTGTTGAGACAGAATGGAAATTAAATGGGGAAGCAACATCCAGTGGGACAAGCTACCTGTTTAACAAGGCTCTTGGAACTTATAACCTCACAGTAGCTGCAACAGACGGCAAAGAACAGGCGAGCTATGATTGGGTAGTGAGAGTTGGAGGCATGAATGAATTCACCTGCAGCGAAGTTGGGGGAAACATCTGCAAAGAAAATGAAATGTGCTATGCAGAGGATATCCTTGGAGTTAAGGACACTGGAAGCTGCTGTGCCTCTAAATGCACCCCTAAATTTGAGGAAATAGAAAGGTGTGACAAACTTAACAGCAGCATTATTATAAAAATAAAAGATCCGGATAGCGGGGAAAAATTCGAGATAGGGGACACTATAGCAGTTAATTTAAAACTAGAAAGCAGCTTAGAAGCTGACAGCGATTTTGATGTTTCTGTATATCTTTATGACCTAACAGAAGATGATGTTATAGACGAAGACGGCGAACAGGTGCAGCTAATCAATGGCGAAGCAGAAGAGCTGGAATTCAGCTTTGAAACAGAAGAAGATTCCGGAGGGAATGAGTACGCTGTTTTTGTCAAGGCAGAGGATGACATTTGTAACGAGCAGTTTGTCAAAATCGCAATTGAAAGAGAGAAAAACAGCGTTGTTATCAAGGATATAAGGTCAAACGGGGATTTTTCCTGCGGAGGGCAGATCGATTTTTCTGTCAAGGTTCAGAACACAGGAAGCAGCAGCCAAGATGTTAAAATAAGGGTGGAAAATTCCGAACTTGGAATTAAGGAAGAAAGCGAAGAGTTTGAACTGGAGAAGTATGACAAAAAGAACGACGAGGCAACCAAGAGTTTTAACATTGAAATACCTGAAGATGCAACAGGCAATTACAAACTTCTAACAAGAGTCACATTCAACGGAGAGGAAAGGCAAAATGAGCAGGAGATTTCTATCGAGTGCAATAAAGTTGTGCAAGACACCAAACCTATAGAAAAGATATCGCTTGGAAAAAAAGAGCCTGCAACAGCCAAAGAAGGCGAAGAAACAGAGGAGAGTAAAGGAAGGGAAATTGTGCTAGCAGCCACGCTAGCGACAACAGTTATAGTCATTATTCTAATTATTTACCTCGTTTATGTCCTATTTTTTAGGAAAAGTTAAATTACCCCAAGTTTTTCTGCATCTTTAGTATATCCAGTATGGTCAAAATCGTAGTTAAAGAACTGCAAGAATTCTCTTAATATTTCCCTATGGGCATCCATGCACTTCAAAAGTATAAACACGTAGTTTGTGAAGCAGTAAGGGCATAAAGTTGCTGTCGGCTTCCCGCAAGCGACGCAAATTGTTGATTCTGGGGCAAGGTTCTTTGTGGCAATTACATACTCCTTTATTCTTTTCATAATCTTGTCTTTCATGGGGTAAGAGGAGATAGAGGAAAGCCAAACCTCTATCTGTAATGTTAAACAGTCAGGACATATAGGGTTGAAGACAGATTCGTGGCAGTCCAAGCACTCGTAAAATCGTTCAGCAGCCAAAAAATTTTTTTGCATCATTTTTTGAGAATAAATTGCAAGAGCCGAAGGAAATCAGCGCTCACTTAAATTTAGTGGATATATAAGCACAAAAACACAACGGTATGACTAGAGAAATCCTCGAACCAATAACACCTGTATTTTGCCTTATCATAATGTATATAAGGTAATATTCCTTAAATACTTTAAGTATATATTCGGTTCACTAAAAGGAAAAAATAGAGTGACAGAAGAAAACCCTTGGTTTTCGGGCAGAAGAAAAAGAAGAGAATTAAAGTTGAACATATATTTCACAATGAAATAATGCTTATAAGCAAAGGAACATATTTTAAAAAATGGTTTTGGAATTAGCGCAAGGGAGAAGTGAAATAAACTTAAAAGACAGCTGCTTTCCTAATCTTTTTTTAAGGACATTGTTAGAGTCGTCAGAAACTCCTGAAATTTTAGAAGCAAAGCTAACTGGCAATAATATGTTACTGACAACTAAGTCCTGCCCTGGCGGCTTTAACGGAGCTGCATTTAAAGGCGCAGGATGGGTGCATTATTCTTTATCAAGCAAAAGAGGAGACTTTCCTCAGATAACATTTTCTTTAGATCCTAACAATAGGTATACTTTTGAATTTAGTGGCGGAAAAAACTTTCATAAAACTGTTGATGGGATATTTAATCCTGCAGGAAGATATAAGGGGGACAAAACAAGGGATGTCGGATTAGAACTGCCTTCAGAACTGGATGTGGCAATATCCTACGATACCCCTGCTGCTTTTTGGAGGGGCCTTCCAAAACCATTTGTAAAAAACATAAAAGATTTCAGATTTAATGGAAAATACTTCACTATTTCCTGGCCAAGAAAAATTGCCATATCCAATCTTTCTCCTACTGAAAAAAAAGAGGAACTGGGAGTGGGCGTGAATGACTATGTTTCAGAAAGAGAAAGAGGTTTTCAAATCTTAAAAGATAGGGTTATGGGAGCAAGAACTGGAAAAGTCAAGTATATTGAAGAAACGTCAGGGAGAACTGATAAAGAGAGCCGTTTTGAGATAGACCCTTCTTTAATGAATTATGAGTTTATGCAAGAACTTGAAGAAATTGCAAGAGCAGAACCACCAGGCATAGCGATTACTTCCTGCCACTGGGGGTTAACCTCTATAGTGGCTATTAATGGGAAACTTGAAAACACAGATTTTAGAGATGTTGCAAAACAGTTTGATGATTTTGTCGGATACGAAGTAGCAAAAGTTAAAGGAGGGAATATTTCTGTAAGGCATAATAAAAGAAATTCAAATAACCCTATAAGCATAGTTTATGAAAATGCTACACTGGAAGATGCAGAAAGACTCGTTGCAACTAGGCAAGTGTACACTAGTGATGTTTGGATAACTCCTCTTACGAAGTTTGGAGACAAAGTTCACTTTTCCAACAGCGGAAAAACTTGCGTGGCTTAATCTAAAAACCACAAATATCTTTCCTATTTTATCTCTTTGCTGTAAAAGTTTATAAATGTAAAATACTAAGAGGGTGTATCAAAAAGAGGAAAAATGAAAAGAGCACTGACGTTTGCAATAATGTTTGCAGTTCTACTGGCAGTTATAACCTTCTTATATTTTAAGCCCTCTATATCCGGCAATGCAGTTTATGAGAACAGAAGCATATATGTTTCAGTAAAAAACACAAGCAACATTGGAGGAGTAGAGGTAAGGATTGACAGAAGTGAGGGGATAAAGCTGATTATTGAGAGCTTGGAAATTGAGTCGGAAATGGAGCTGGTGGAAAGAGAACACAAGGTTTATGTTCAAACCTCCAACGGAGAAAAAGAGACTAAAATTATTCCCTCTGATACAATAGCGAGCGCAAAGAAGATTGATACAGTTGAATCGATTAAAATTGAAGAATATAAGGGAGAGCCGGTTTATTCTATTTATGGGACAAAAAAAGCGCGCTTGTTTTTTGTCATACCCTTAACGGCTGAAGTTAACCAGAAAATAAATCTAGAAACTGGGAAAATGGTCAAGACTAAAAAGCCATGGTGGCATTTCCTGGCTTTGGGGGTTTAGATGAGCAAGAAAACAAAGTGGATTTTGAGAATAATTGGGATGATAGTGCTCTTGGGCTTGTTAATACTGGCTATTTTCTAGAATAGCTTGCAAATTTTATCCTGTTTCTGGCGGGGCTATACAGTCTTAAGCAAACTGAAAAACGAAAGCATATATTATGCTAACGCGGCATTTATTTTCTTGAGATTAAACAGGATTATCTTCTGAAGTGTCTGATAAAGTTTTTTATCTTCTCTTTTTTTTGAGCCTTTTGTGTGATTCATATATTCATCCAGCAACCCAAAAGGAATATCAAAGACGGGTATATCCAAAGATTGCAATAAATGGAAGGTTATTAGCCTTGTTGTCCTGCTGTTTCCATCTATGAACGGATGAATATGCTGGAACTCGTTGTGAAAATAAACTGCAAAAGACAAAATTTCTTTTAATGAAGGCCTTTTATTTATAAAATCATTATATTCCTTTAATAACTTATTAAGCTCTTCTTCTAATTTTTCTGCCTTTGTTATCTTAAAAAGGGGATTTCCCTGGATATAAACTTCTGTTTTTCTTATTTTTCCTGCGATCTCAGGAATATGGATCATTGCTAATTCATGATAGTTAAGTATTGTAGGGATTGTAAGAGGCTTTTTATTTTGGCTATCTTGCATCATCTGAAAAATAGCTTTTTGATAGTTTTTAATTTCATCAACATCATTAGTTCTCAGGCTTGAAGGTATTATCTTATCTTTTAGGATCTTTCTTGTTTGGGAAAGGGTTATAGGATTTCCTTCTAAAGAAAGACTATGATGAATAAAATATACTTCCAACTCTCCTATTATCTGTTTGTATCTCTGGTCTTTTCCTCTTCTTAGTCTTCTGAATAAGGTTAATTGCCTGGATATTTCTTCAAGATAATCAGAACTGTCTTCTGTTATAACTTCATGCTTATATCCAAAGTATACCAGCAGATTATTTAAAAGAATATTATAAAATACCTTAACTTTCAATGGCTTTTCAGAGATTATTAAAATTAAGCTGTTTTCTTTTAGAATATTAATGTATTTTTTGAGAGTTCTCGGATTTAAGTTCGCATCCTTAGAACTTATCTCTTTTTGCTTTAAGGCTTGGCTTACAAACTGCATAAGGTTAGGGTCCATAAGAGAATTGTAATTTAAATCGTTACTTAAACAATGAAAGATTATGCCATACAGTATTTTGGTTTTTTCGTTTTTTTTAATCTGGAAGCCGTAAGGGGTTTTTACTACAAGATGCTCATTCACTAGCTCATTAGTGAGCCGAAGAATATTATCATACTCTCTTTTGGTTTTATTTAATATTTTTAGTATTTCTATTGCTCTTACAGGATGCCTATATTTGTAGATTGTTTCAAATATATCATACTTTGTTGCCATAATAGAATTAACTAAATGCACTTTATAAATCTTTCTATTTTGTATTATTTATCGGTATTTTACCTATAAAATGTGCTATATAACATTATTTATAAATCATCTCCCGCACACACAACATCCATGGAAAACTTATTAAAAAATTTATCCTCAATTGCAACAGAATAAATGTTTTAGATTGAAAAGAGCGCAGTCAATCACCAGTCAGCATTTCTTTACAAACAGCCTGCAGTGGCAAAATCCCTGCAACTCAATCTCTCCTCTGTGAAAAACGCACGGGCATGCTATTTCCTTGTCTTTTTCCCTGTTGCCTGTAACAATTCTGCACGGGCAGTAAATTTCCCCCTTGGTTTCCTTGTTTCTTAGAAGCCCTTTTATTATAGTGTCTGCAATTTTATCATTAGAATTTAAAGATATTCCTGCTGAATCTGCATATTCTTTGCTTTTTTCTTTCAGCTCCTGTATTTCTTTTTCTTCCATTTTCACATCCTTTCCAGAATTGCTATTCTATTATTAAGAGTCGGATGAGTGGAGAGCCATGAATCTGCCTGCCTGTTGTGGTTAAAAGGATCAGAGATAAACAAGGGGGCAACTGCCTTTGTTATTCTTTTATGGGGTGTTGAAGGATTGCCTTTTAATTTTTTCAATGCCCTTATCAATCCGGTGGGGCTTCTCATAATTTTAACAGCAGAAGCGTCTGCTACATATTCTCTTTTCCTTGAGATTGCCAGCTGGACCAGGCTTGCAAAAATAGGCGCGAGAATTGCAAGAACAATCCCAACTACCACAAGTATTAAAAAACCAGCCCCTCCTTTGTTGTCCCTTCTCCCCCCTCCAAAAAACAAGCTTCTTAAGAAAATATGGGAGAGCATTGCAACCATCCCGACTAAAACAGCTGCAAGAGTCATGTATCTTATATCATAATTTCCAATATGGCTTATCTCGTGAGCCAATACACCTTCTAATTCCTGCTTGTCTAATTTTTCCAAAGCTGCTGTTGTAACGCAGATTACTGCATGCTCTGGATCTCTTCCAGAAGCAAACGCGTTAATATCATCATCTTCCATCACAAAAAGCTTGGGCTTAGGAAGCCCTGAAGCCAGGCAAAGCCCCTCTACTGTATTATGAAACTGCCTAAATTCTTGAAGAGATGCTTCTTTTGCCCCTACACTTGCAATAGCTATCTTATCTGCACCATAATAGCCCGCAAGAACATAGATTATAGTGAAAATTACAGTAAAAAACATGATGATGAAAAAATAACCCTCCCCCATAATCAATCCAATCACTGTCCCCAATAAAAGAAGAAAAACTATTACAATCAGTATTAAGAAAAAAGACTTCCATTTATTGCTGGATATTTGCTCGTAGAAAGTTATCCTCTCCATGAAAAGAGGAAAGAAAGAGAGTATTTAAGTTTTTTGAGATATCTGCCAAAGCACATAAATTATTATAAAGCAGATTGCTAATGGATTTTTATGAATCTAGAAGATTTGGAAATAGGCGAACAAGACTGGTCTGATTCTTCATATCGCTCTAGGATATATTACTGCACTAATAAAATAACTAAAGAAGAGTTTGCTCTGAAAAAAAGCAGACAACCTTTCCCGGAAGAGAGAATAGAACTTATGAAAAAAGTTTTTCAGCTTTCGCATCCAAACTTGCTTTTGCCTGTTGATTGGGAAATAACTGCATTTGGCTTTGTTAACGAACTTTATAAAAAAATAGAATGGCCGACACTGGACAGGCTTCTATATGAATTAAAAGAAGATGAAAAAGTTAATCTTGCTGATATGCTTAGAATAATGCTTCAGTTAACAGAAGTTCTTTCTTTATTTCATAAAGAAGGAATTATTCATCATGATGTAAGAGACAGAAACATTTTTGTTGATAGAGAGAGCCTGGATATAAGGGTTTATGATTATAATTGTATAACCAAACCTTATTTTTTAAGAACAGGCAGAGATTCACGGAATCCTGTTCCTCCTGAGTACATGAAAGGGAATTGTGCAATTGATTTTCAGTTTGATGTTTATCAGGCAGGGCATATCTTTAGAAATACCACACATTCATGCGACTTTCAATCAAAAAAAATGGAACCTCTGTTTGATTTGCCTGAAAAAGCAAGGGAGATTATTAACAGGGCGCTGTCAGAAGACAGAAAAGAGAGATACAGAGATTGCTCAGAATTGCAGTCAGAATTAAAAAGTTTACTGTAAAATATAAGATTTCCAGCATGATTATTTTCTATCACAACAAAGCTTTTAAATTAAAATTCTATGTAAAAACATGGCAGAAGAACACAATTATAGGCTTGTTGGAGCAGGAACTACAACTAAAGCTGCAGACACAGACCTAAGAGGCAAAAGGAAAGATTTAACTAATAAGTTAAAAGCAGGAAATGCAAATACCAGGCTAAAGACAGTGAGAACAGACTATAAATGCGCATATGAACAGAAAAAAGGGGCAGATGTTGGAGGAGTAAGCTCTTTTACAGTAGAAGACCAGGAAAGCTGGGAAGATGTCAGCAAGGTGGCTTCATCAACAGCGGATTTGGCAAAATATAATACAAGTTATACAGTTGAGCAATATCTTCATCTAACTGAAAAACAGCTTGCTGCAGCAAAAGGCAAACAGCCTCCTGCAGGGCCTATGAAAGAAACAAGTTCTTTATTAGAGTATTTGAGAAGATAACAGGAATTAGTTTTTTAAATACACGCTATTTACTGTTTAGTCAGAGGTGTAAGCCTCAGATTATTTCTGAGATACAGAGAAATTTAAAATGAAAGATTTTCCAAAAGAATCTGTCGAACTTGCAAGATGGATTGCTGAAAAGTATAGAAGAAGGGCCAGGTCTAAACTTAGAACAGCTGAACAGATTTATAGCAATAGTTTTATAGAGATAGGCTACGGATTTAGCGAGGCTATTAGAAAAGGCAATTGCGGGCTTTTTTTGCATGAGATTGATAAAGAAAGCGACTGCTTTACTTATCTTGGCGCGGCATATTTAGTTGCAAAAGAAGCTAAACTAAAGCCTCAAATGTGGTGGGGAGTTGGAGTAAAGGACGTTGAGGAAGGAGAAGACTCAAGTGAAAGGAAAACTCTTGACCACGGGTTTATTACAGTCGAGGTTGGCAAGAATAAAACACTAGTTCTGGACAAGCAAATGGGGATGTTTGGATATGCAAAATTTAACAGAAGAAAGAATACAATAGAAGTTTATGATAAGCAAGACAGAAAAATAACCTACAGAAGCTACAGCCATCTTTCTACTCTTTCAGAAAAAGAGTATTTGAAAAGATTAGAAGGAAACAGAAATCCAAAAGGAGGGAGGTTAGTGCTTTCTACAACCCAGAGGATTACAGGAGCAAAAAATAGGCAAGTTTATCTTTCTTATGACACTGAAAGAAATGAACTTAAATCTTCATTAAGGTTTCCAACTGCCAGGTTCGGCCCTGATAAATATAACAGAAACATGATAATAGACCTTGCAACAAAAGTTAACAGAGACGGAACTTATGATTTCTGGCAGGGGAAACTATCTTTTTATTATGTTTCTAGTGAAGGATGGGCTGAGCATGAAAACCCTCAAGTGCCAATAACAATTCCAGTTAAAGATGCTGCGAAATTCTGGGAAATATGGGATAATCTGATGACTGAAATAGGGAGGAAAGCCCCTTGTAAAAATCCACTTAAACTGATTGAAATGATTAAAGAATCTGGATTTAATGATGACTTCACTGTCCAGCCAAGGACAAAAGCTTCTAGAGCCATTAGGGTTAATCATTTAGAAGATGAATTAGAAGAGGTACAAGAAGCTCAGGAAAAGGCAATTGATAATTATGCTAAAAAAGTTTCTAGAGATATATTGAGTTATAAACTGCTTTTACGCCATGCACGATATGTCCAAGCCTACGACAGGGCGAAGTCTGAAGAAAATCCAAAAGGCTTTATTTTTTCTGAAGGTGAACACAGGGCTCTTTTAGAAAAAGAATTTGAGAACTATAAAGAGAGCACACGGAGACTTTTTGATGCAGTTTTAGAGCAAACAAGAAAAAGAGTGGGGCTTGAAAAAGGAAGAGCATACAACTTAGACAGGCAATACAACCTAGTCTTTGCTCAAGAAGACAGAAATGTCAGGTACCTTGGTGTTATGAGTGCAATAAATAATTCAAGCTATCCTTTTGCGTTCCAGATTATTGCAGACATGGAGCTTTTCTCAAGACAGTTTGATATTGATAAAATGAGTGTTGGTAAATTAAAAAAAGGCCTGACTCAAAGAGACATAAAAAGAGGAGCTAAAAACAGGCTTTTTGAATGTTTAGTGGCAGCTTATATTTTTAAAGAGCCTCTTTTTCTTGCGTCTTACAAGCCAGGATTGCAGAAAATCCTTGACAGAAGAGAAAGTTAGGCAAGATTTACAATAGATTTAAAAACTGCCTGCAGATTAATAAGCGATGCACAGGGATAAAAAAGCACTTGAAAGGAAATGCGTCCAGCTGTTTGGAGAAATAGCTGGAAAAAGCCTGTTTGAGGCTATGATAAAAGTTGCTGAAAAAGACTTTTGCGTTGCAACTGCCTGGGAGCCTAACCAAATGAGCATTTCAATATCCTGCTCTTATCGTGGAAAAGTTTTTATGCTTTCTCAGGATTATAAGCATCTTTTTATGCCTAACGGAAGAGGATTAAGAGAAATCGACACTCTGTCCAATACGGAACTAACGAAATATCTTCCGAGAACAGTTTTAAAAGACAGATACCAGCACTGCGCTCATGACGAACCAGGAGACGAATCACTCAGGGAATATTCTAAAGAACTGTCTAACTTAAAATTTGCCTGAATGCTCATCTAGAAGTCTTAGTCGCTTCTTCCACTACTCTTCTTAGTTCATCACTAATTGTTGACATTAACTTTCCACTATCTCTCTCTAGCTTTTCTGCTGAATTTTTAAGCCTTCTTGAATCTTCTACTAATTTATCTAATCTAGCAGATAATTCCTCAAACTTTGCAACATAGTCTGGAGTTTGTATTCTGCTGGATGCGTAACCTCCTGCAAATCCGACAACTGCTGATACTATTAATAAAGTAGGTACAAGATAATTAAGTAAATTTCTCATTTTATTGTATTTTAAAGA
>MFWN01000046.1:12459-13236 GCA_001786395.1 Candidatus Pacearchaeota archaeon RBG_13_36_9
GGTACGCTTTCTTCTCCCTTCCAAAAAGCTTGAAGAAAAATACTCCAGGGAATCTCTCAGAAGCATTTTCTAATACCAATACAGAGTCGTTGTAGTACTGCCTTGAATATGCCACCTTGTCTTCAATTGCTGAAAGCTCGGTTTGAAGCTGCAAGAAGTTTTCATTGGCTTTAAGATTGGGATAATTTTCAGCTATTGCGAATATTCTCCCCAAGGCAGATTGCAATTGGTCTCCAGCCTTGACTTTTTGCTGGATATTGCCGCCTTTTACCAACAACTCTCGCGCCTTTGTAACTTCAGTCATAATCTTGGTTTCGTGCTTCGCGTATCCTTTTACAACATTCACCAAAGTTGGGACTAAATCAGCTCTTTTCTTCAGCTGAACATCAATCTGCGCAAGGGAATTTTCTATTCTGTTCCCAAGAACAACAAATTTGTTGTAATAGTAAATCAGGAGAAGCACGAATAAGACTACTAGTGCAAGAATAACAATCAAAAGCGATAACCACCATGCCATGTAAATTATAAGAAGCAAGGGTTTTTAAATCTTGCTGAACAATTAATTGTGTTAAAATCAAAAAGTCGCTGAGAAAGGCGACTTTAGGATGCTCGAAAACGGACTCGAGCATAAACAAACCGTTTTCGACATGGTGAAAGTAGACAAAGAAAAATGTATTGGATGCGGGGCATGCGCAGCTGTATGCGACGGAGTTTTTGAGATAAAAGAAGGAAAGTCTGTTGTAAAAAAAGGACAGGAAAAATCAAAAGACCCCTGCG
>MFWN01000046.1:13281-15089 GCA_001786395.1 Candidatus Pacearchaeota archaeon RBG_13_36_9
AAATCAATTCTTATTTTTTATCTTATTTTTTAGTTTTTTAATGTAATTACCTGCAGCTTGCCCTGATGCAAATGCTATGCTTCCTAGAGTGCCTATTATCATATCAATCATAGTGTCCTCATTCCTGTCCATAATCATATTAATTTTTCCCATTCCAGTAACATCCCTAATCCACACCCCCTGCATCTTCAAATCGTAGGCTTTATCAAGGCCAAATTCAAATAATTCCCAAAAAGCGAGTAGAGAGACTACTATTGAAACTGTCAGAAAAAGCTTTACTGGGAGGCTTATTCCCTGAATTTTATTTACAAGGTAGTAAATAAGAATACAGAATAAAAACGGGCTAATCAGGTGAAGTATTTTATCATAGTTGGGGTAAATGTAATATAATGGAGAGAATAAAATTCCAGTCGCTGCAATAAATATAAAGATAATATAGTGCCTGTTCCGGAACTTGAGCCCAAAAATCGTATCTATTATAAAGAAAACTACAAAAGCGGCTATAAACGAAGAAGCCCTTGCAAAATAGCTGGTGTTTTTCAAAGCGTATAGAAGAACCAGCAAAAACAGGGCTGTTACAACATAAAGATATTTTTTTGTTCTTGGTTTCATTTTGTTCGCTCTTTTTTATGTCAGAAATGTGAAAAACATTTCTGAGCACAAGAAAATTGTGAAAAACAATTTTCTGTGCAGAAAATCCCATAAAAGGATTTTCATGCATCCTAAAATTCCTTTTAAGGAATTTTTTGATAGTTAATGTTTATAAATGATGTTTTTGTTATTTTTATATGTTTTTATTAAAAGTTGTAGTATATACCGCGCTCCTTATTGAGCTGGCAACGATATTTATGAGATTCGTATTCAAGGTAAGCTCAAAAGAAATTTATATAAAAATTATGAGAAAATTCAAATTAAAGAGGTTTTATCATTTTCATCACCTTTTTCTCGGAATGATTATTGCGCTGTTTTTTTATTTTTACAGGCATGAGACCCTGTTTAATGTCGGATTAGGCATAATATCCTCGGATTTGTTGCATCATTTTGCTGTGCTCTGGCTTATTATGGGAAATCCGGAGTTTCACATCGTTTACAAAAACATCGGGCTCTTTAAGAGAGAAAAGTTAATTGAGCAGAAGAGAATAAAGAGTGTTATGGGACATCTTATCAAGGAAATCAATGGGGTGGAATTTTATCCGGCAATGCTGGCAAATATTCCAAAGCCTCCAAAGATTAACATACGCCGGAGAGGCAGGAGAAAAAGATGATTCCAGGAAAACTATATAAGATAAGAGATAGCATCTTAATAAACTAAGTATATTTATCTATACCCTTTTAGATTATCTAACAAGTCTGCAAAATCTAGAAGCAACTCTTTACTTGAGCAATCAGGAAGATTTCTTATATGCGTTTTGGCTCTCTCTTTAAATTGGGTTATTAAATCCAGAGTAGCGTCTATAGACCCAGAATTACTTAATATCTCATAAAATCTTTTGTATTTGGTCTCATCGCCTGTTCTACCTAAAATATTCAATAAAATAGACCTATCTGCCCCCTTGCAGTTTTGCATCGCGTGAATAATAGGATAAGTCCAAATACCTTTTCTTAGATCTTCATAAGAAGACCTGCAAAGAGCTCTAGAATGTTTCTTTATCTCTGGCATTAAATCTGCCAAGTCGTTTCTTATCATAACCCCTATTCCATAATTACTTCCAATATTGCTCGCTATTTGAATTTGCTGTTCCTCTGCATTTGCGCATATTGCTGCAATTTGTGAAATAGTGTCAAACATGACTCCGCAAAGATTATAA
>MFWN01000046.1:15117-22374 GCA_001786395.1 Candidatus Pacearchaeota archaeon RBG_13_36_9
TTCCACTTTTCATATCTTCATTAAAACCTTCTCCTATCCATAATTTCAACCACATATCATGTGCTAGATTCATTGCTCTTATCTTAGATTCAGAATTTATTTCTAATTCACGAAGAGAATGCAATGCGATAAAAGTTTGTAAGCCTCCTGCAATTATACCTTTATTTATATCATATTTCCTCCAAGTTGATTTATCTGCCTGTCTTTCTTCTTGCTGGTCTATAATATCATCTAAGACATAAGTTGCAACAGTTGATAATTCTATAAATGAAAGAGCAGGGATTATTTTTTCAAAATCTCCTTCTTGAGCAAAACACTCATAAACAAGCCTTCCCAGCGAGTTTCTGGCTTTTGGAATTGCAGGATCGCCATTTAGTCGGTTTCTTAAGACTGGAAGATGAGAAGCATAATCATATACTCCTCTTCCTGAATCTTTAATCACTTCGAGTAAGCTTAGAGTATGTGAATCTGAAAGCCTGGAGGTTTCTTTCATATAATCAAATATACAGTTTCCCATTTAGAAGTGATTACGAATACAAATATAATTCTTCTAGCGAAATTGTTCGTGTTTAGAAGTATTTCCTAGCTATAAAGGGCAATAATTGTCTTTCCGCTTTTCTAAGATGTGCCTGATATGTAGAAAGAGATATTTTCATTAATCTGGATAATTTCTTTAATTCAATTTTTCTTGGATAATCATAATAGTCGTTTTCTACCGCTAATAGATATGCTTTTTTCTGTTTTTCAGTAAGCATTGGAAGAAGAGTTAAAATGCCTATATTTTTCATTTTCGTTTCTTTAAGACCTAAAAGTTTAAGATGGTATTTCTTTTCACCAATATCTATTAGCTTTTCTATATCCCTCCTCTGAGAAGAAGCAACGTTCCATTCTTCCTCACCATTTACATTAATTATTGCTGGGTCTATATGGATAAACTTGGGATTATAAAAGAGATGAACATATCTGCTTAATTCTATGCTTTTTTGATGAGCAGTAATGCATACAAAGAAATTACCTTCTGTTTCCAGGTTAACAACCCATCGGTTATTTTTTGAAGGATTATTATCCCTTTTAAGATCTTTAAAAAAGGCTTGAACATTCTTTTCTGATCCTTCTACAATCCCAACTGCTATAAAGAAGTATTTATTGTTTTCAAAATAGTGACTAATTGGATAATAATGTATAGAAATCTTATTTTTGATAGCTTTTGCTCCATAAATATTATCTTTATCAAAACCCTTGATTTTTGCTATCCACATAAGACACGTAATATTTCGTTCCTTATAAAATTAACTAATTGCTTCTTCTTAACCGAAAGATTTATAAACATATGAAATAGTATTCATATGTTAAATTACTCATACCATGAACAAGTACTACATGTTCTTCGGAAACCTTGCAAATCCGCTTAAAATCGAGATCATAACCCTGCTGAAAGAAAAGGATATGTGCGTTTTGGAGATTGCCAAGGAGCTGGGAATCGAGCAGTCCAAGCTGAGCCATGCCTTAAAGTCTTTAAGGGACTGCAGCATTGTCCTTGTAGAAAGAAAAGGCAAGAAAAGACTGTATTCCTTAAACAAGAAAACAATACTGCCTATGCTTGAGATTATTGACAGCCACGAAAAAGAGTTCTGCAAAAATAAATGCGCAAGGCATATGGAATAAGATGAAAACCATCTATTTAGATAATGCGGCCACAACACCTGTTGATGAAAGAGTTATGAAGGCAATGATGCCTTATTTTAGCGGGAAGTATGGAAATGTGTCCTCGATGCATGCAAAAGGGCAGGAAGCGAAAGAGGCAGTTGAAAATGCCCGGCAGATTATAGCCGGATCAATAGGGGCGCTGCCTGAAGAGATTTATTTTACTTCAGGAGGCACTGAAAGCAACAATCTCGCACTTAAAGGGCTGTTTTTCGAGAATGAGAAAAAAGGCAAAGATCATATTATAACTACAAAAGCAGAGCATGACTGCATATTCAATACGTGCAAGTGGCTGGAAAAACAGGGGGCTGAAGTAACTTACCTGAATGTTGACAGTGAGGGTTTTATTAATGTTGAAGAGCTAAAGAAGGCGATTAAGAAAAATACATTAGTTGTTTCAGTGATTCACGGAAACAACGAGATTGGCACAATAAATGACTTAGAAGCAATTGGAAAAATATGCAGGGAGAAAAATGTTTTGCTGCATACAGATGCCTGCCAGAGCTATACTAAAACAAAATTGGATGTGAGGGCACAGAATATTGATCTAGCCACTTTGAATGCCCATAAGATACACGGGCCCAAAGGAATCGGCGCGTTATATATAAGAAAAGGAGTCAGGATAACCCCCCTACTACATGGTGGCGGGCATGAGAAAGGAATGAGAAGCGGGACTGAAAATGTTCCGGGGATTGTAGGATTTGGAAAAGCGGCAGAAATTATAGATGGGAAACAGGTTAAGCAGATGGAAAAATTAAGAAATAAATTAATTGATGGAATATTAAAAATAGAAAATACCAAATTAAACGGGGCAAAAGAAAAAAGGCTGTGCAATAATGTTAACATCTGTTTTGGCAATATAGAAGGAGAGTCTATAAATGGATATTTAGAAGAATATGGCATATGCTCTTCCACAGGAAGTGCCTGCAGTTCGCACACACTGGAGCCAAGCCATGTTTTAAGGGCAATTGGAAGAAGCCATTTAGAAGCAAACAGCTCAATAAGGCTGACTCTGTCAAGAGAAAATACAGAAGAAGATGTCAATAAGGTTTTGGAGGTTTTGCCGGGAATTGTAAATAAATTAAGGAGAATGAGCCCGTTCAAAATTTAAACAAGGAGAAAAACAAAATGAAAAAGGAAGATAAATTTAAAGAAAACGCATGTGAATTTAAAAACGAAGATGAATGTGAAGAAGAGCTGGATGAAGAGGATTTAAGCATGGAAAAAGAAGATAAAAAACACTTTGACGAAGAAGAAAATGAATAAAGAAAAGAAGAAAATAGACAAGAAGATGAAACTCGGAGAGATATTTAGCAGAGACCAAGAACTAGCAATGGTTTTAATGGAAAAAGGAATGCATTGCTGCGGATGCCCTATAGCGATGGAGGAGACACTGGAGCAGGGCGCAATGGCTCATGGATTAAATCCAGATGAGCTTGTAAAAGAGCTCAACAAAAAACTTGAAAGCAAAAATAAAACAAAGGAGAAAAGAAAATGAAAATAAGAAAAGCAAATAAAAAAGATTTAAAAGAAATAGCAAAATTAATGAAAAAAGAACTAGCAAAACCCCCTTTTAATGAAAGAGATAGCTCGAGTTATATTCTAAAAAGTTTGAATTTTTATATCAAAATAGGAAAAATTTATGCTGTAAAAGAAAAAAACGAGATTATTGGGGTTATAATCTTTAAGAGAGAACAATATTGGGAAGGCCCAGTAATAATTATAGAAGACCTTGCTGTTAATAAAAAATTTCAAAAACTAAATATTGGAAAGACTTTGATGGATTATGTAGAGTCTCTTGCCAAAAAAGAAAAAGTTAATGCTATTTGCTTTAAAACTAATAAAAAATCCAGGGCTGTCAAATTTTATCAAAAATCCGGGTATTGTCTGGATAAAAATTCTGTATTTATGATAAAAAATTTAAATTATAAACAGAAGAAAAAATGAACTCTGATAAGGAAATTTTTGAAAAAGTTTATGAAAAACCTGAAACAGCTGTCTGGACTGAAAAAGAACCGCCAATAGAATTGGTTGAATTAATTAAAAGTGGAAAAATAAAACCTTGCAAAGTTATTGATGTTGGATGTGGCGAAGGATTTTATTCAATATACCTGTCTTCAGAGAAGTTTGATGTACTAGGAATTGATATATCTAAAAATGCCATTAAGTATGCAAAAGAAAATGCAAAAAAAGCAGGAGTTAATATCAAATTCAAAGCGATGGATTTTAATGATTTATCAGAAATAAAAGAAAAGTTTGATTTTGTTTTAGAGTGGGGAATTCTCCACTGCATCCCTTTTGAGAAAAGAAAAAAATATGTAGAAACCATGAATAAATTATTAAAGAATAATGGAAAATATCTATCAACTTGCTTTAATGTTCAGGACACTAAATTCGGCGGTCCTCTTCAAAAAATAAGGATAGTTCCAGAAAGTGCGAGGGCCCTTATGGGAGAAGAAATGTATTTTTCATCTTTAGATGAAATCAAAGAATTATTTGAACCTTATTTTAGCATAATTGAAAGTAAGGTATTTGAGAAGATAGGCGGAGGGAAAGTAAACATCTGGAATTATTTTTTTATGGAGAAAAGAAAATGAAAATAACCAAATTTGTGCAGTCCTGCGTTTTAATAGAGACGAATGGGAAGAAAATCTTAGTAGACCCCGGAAGCATACAGTATGAACCTTCTCTGCTAGAAGGATGGAAACAGATAGATGCCTTATTGGTTACTCATAAGCATTTTGACCATTGCAATCCAGAGGCAATTAAGGAGATTACTAAGAACACAGATGTCAAATTTTACACAAGCCAAGAGGTCTTGGATTATTATCCAAATTTAGAAGCAGAAAAGGTAAAAGAAGGAGATATAATCAATGTAGGGAAAGTTAAAATTGAAGTTGCTAGAGCAGTTCATGGCTACATTCCGATACTAAAAGGAGAAAAAGAAGTTCATCAAAATATAGGGTTTATAATCCAAGGAGACAAAAGGATTTACATAACAAGCGACACGATATGTTTCAGAAATGATTACAAATGCAATATACTGATTGCCCCAATAACAAATCATGGAATTGTAATGGGCCCTTACGAAGCGGCACTATTTGCAAAAGAAACAGAAGCAAAGTTAGTTGTTCCGGTACACTACGATAGTCCAAAATATGAAGTTGATTTGGAAAAAGTCCGGCAGATATTTAATAAGGAAGGAATTAATTATAAATTTTTAAATATTGGAGAAAGTATAGAAGTATAAAATGAACTCAATGTATTCGCAGAAAGTAATGGAGCATTTCAAAAATCCCAAAAACATGGGGGAGATAGAAGATGCAGATGGAATCGGGGAAGTGGGAAACCCGCAATGCGGAGATGTTCTCCGAGTGTATTTAGAAGTTGAGAAAAACGAGAGAGGAGAAGAGTATATTAAAAACATAAAGTTTCAGACTTTTGGCTGCATTGCAGCTGTCGCTGTTTCTTCGATGCTAACAGAGATTGTAAAGGGAATGACATTAGAAGAAGCAAAAAAATTAAGCAATAACGAGATTATTAAGAATCTTGGGGGCCTTCCGCCTATAAAGCATCATTGCAGCTTGTTAGGGGCACAGGCATTAAAGAAAGCAATTGAAGATTACGAAAAGAAAAAGAAACAAGGAGGTAAAATTTAAAATGTGCGGAACTTGCGGATGCAAAAAGAAGAAGAAGAAGAAAAAGTAAATAATTAAACAAAAGATCAGAAGACAAAGGGAAAAGAAACATGAAAAATAAAAATGTAGGGTTTTTAATTATTGGAATAGCTGTTATAATCGGGATTATAGTAGGAATATTTAATTTCGGCTTGAGAAGCATTGTTGCAGACAGCTGCAGTCATGGGCCAGAATGCTCGATGTATGGGACAATAGCCATACAGACCTGGATTAGCCTTGCAATAGCGGGATTGGTGGCAGTCATAGGCTTGTTTTTGATTTATGCCAAAGAAGAGAAGGAAATTATCGTGAAAAAAGTCAGGGAGAAAGTGGAAGTTGAAAAGAAAGCAAAGCCCATTGATTATTCCAAACTGGACAAAGAAGAAAAAGTGATAATGAAGGCAGTAGAAGACGCCCAGGGAACAATATTCCAGTCAGATTTGGTGGATAAAACAGGGTTTTCAAAAGTAAAAGTCACAAGAGTTCTTGACAGATTAGAGGGAAAGCAATTCATAGAGAGAAAGCGAAGAGGAATGACTAATGTTGTTGTGAAGAAGTGAGTCTTTTTCTCCCTTGAAACTAGTTTCATACAAGCGCTTAAAAGGGGTTACTTTTTGAAAAATCTATGAAACAAACATTTAGTATTGAAGGAATGCACTGCAACTCGTGCTGCATGCTTATTGAAAATGAGCTGAAAGGAAAAGTTAACAGCATTAAAGCGAGTTTTAAAGAAGGAAAGGCAGAGATAGACTTTGATCCTAAAAAGATAAGCGAGGAAGAAATTAAAGAAAAAATTGAAAAGCTGGGATATTGCGTTGCAAGCAACAACATAGAAAATAAAAAAAACAATAAAAAAAGCGCCCTTGAGAGGTTTGGATTTTTTATTTTTATAGGGGCGCTTTTAATTGTTGCTTTTGTCTTGTATTCGTTTTTATCAAAAAATTATAACTTTGATATTCCATCTATCGGAGAAAATGGCAGCTTGCTGCTGTTATTTATGGTTGGAATTTTGACTGGGTTTCACTGCATTGCCATGTGCGGGGGATTTGTTGTTTCTTACACAGCAAAAAATGCAATGAACGAGCATAAAAGCTACAAGCAGCATTTTGCTTATGGCGGAGCAAAGGTTATATCCTATACAATCTTTGGAGGGATATTTGGATTAATCGGAGGGATATTTGTATTCAGTATAGGCTTAAGAGCAGGGGTTGCAATTTTTGCAGGAATCTTCATGATTTTTTATGCATTAAGCATATTTGGCATTAAGTTCTTCAGGAAATTTCAGATTAATCCCAAATTTCTTACTGCATTCACAATGAAAGCTTCAGCTGAGGCAAAAGGGACCTACAAAAGGCCAATAATCACTGGATTATTGAATGGATTGTTTATTGCATGCGGCCCACTTCAGGCAATGTACCTTTATGCTGCAGGAACAGGGAGTTTTACAAATGGAGCGACAGCACTGGCTGCTTTTGGGCTTGGAACTCTTCCGGTAATGATTGGCTTTGGAACTTTTGCTTCTGTAATCAGCCATAAAACAACTAGAAGAATATTAAAAATATCTGCAGTTATTGTCTTGATACTTGGATTAATTATGATCAATAGGGGATTATCAATGACTGGAAGCCAATATAGTTTTTCAGCAATTGGAGCAAAGATATTTGGCGGACCTATTGAAGAAGGAGCAGAGGCAGTTTTAACAAATGGTGTCCCGGAAGTTAACATGGATGTTACGGGGGCAGGATATTCGCCAAATTCTTTTGTAGTAAAGAAAGGAGTTCCTATAAAATGGAACGTTAATGTTAAAGAGCTAACTACTTGAGTTCTCCCTAAAAATTAGTCACCACACTTTTATCGAATACAAAACGAAAGGTTT
>MFWN01000047.1:0-202 GCA_001786395.1 Candidatus Pacearchaeota archaeon RBG_13_36_9
AATAAAGATTCTGAAAAAGCGCTGGACAAGACGATGAGTGCCCAGGACGAGTACAAGCCAAGGAACAAAACCCTGCCTGGAGAGATTTCTGAAGAAGCTAAGAAAGAAATGGAAAAGACACGGGAGAAACTGGAGAACTTCAAGAAATTCGTGCTAAAAAAATACCCCTTCACTATCGCTATTGGAATAATTCCTCCGCAGG
>MFWN01000047.1:230-2701 GCA_001786395.1 Candidatus Pacearchaeota archaeon RBG_13_36_9
GCTTAACGAAGAGGAAAAAAAGCTTAAGCCAATGCATCTTTTGATTATAGTTCCTGAAGAAAAATTCAAGGAAATAAACAAGATACGGGCAGAGCTGATAAAAGAAAGCAAAGACATGAAACCAATTATCTGGATTAATCTGATAACCCCTGTTGACCTGTGGAATTTTTCTCTGGATGGGAAATATGACCTTTCTGAAGCAATAGGCATGAGCTTCCCGCTATATGACAAGGGGCTTTTAGGGGCGTTAAGAGTTGCTCAGATACATAAAAGCCTGGTATTGAGGAAATTTGAAAAGTATGTAACAAGCTATATTATCTGCGGAAGCTTAGTGAGAGGAGATGCAAAAAAGACAAGCGACGTAGATGTTTTCATTGTTATTGATGATACTGATGTAAAAAGAATGCCGAGGCTGGAGTTGAAAGAAAAGCTAAGGGCAATAATCTACTCTTATATTATGGAGGCGCAGGATTTAGCAGGGGTAAAAAATATTCTTAATGTTCAGGTTTATATTTTAACAGAGTTCTGGGAGAGTGTGAAAGATGCCCACCCGGTAATGTTTACTATGATTAGAGATGGTGTTCCGCTTTATGACAGAGGAACATTCATGCCATGGAAATTATTATTAAAGATGGGAAAGATAAAGCCAAGCCCAGAGGCTATTGATATGTTTATGTCTATGGGAGATAAACTAGGAGAGAGCATAAAAAGAAGGCTATTGGATATTGTCATGGGAGACTTGTACTGGGGAGTTATAACTCCTTCACAGGCTTTATTGATGTTATATGGACTTCCTCCTCCCGCAACCAAGGAAGTAGTTGGAGAGATGAGAGGAATATTCTTAGAAAAAGAAAAAATGCTGGAAAAGAAATATATTGATATTCTTGAAGAAATTGTCATAAAATACTACAAGGGATATGAACACGGGAAAATAAAAGAAATTAAAGGGGCAGATGTGGACAGATTACTGAAAGACTCGGAAGATTATATGAAAAGGCTGAAAGAGTTAAGGGTTCAGATTGAAAAAAGAGCCCAGGAAAAAGTAATAGAGGATAATTATGAAACTATTTTCAAGATTCTAAAAGGATTGTTCGGAGACAAGCCAGAATCAGCCTTAATAGCAGAGTTTGAAAAAGAGATGGTAAACAAAGGCAGGACTGACCCAAGATTCTTGCATATTTTAAGAGAGCTGTTAGATGCCAAGAAAAGGATAAAAAGCAAGAAAAAGCCAACTGCCCATGAGATTGAACAGGTAAGGAAAAATGCAGTCATGCTTATAAATAATTTAATAGAGTACGGGCAGAGATGCGAGATGGCGGACCTGCAGAAAAGCAAAGTTCTTTTAGTTACGAAAGCTGGCAAGAAAGCAGAGCTTTTCCTGACAAATCCCGCATTCATGATTCATGAGGGCAAGATAAAGAAAATAACAGATAGAATAGAAGATTCAAGCCATGAAGAATTCCAGAACATAATCCAGCAGCAAAAAGGCAAGTCAGGAAAATTGACTCCTGAAATTCTTGATATTCTTAAGAAAGAACTTGGAGAATTTGAAATTATAATCTAATAATAAGAGGTTTCTTAAAATGCAATTAAAAGGAAAAGTAGCAAGAACAGCATATTGGACTTTAATAGCAGGAGCACTTGCCTATGAGGCTTTAATTGCCTTTGGGGATAATCTTAAGAGCGAGACTCTAAAAGAAAAGGTACTGACAGACAATGGAGTTGTCTGGGTTACAGAGCAGAAAAGGGAGTACTGCCCCTGGACTGTCTATCAGGTTACAGCATTTAAAGGAAATGAAACAGTATATGACAAAGGAACAGGCTTGAAGCTTTTGGCTGATTGGCGTGTTAAAAGAGCAGTAAAAATATTAGAAAACCTTTAAAAACATCAAAAATCCTATCAACTTAGGGGATTTTTGTGGCTTCAGAATTATTAAAATTCTGAGAGCTGTCAAAATAAAGTATTATTTTGAAGCTTAAAAAACTTAAAACAAAGTTTTTTAAACCCAGATTTTCTCTACATCTTGTCAAATTTTTAATGGATTAATATGAAAGCTGAAGTAATGCAGTTCAGGAGAGGGAGAAAAACTTATCACCCAAGGCATTTTATCCTAGATGTCGGAGCAAAAAAAAGAGAAGAAGCTGAGAAATTTGTAGGCAAGGAAGTTGAGTGGAAAAGCCCTGCTGAAAAAATAATCAGGGGAAAAATATCTTCTGCCCATGGAAACAAGGGACTGGTAAGGGCTATTTTTGAAAAAGGGCTGCCTGGGCAGGCAGTAACAACAGAGGCGGAGGTAAAATAAAATGGCAGAACAATTAACAAGACAGAATTTCTCAGAACTAACTGCTATGTTAGTTGAAGATATTGAATTTAAACCAGGAAATGAACCTGATGGAATCCTTATCTTAGTTAAAAATGTAGGTTTATCAGAGGGAATTTATGATTGGAGGATTAAACAAGGAGACAGATT
>MFWN01000047.1:2740-6064 GCA_001786395.1 Candidatus Pacearchaeota archaeon RBG_13_36_9
GACTGAAATTCAAAAGTACAGACTTAAAGGTACAGAGGATATTGAAGTTTATGTTGCAAGCCATAAAAATAAGGTAGAAGTAAATTCTTATAGAAGAACCCTATTATTATCAGGAGTTTCTCCAGGGGATATTTAAAATGGGATTAAGAAATGCAAAAGCTTATTCAAAGAGATATGCAAGGGCTTATACAAGGACCAGCAAAGTTAAGAGCAAGGCATATATCAAAACAGTTCCCCATAACAAGATTGTTAAATGCATGATGGGAAACATAAATGGATATCAGAAAGGCCAGCTTAAATTAATATTAAGGCTTATCTGCAAGGAAGATATTCAATTAAGAGACAATGCAATAGAAGCCTGCAGGCAGGGCATACTGAAAGAGCTGGATAATAATTCTGTGACAAATTATTACTTTGCTGTAAGAAGATATCCTCATCATATTCTAAGAGAGAACAGGATGTTCAGCGGCGGAAGCAAGGGAGAGAGAGTCAATCAGGGGATGCAGCAGTCATTTGGCTCTGCAGTAGGAAGAGCTGCGTTTGTCAAGGAAGGAGAAGACATTTTCCTGGTTGCAATTTCAGATAAAAAATTCCTGCCGATAGTAAGAAATGCTTTCAGAAAAGTCGGGCCTAAACTTGCCTGCGCTACAAAAGTTTCGCTTGAAGAAAAAAAGTAAAATTCTAAACTCTTCCATTATCTAAAACTTTAAATAATCTTTATTTCTGTTATTACCATGGGATATGTAAAAGGGGGAATCTCTGAAAACAAGAGAAAAATAAAAGAGGAGAATGAAGTGTATGTAAAATGGCTGTTTGAGCTTTCTAATGGAGATGTTTTGATAGCTGGGGGAAAAGGAGCGTCCTTAGCAGAAATGTACACTAAAAAATTTCCAGTGCCTCCTGCTTTTGTCATAAGCGCCCAAACTTTTGGAAAATTTATTGAAAAGATATCAGAGAATATAGAAAGCATTGTCAAAAATATCGATGTTGATAACACTGATAAGCTCAATGAAAGCAGCAAAAAAATAAGGGAGATGGTAGAAAGCCAGGAATTTCCAGGGGATATGGAAGAGGAGATTTTGGAGGCTTATGAGATTCTTGGCACAGAAAAACAGGCTTCTAACATCTCAGGAGATGCGTTAAGCATTCTGAGAGTTGCAAAAGAGCCTGTATTTGTAGCTGTAAGAAGCTCCGCAACCACAGAAGACCTGGCTGAAGCCAGTTTTGCAGGGCAGCAGGAAAGTTTCCTTAATATAAAGGGAAATTCAAATCTGCTATGGGCAATTAAAAAATGTTTTTCTTCACTCTACACCCCCCGGGCGATTTACTATCGGAATAAGAGGGGCTTTAAGGATGTCAAGGCACTGTTGGCGGTTGTTGTCCAAAAAATGATTAATTCTGACAAATCAGGAGTTATGTTTACCAAGAATCCTGTGCAAGATGATAATAATATGGTCATTGAAGCAGTTTTTGGCCTTGGAGAAGGGATCGTATCCGGGCGCATTCACCCTGATAACTATAAGGTAAATCCTGACTTGGAAATACTTGAAAAGACAATTGCAGACAAGAAAAAAGCGATTGTACGGAACGGAGCAGGAGAGACCGAAGAAGTCCGGCTTACAGAAGAGAGAAGCATGCAGCAGGTTTTGACTGACGGACAGATAAAAGAAATAGCAAATATCGGATTGAAAATAGAGAGGCATTACGGAAAGCCGCAGGATATTGAATTTGCAGTTGAAGACGGAGAGGTTTACATTGTTCAGTCGCGTCCAATAACTGTCCTGGGAAAAGACAGGAAACCTGCGGCAATTGAAGGAAAGATGATATTGAGCGGGTTGGCAGCAAGCCCCGGAGTTGCATCAGGAAAAGTCAAGATAATAAAAAATATGGAAGACCTTCCTAAAGTCAAGAAGGGAGATATACTTGTTACAGAAATGACTAATCCGGATATGGTCGTTACAATGCAGAGGTCAGACGCTATTATTACTGATGAAGGCGGGACTACAAGCCATGCGGCAATAGTTTCAAGAGAGATGGGCATACCCTGTGTTGTAGGCACGAAAAAAGCAACTGAAATATTAAAAGAAGGGCAGATAGTAACTGTGGATGGGACAGCTGGAAAAGTATATGAAGGAAAGGTTGGAGAAGAAAAGAAAAAAGAGATTCTTCCGGTAGTTCAAACAAAGACAAAAATAAAAGTGATAGTAGATCTTCCGGATTTTGCAGAAAGAGCAGCAGAATCTAATTGCACTGCTGTGGGGCTTACTAGATTAGAAGGCATTATAGCAGAGTCTGGGAAACACCCTCTGAAATTTCTTAAGGAGAATAAGATGGAAGAATATTCTGAGATAATAAGAAAAGGGGTTGAAAAAATAGCAGAGCCTTTTGACAGCGTGTGGGTAAGAACTTCAGACATAAGGACAGATGAATTCAGAAGTTTAGAAGGGAGCCCTGAAGAAGTGGAAATAAACCCGATGCTGGGAATGCATGGAACAAGGTTCAGCCTGAAGAACAGGCTGATTTTAAGGGCGGAGCTGGCTGCAATCAAAAAAGTAGCTGAGAAATCTCCAATTAAAAAGATTGGCCTAATGTTCCCTCAAATTATCTCTGTTAAAGAGGCAGTTGAAGCCAGGAAAGAATTTTCCAAGATAAGAACAGATAATATGGAATTCGGAATTATGATAGAGACCCCTGCGGCTGTTGAAATTATCGGAGAGCTGTGCGATGTCGGGCTTGATTTTATAAGCTTGGGCACTAATGACTTAACCCAGTACACTCTGGCAGTAGACAGAAACAACCCTGCTGTCCAGGATATTTACAGCGAGCAGCACCCGGCAGTCTTAAGGCAGATAGCAAAAGTCATACAGGTATGCAAGAAAAACGGGATCCATACTTCTATCTGCGGGCAGGCAGGCTCAAATCCTGAAATGGCTAAATTCCTCGTTAGAGAGGGGATTGACAGCATTACAGTCAATGCTGACGCTGCCCAGTTTATCTCCCAGATAGTTCAGGAATTAGAAGGGAAAATGGAAGAAAAAGAGATTAAGGACCATGTGGAGCATATAACCCGCGAGATTATTGCAGGGGAGGCAAATGAAACAGGCATGACCAAAGAGATAGAAAATGCAGAAATGCCTAAAACAGCCCCTCCAGACGGGTACGAAGGAGGGATAGGGGAGATTGATAATTTAGAGCATGTAGAAAAAAAGGCAGAGGATGTGAAAAAGGATATGGAGAAAGAAAAGCATGCAGAGGATAGTGAGATAGATATTTTTGAGGGAATCAAGCCAGAAAAGGGCGCAGATGAGATGGAGGAGAAAGGAT
>MFWN01000047.1:6070-10738 GCA_001786395.1 Candidatus Pacearchaeota archaeon RBG_13_36_9
TTACAGGAGCCCAAAAAGCTCCAAAAAATGGGCTTTTAAGCCTTATAAACACGGATTTTCTCTACACTCTCGAATTCAGGAATATACAAAAAGCAATAGAAAGCAAGGTGGAGCAGATTAAGCGAGGAGAGCTTGAATTAGCGCTTGAAGAGAAAGAAGAAAAGCAAGAAAAGAAGGAAATAAGCAAGATTGATGAAAACATTAAAAAAGTTGAAGAAAAATTAAAGGTTTTAAGCCCAATAGAGCCTAAAATGCCTAAAAGTGAGGATTTAACTGCAAAAAATTCTGAAGAGCCTCAGCATGAAGTTTTGGATATCTTCTAGAAAGATTTATAAACTATGGGTACTATAGGTACTATAGGCTAAAATGGAAAACATAACTACAATCCAATTAAGCAAGGAAACAAAAGACAAATTAGCTTCTTTTGGAGCTAAGGGAGAGAGTTATGAAGACATTCTTAAAAGGATTTATTCTCTGGCAGTTAAAGAGCAGCTAAGAGAATTTTTAATGTCCTCAGAAGGCACTATTTCTATTGAAGAAGCCAGAAAAGAGTTGGATAAAAAATGGCTAAGGTCGAAATAATCCGCCCTTTATTTGAGGAAATTCAAAAGAAGTTTAAAGGAGAGGCTCATGAAATCATAGACTTAATGGAAACTCTTGAGACTGACCCGAAAAAAGGCGAGCTTTTAGGAAGTGTTGCAGGAGTTGTTATTAAAGAACTGAAATACAAATCTTTCATATTTTACTTCATTACCGACGGATATAAATTAAAGTGTTTTGACGAACAGACTTTGGCAGAAATGTTGATAAGGTTTGTAAGAATGCCAGACAAGAATCATCAGCAGGAAACTATAAATGAAATAAAAAAGATACTCCTTAATTTTGGGCCTGGGGGATTTGCGGAATGAGCGGGGGCATGGGGCATCCCTAATTTGTTACTACTAGTTAGTTCTTACAAACCGAAAGATTTAAATACTACTTATTACTAAGAAAATTAAGTAAAACAACAAGAAAAAATAAAATGGCTAAAGAAAAAAGATCCGACCACGAAGAGAAAGGACTAAGCTATGAAGAAATAAGAGATACTTTGATGTCTAATTTAGAAACTTACGAAGGATTTTTTTACGCTCAATTAAGAAGACAAGAAGGCGGGGAAAATGCAAATAGGGATGCATGGACTGGAGCAAGACTGGGTTTTCAAAAAGTTGGCTTAGAAGGCATGCTTGAAAGCCTGGATGCGCAGGTACATCAGGCTATAGAAGCTGGAGATGGGTTAGCAGGCACTTTAACTGCTTCCAAGGCAGTGGCGCAAAATTATGCTGTCTATCAGGGATGTGTTCTTGCATTGAAGGCAAAAGATTTAATCCCTTACATACAAAAAGGACTGGGAGATATTAAACTAGAAATAAAAGAAGAGTATAAAGACCTTAGGATTGCAGAATTGAATAACGAGAAAGCAAGTAAAGAAAAAAAAGCCTATGGCAATTATTTAATGCATCAATTGACTAATGCAGTTATGGCAAAATATTCTTCTTACGTCCATTTGGAGAATGCAAGAATGGCGAATGAAGTTTACGCAGGAGCTAAGGGCCCAAGGATGATTAAGCTTCCAAATGATGTAATGACACCTTTGAGAGCAAAAAAAGCAGCCTAAGAATCTTTAATTTTATCTTTTTTATCTTTCTATTATTTTTTCTATCTGCTCTGCCATAACTCTCATGAACTCGTCTGCACGGTCCTGCCAGGCGTCTATTTCCATTCCTTTAATGTCAGTCAGATTTCCGTGAATTATCTGCTTATGCAGGGTAAATAACTCCCTGTACCAGGAAACATACTTAAGATTTATCAGCCCTTTATCTACAAAATATTCCTTAAGAAGGGTGGGGACATGCTCTGGAGAGGGAGGCATTACGCCTGCTGCAATCAATAACGCATGGGCAGAATCAACCATTGTCCAGTAAATCCCCTCTACTGCTCCAAGTTCAGCTGCCTTGCTCCTTGCAAGATGCTGGGGAGCTCTCTGAAGGCAGGTATAAATTGCCTCCGGAGTTGATTTTATTTTTCCCTCCTGAAGAAGAATTTTTAAGGGATTAAAGAATCCGCCAAAATCAATTAGAGGCTCGCCGTACCTTATAACATTCAGAACTACCGGGTCTCCCCTCATCAAATCCTGCCACCAGGTTGTCAGCCTTACAGTATTAATATGAAGCTCTTTTTTGTAGGGATTTCGCATTATCAGCTTGCCTAATTCTTCGCGATACCATGCTATGAGCTCCTGGTCCCACTGAATAGCTGCATCGTCTATTATCATAATTATGTCAATATCTGAACTGTCTGTAGCAGTGTTCTTTACAGAAGAGCCGAATAGAATGATAGACTTTATAACGTTATTAAAAAGCTGATAGGCTTTTGCGGCAAAATCAAGGGCTATTTCGCTCTCGCTTTTAATCTGCAAGGTAGGAAAATCTTTTTTGTTTAATTTAACATCAGGCTTTGGAACTTTCTTGTTTTCTGCCAGAGGTTTTGCATTATAACTAACTGCAAGTTCTTTCCTGATATTCCTGTTAAATTCGTCAGGTATTGGGATAGGCGGCACTTCTCTTGCTGTTGGCAACTCTTCTTTTTCTCTTTTAAAAATTATTCCCATAAGTTTTTCCTCTTTTATAGTCTATTATATATTTTATTTTATATATTTAAACCTTTTTGATTTTTTATTCCATAGGAGTTCCACTCACTCTGCTGGTTTTTCCTGCCATCTGCCCTCCTAATTCCACTGGCATCCCTGAAAAACCTGTTCCGTACATGGAGAAGTGCTGCTCAGGAAGTATAGGCCCATATCCTGAAAAGTATTCTCCAGGAGTTGCAAGAGCTTGATTCCAGTAAGGAGCCTGCATCATAGTATAAAGTGGAGAGCCTAATGCTTCCAAGGTGGCCTGAGTTGGAGATATTCTAAAATGCTGGGCAAAGGCTCCTGCTTCCACTACTTTTTTCCCTGCAAAACCCTGGCCCTCCAGTTCGTCCATGATTTTTTTTATTGGAACATTGCCCATTCCAGGAGGAAGATGAGAGTCAGAATAACCAAAATTATCTGTAAGATGAACATGCTTTACATAAGGTGCAATGTTTTCTGTCTCTTTGATAAGCTCTTTTTCATCAAAGCCGGATTTTCTCTGCATGTTTAAATGCCCCACATCCCAGGTAGCTCCGATCATCTTTTCTGCTATTTTCTTGGCTTCATCCCTTGTATAACCGTTATTCACTGCCTGGTCTTGGAATTTTTTTCTGGATTCTTCAATAAGCCCTTTTAACTGCTCTGAGCGGGAGAAAGCCATGCCGGGGTAAAGATTTTCTATGGCAATTACAGGAGGATTTTTCTTGTTCATTTTAAAAGCATGCCAGGCTGCATTTGCAAATGTTGTAGCAGATTTGTCTGTTGCAAACTGCTCTATTGGAACAAAAACCTGCGGATGGACATTTTCCATTTTAATTGCTAAATCCTGAACTGCCTGGGATTGAATAGCCAGGTCACGACTCTCAAATTTCTCTTCGTATTCTTTTGCAGCTCTTCTTAAAAGCGCTTTTTCCTCATCATTGCCATATTTGTATGCCTTATTGAACAGAGAATTAAGAGTCAGGCTGGCCTGTTGAACGTACTCGTAAGCAATCCTTGAATTGTCTATTGCGCCCCACATCTCTTTCGGAAGTGCTTTTTTTTGCCTATCTTTTTCTTCTTCAGGAATATGAGGATTGCCAAATATGGGCTTCCAGAGAGGCTTTATTCCAGAATAGTACTGTTCAATAAGCTCGTCTCCCCTGTTTTTATAAAAGATTACCTGGGTAAGATTCTGGTGCCAGTCGCTCTGATTATGGATTTCTAACTCTTCCATTGGAGTTCTTATTGATGGCTTTACTTTCTCTCCAGGGGCGGTTCCAGCAACATCATCTGGATAGATTCTTTCTTCTCTTTCTGCTGGGATTAACTGTTTTGTATCTTGATTTATTGCGATGATTCTTTTATATTTTAAGCTATCAACAAGTTCTTTTGGCGGGGATATTCCTCTGTGCCTTGCCTTAAACCCTTCTATATATTCTTTCTTCAGCTTGTCAGAAACAGGAGTTTCTTCACTGCCCTGGATTGCAGAGGCATGAACTACAATTGGCATTCCCCCTTTAGGATTAAGATCCTGCACCCTGTCAATGACACTATTTAATTGCTGCTCTGCTGCTTTCCAGTCCTGCTCGTTCCATCCTTCTCTCCCGAATCCAGAAGGCTCAATAAATGGCGCATGAACAGAAGTTTCTGCTCCTGCCATTTTCTGCAAGCGGGCTATTTCCCTGAAATGCTGTTTTGGAATCTGGTCAAATACCCCTTCAGATAAAGGCTGCAATTCTACATGTTTTACTCCTTGATTTAATAAATTAGCAACTTCCTGTATTTGATTGGCAGTCTGAATGGAGGTGGGGGCGCCAATCTTGCTAAACGCACTTCTGTACCCTGTAAAAACATCACCATACCCCTCCTTTGCCTTATAAACAGGCTCTAAAGAGTATGGAACTCCTTCGTAAAAAGATTCGTATGCCATTTTTATTTTTCCTTTATTTTTTTAGTATTTTTTATATGCTCTTTAAAATCGTTAGCCAGCCTTATAAAGTTATTTTTCAGAATTG
>MFWN01000047.1:10768-13833 GCA_001786395.1 Candidatus Pacearchaeota archaeon RBG_13_36_9
CCTGAATTTTGAACAAAAAAGTGATTATTAAAACAAGGAAAGCCTGTTCTAATGTTGGGCTTCTGCCAAAAATATACCATAATACCAATATAATGGACAGCACAAAAAAAATCCAAAAAAGCGCATCATAAATACTAATCTTCATTTTATCCTCCTTTAAAAAATGATAAGATTAACAGCAATATGGCTAATGCCATTAAAATCCAAAATGCAATATCCATCCAATTAAGTTTTTTCATGTTAACCCTCATTTTTTATTTACTATTTATTGAAGAAATTGTCTTTTAAATAGATTACTATCTCTTCAGTGTCCTGTACTCTCTTTTTCTTGCCATCGGATCTTTAGGAGAATCATCTGGCCTCTCTAACTCTGTTACAGTATACTCCCTAATCAAATCGTCTTGGGTATCTCCTCTTCTTCTTGCCTCCATTTCTGGGTTTTCCGGAGATACTCTCCGCTGAGTCTGCCTTAAATCCTCGAATGTTCTGGCAGTCATTCCTCTTTCCTGCATTTCTCTCCTGTTGGAAGCCACTTCCTCGCTTACGCTTCCTTCGTAGGCGGGCATGTTAGTGTTGTAGCCCCCCTTATACAGCCTCTCTGGCTTTTCTCTCCTCTCTTCAAACTGTTTTTCTGTATTTCTACCACCAGCATCCCCTATAGAAGAGGAGGCACTTTTTTCTAAATTAGCAACTGGAGGTTCAGTGAATTGGGATTGAACCTGAGAATCCGACTGGAGCGTAATTGAAGGCATTTTTCCCCCTCCTGCCCCTTGAAACTGAGATTCAGAAAAAGTTTCTGCCTCCCTCATAGAATCATCTGCAATATCCTCCAAAGTTTCTTCGTCTCCTCCACCTGCCACTTCTCCCACAGCAACCTCGCCGGAGATGCTGCCATCTGACAAATCAAGTGTTACCTCCTGGTTAGTTGACTCGGGAGATTCTTTCGCATGAGCTTTTGACTCGCCTGGTTCTTTAGCTGCCATTGAATATAAAAGAGAAGCATATATTTAACTTTTTCTAAGACTATTTTTATTATCTTTGTTATAAATTTCTAAAATACAGCAGTTAAAATTCCCCGAATGATTTTTTATATTCCTCTTCAGGGGCCGGATGAGACGGCATGCCGTGGGCTTTTTTATAAGTATCAAAAATATTGAAGCAGCTTTCTGCTGCCTTTCCCTCTCCGATATTCCTGATAAGCTTCTCGGCATAATTATCCCCTGCTGCCCCTTTCTTCTTTAATTTCTCCAGATGGGCTTTCTCCTTATTTTCCTTCCTCTGCGCAACTTTCTCGCTATAAAAGCCAAATAAAGCTGAGAATGGATTAATATCTATAGACTTCCTTTTTTTCTCCTCTTCTTTGGCTTTTTCTGCATCGCTTTTTAAAAAATAGTCTATATCCCCTTTTAACTGGTCTAAGGACTCGGTTGTTACGCCTTCTACCAGTTTTAATGCATCTTCTATATCGCTTTTTTTCAGCCCTTCGTCAAACAGCTTTAACTCATCTTCATTTAAGCAGTAGCCCCTGAAACTTACATCGGTCCTGCCTCCAAAAACATAGTGAGCCTGCTGCCCAGATACCCTCTGGGGAATGCCCCTGAAAACAAAGTCCACCAGGACGCATTTGTAGTATTTTCTCTTAAATCTCCCCTTTTTGCCAAATTCTCGAGGCACATCACTGTCCAAAACGAGCTCATCAATTTTTATCTCTTCCTTCGCAAACAGGGTAAGCTGAAGAACAATAGTATTAAATACGTTCACTAGATCTGGCGCCTGCCCCATCTCCTGCATTCTAAGCCTCTCTGCTGCAATAAGATAGGGCTTAGCCCATCGGGTGTATAGCTGCAGGGAGTTAAGCTGGCTTTTTAAGTAGGACTTTTCTATTTCAAACCTTTTCTTCAGCTCTATCTCAGAACGAGTTTTCCATTCAAAAAATTCCTTAAGGCGCGGCTTGAGAATGCGCTTAACCCGGTCGTTTAAGTCCATTTTCTCCACTTCGCCTACTGACCTTGCAATCATAAATGCATCCCTCAAAGTCACAAAGTTAAGGTCCTGCGCCATCATGTTAATGCTTCCTCTTCCTCTTTTCACATCCACATTATCCATCCAAATCTGCTTTAATGCCAGGAACCCCGCCTCTGCCTCATCTTTATTTTTTGAATTTGCAGAGGTATAATGGGAAATCCTTATTTCAAACTCTTTTAAATCATAGATAAGATTGAGTATGCTTTTAAGCACGGTATTTACTGCTCCAAGAATTTTCATCCCTTCTTCCTGCATCCTGGTTGCCCGCATTCCCAGCTCTGAAAAATGACCGGAGCCAGGGGAGGAAGAAAAGTTATCTATGAGCTTTTTAACATCTCTTTCAAATAGGCTGTTCATATAATCCACTATCCAAAAATAAACTGGTTCAAGAGTCTCAGAAGTAGAATCGTAGGTCAGCTCGTGCTTCTCTGCTTCAACAGGCTCTCTTTTATACTTCTTCGCATCCCCGTAAAAAGGGCTTACTTCCTCGATTATCTTTGAAACAGAATCTTCCATTTTAAACTTCTTTTTTCTATATTTTAAAAGCAGAAGGAGTTTTTAAATGTTTTTTAAATATAAAATCAACCTGCCAACTTAACATACTACTCTTATTTGCTATCCTTCAATTAAGCCTCCTACAAAAGCTCGCTTGCTCCCTTTTTCCGAAGATAATATTACCTTCCTAAGATTGTTTCTATAAGCATTTCTAATTTTGCCAGAAGGGTTGTTGAGCATGAGGAAACAACCCCAGTGCTCCTAATGTTAAGATATAGAGCTTACTTTACATTAAATATAAAACAGCATAAGGCATATTAACCTTATTCGGATAACCTGCTCGATTGTCTCGGTGCTCAACAATCTCACTAATTGTATCAAAAATTCCTATAGGGATAATAGGAGGAAAGTATAATCTCCTGCAGGTTTAAGCAGTTTATGGTAAGTTATCAACTTGACTTAACATTCAGTATCTCCGAACATAGTTAATCATTCTTAAGTTATTCCAAAAAGTTTAAAAAGTTAAGATATCTATAAGATATATG
>MFWN01000048.1:0-2368 GCA_001786395.1 Candidatus Pacearchaeota archaeon RBG_13_36_9
GTTCTTTGCAGAAGATTTATAAACCCCCATTTTCTCATAGGTTTAGCCAATGAACTAAATTAAATTTAGGGAGAAAAATGGCTTCTGTATATGATCTTGTTGAGAAAGCAAGGAAATCTGGAAAAATAGAAAAAGGAACAAACGAAGTTACAAAAGCAATTGAGAGAGGCACTGCCAAGTTAGTTATTTATGCAGCAGACGTTGAGCCTAAGGAGATTGTTCAGCATTTACCTGTCTTATGCAAAGAGAAAGGCATTGAGTGCCAGCAAGCAGACAGCAAGCAAAAACTAGGTGCAGCAGTGGGCTTAAATGTTTCATGTTCCAGCGTGGCTATAATTGACAAGGGCGATGGAAAAACTGATAGGAAAAGCAAGTAAATCTTTTGGTAGAAGGTAAAATGGGAAGTAAAAAACAAGAAAAACCCAATCAGCAACAACAGGCCAAGACTAGTGGAACCAAAGGCTCTGAAAAATTATTAGGAGAATCAGTTCCTGCTGTTGTTGAAGATATTGTTGGGAGGACAGGTTTTAGAGGAGAGATTACCCAGGTAAAATGCAGAGTTTTGCAGGGAAACGATAGGGGCAAGGTCATGAGAAGAAATGTTAAGGGGCCCATAAAGCTAAAAGATATTTTAATTCTAAGAGAAACTGCAATAGAAGCAAGGAGAATCAAAAGCAGGGTAACAAAGGGGGCCTTTAGCTAACGGATAGAAAATGCCTAAATGTTCATTTTGTCAAAAACCCTATGAATTTCCAAGAGGCTTAACCTACGTGCTTAATGATGGCACTATCTTACATTTTTGCTCTTCAAAATGCAGAAAAAATTTTGAGATGGGCAGAAAAAACAAGAAAGTGAAATGGGTGAAAAAAATGAAGCATGCAAAAGAGGAGTTAATTGCAGAGATTAAAGAAGAATCTCAGGCAAAAGAAATTAAGACAGAGAAAAAAGCAGTAAAGGAAGAGAAGAAGGACAAAAAAGAAGAAGCAGAAAAGAAATAAGCAAGAGTAAAAAAACAAGAACAGAAAAAAGGCCCTAATCTGAAAATAGCCTTTTTAAGCCTTAAGGTGCTAGATTTTTGAGGGAAAGCTTTTTAAACCCCTCTATCTTTTTCATATCGGTGAGGTGAAAAACTTCTCTCTGAGCTAGTTAAGAAATTTGTGAGGAGGTAGTGAAGCTTATTTAAAATAAGAAAATGAAAATTCAACTTGCATATAAATTTACAGGAGAAAACAAAGAAGAACTACAGGAGATTTTGCAGAAAGTTATAGAGTTATTAAGAGACAAAGGACATGAAACTTATGCTCCCATTTTTGATTTCAGTTATGAAGGGAAAACCAAAGAGGAGATATATACAGGTACCCTGGATAAGCTTGATGAAAGTGATGCCATGTTTGTTTTAATAAGGGGCGAGGAAAAAAGCGAGGGGATGCTGGTTGAGTTAGGATATGCAATCGCCAAGAAAAAGAAGATAATCCTGGCAATTAAAAAAGGGATAGAATCAAGAACAAGATATTATGCACAAATAATAATTGAGTTTCGGGACATTCCCGATATGTTAAATAAATTAAAAAAACTGGAGATAAGATGACTGAAGATAAAACCAAAGGATATAAGGCAGAAGACATTAAAGTTTTAGAGGGGCTAGAAGCAGTTAGAAGAAGGCCTGCTATGTATATTGGAGATACTGGAAAGCCGGGCTTGCATCATTTAGTCTATGAGATTGTTGATAACTCTATTGATGAATGCTTAGCTGGATTCTGCACGCTTGTTGAGATAACGATAAATAAAGATGGAAGCGTTACAGTCACTGATGATGGAAGAGGCATCCCAGTTGACAAGCATCCTGAGCTAAAAATTTCTGCAATGGAAGTTGTCCTGACAAAACTGCACGCTGGCGGCAAGTTTGATAAGAGTGTTTACAAGATTTCAGGAGGGCTGCATGGAGTTGGAGCAAGCTGCGTCAATGCCTTATCAAAGAAATTTATAGCCACTGTAAAAAGGGACGGAAAAGTCTGGCAGCAGGAATATTCACAGGGAAAGTCAAAGTATTCAGTCAAAGTTGTTGGAAGCTGCAATAAAGAGGATACTGGCACCAGCATAACTTTTTGGCCAGATGAAACCATCTTCTCCACTTTAGAATATGACTTTGGTGTTTTAAGAAAAAGGCTTCAGGAAATAGCTTTTTTAAATCCTACGGCCAAAATTGTTTTGAAAGACGAAAGAGACGGGAAAAAAGAAATTTTCCACTATGAAGGAGGGCTAGTAGAGTTCGTAAAGCATATAAACAAGTCTAAGGAGGCGCTGCACAAGCCAATTTATTTCAAGAGGGAGATGGACCACACAGTTGTGGAGATTGCCATTCAATATA
>MFWN01000048.1:2386-6603 GCA_001786395.1 Candidatus Pacearchaeota archaeon RBG_13_36_9
ATATTTTTGGGTTTGTCAATACTATTAATACTACAGAGGGAGGAACACATATATCCGGCTTTAAGACTGCTCTTACGAGGGTAATTAATGATTATTCCAAGAAAAAAGGCATATTAAAGAACGGCAGCTTGTCTGGGGATGATGTCAGGGAGGGACTAACGGCTATTATCAATTTGAAACTTAGAGAGCCTCAGTTTGAAGGGCAGACAAAAACTAAGCTTGGAAACAGCGAAGTAAAAGGGTATGTTGATTCAATGGTCACAACTGCATTAAGCGAATATTTTGAGCAGAATCCTAATGTTGCAAGCAAGGTAGCGCAGAAGACAAGCGCTGCTGCCAAGGCAAGAGAGGCTGCAAGAAAAGCGAGGGATTTAGTGAGAAGGAAGACAATTGCAGGATTTTCCGGACTGCCTGGAAAATTAGCAGACTGCTCCAGCAAGAAAGTAGAGAAAACTGAACTGTATATTGTTGAAGGAGATTCTGCAGCAGGCAGCAGCAAAATGGCGCGCAATAAGGAATTTCAAGCTATACTCCCGCTAAAGGGAAAGATACTTAATGTCGAAAAGGCAGCCCCTACAAAAGCTCTGTCTTTTGAAGAAATTATCAATCTTATAACTGCAATAGGCACAGGCGTAAAAGAAAATTTTGACATCAAAAAGCTGAGGTACAGCAAAATAATAATCATGACAGATGCAGATGTTGATGGGAGCCACATCAGGACTTTATTATTAACCTTCTTTTTCAGGTACACCCCCGAGTTGATTGAAAACGGGAATATATATGTTGCTGTCTCCCCGTTGTACAGGATAAGAAAAGGAAAAGACCAGTACGTTTATTCTGATGAAGAACTGAAGAAGGGTTTGGCAAAGGTTGGAGGAAAAGCAGATGTCCAGAGATTTAAAGGATTAGGAGAGATGAATCCACAGCAGCTGTGGGATACTACCATGGATCCTAAAAAGAGGATGCTAAAGAAAATCAATATAGAAGACGCAGTTGAGGCAGACGAGACGTTTTCAATGCTTATGGGAGATTTAGTAGGGCCAAGAAGGAGATTCATTGAGAAAAACGCAAACATAGCAGAGGTGGATATATAAAATGGATGCTATTAAGGAAATCAAAAGTATTATGAATGAGAGTATTAGCTGTAAAAATTATTTTTTAAAAGAAGCAGAAAACATAAAAAAAGTTTCAGAAGAAATAATAAAATGCTTTAATAATGGAAATAAGATATTAATTTTTGGTAATGGGGGGTCTGCAGCAGATGCACAGCATATAGCTGGAGAGTTAATTGGGAGGTTCAAGCTAGAGAGAAGAGCGCTTCCCGCAATAGCACTGACTACTGATACTTCAGTTATCACTGCTTGGTCCAATGATTATGACTTTTCTGAAGTTTTTGAAAGGCAGGTAGAAGCTCTTGCTAAGAAAGGAGACGTGTTAATTGGGATATCTACTTCTGGAAATTCCCAAAATGTATTAAAAGCATTAAAAAAAGGAAAGGAAATAGGTACAATTAATGTTTCATTAACTGGGGGAAATGGGGGGAAGATAAAACTTGCAAGTGATATAAACATAAATTCTCCCTCCCAAAATACGCCAAGGATACAAGAGTGTCATGTCCTCGCATATCATATTTTTTGTGAATTAGCTGAAAAAGGGGTTAGCAGTTAAAATGCCAGAAGAAGAAAAAGAAGAAAGCAAAAAAGAAGACGAAGATAATGGCAATAGTGAAGAAGATTATGAGCCAGAAACCTTAGAGAAAAAGGATATTAACTTTAAGGATTTGGATGAAAACAGAATTTTGGGAAGCGAGATAAGCCATGAAATGAAAGTGGCTTATATTGATTATGCCATGTCTGTCATTGTAGCAAGAGCGCTGCCTTCTGCTGAAGATGGATTAAAGCCAGTTCATAGAAGGATTCTTTACGCAATGAAAATGATGGGTTTGGAAAAGGGCGCGACTAAGAAATGCGCTAGAATTGTTGGGGACACGATGGGCAAGTTCCATCCTCATGGTGACATGGCTATTTATGACTCTCTTGTAAGAATGGCGCAAGATTTCTCATTAAGATACCCGCTTGTTAAAGGGCAAGGCAATTTTGGCTCTCTCGACGGGGATAATGCAGCTGCAAGCAGGTATACAGAAGCAAAACTCTCTAAGATAGCCAACGAGCTCCTCCAGGACATTGAAAAAGATACAGTAAAATTTATTCCTAATTTTGATAACTCCTTGAAAGAGCCTATTGTCCTTCCTGGAAAATTACCTAACCTTTTGATCAATGGCTCGAGCGGCATTGCAGTTGGGATGACAACCAACATCCCCCCCCATAATCTTGTAGAAGTATGCGATGCCATCTCCAAGACAATAGACAAGCCAAAAATAACAACAGATGAGCTGATGGAGATAATTCAAGGGCCTGATTTTCCAACAGGGGGGCAGATTGTTGCAGAAAACTTAAAGGAATTGTACGAGAAAGGGAGAGCCAGCTTTGTTGTAAGAGGCAAGATTATTCATGAATCAACAAAAAACCATGATCTAATTGTGATAACTGAGATTCCTTATCAGACGAATAAGGCAGAATTAGTAAAACAAATAGCAGAGCTTGCAAGGGATAAAAAACTTCCTGATATAAGGGATATAAGAGATGAGTCTTCAAAAGGCAAAGTAAGGATTGTCCTAGAGATAAAGAAAGGAGTGGATTCTAAATTCACTGTAAACAGGCTTTATAAGTCCACTAGGCTGCAATCAAGATTCGATGCGATTTTAGTCGCCTTAGTTTCTGGAATCCCTAAACAGCTGAATTTAAGGGAGTTAATAGATGTTTATATTAATTACAGAAGAAAGATAATAAGAAAAAGAACCCAGTTCGACTTAAAAAAAGCAGAAGACAGAGAACATATTGTCAAGGGGTTGTTAATTGCATTAAAAAATTTAGATGAGGTTATAGTTATAATAAAGAAGAGCAATACTGCTACAGATGCTTCTGAGTCTTTACAAAAAAAGTTTGGGTTAAGCAAGAAACAGGCTGAAGCTGTGCTTGAGCTTACTTTGAAACAGCTCACTTCCCTGGAGCATGAGAAATTAAAGAAAGAGGAGCAGGATCTGCTTGAGCTGATTAAGGAGCTTAGAAGGATATTAGGAGATGAAAACGAGATATTGAAGATAATCAAGAAAGACCTATCTGAAATAAAAAAGAATTTTGGTGACAACAGAAGAAGCCAGATTATAAAGAGTGTAAAAGAGATTAAAGAGAAGGATTTGATAGCAATAAAGAATGTTATAATTACAGTGACCGACAAGGGATATATTAAGAGGATGGTTCCGAAAGTTTATCACGAGCAAAAAAGGGGTGGGAAAGGGGTTATAGGCACAGAGCTTGCTAGCGAGGATTTTGTTAAACAATTAATTTATTGCTCTACTCATGACTATTTACTCCTATTCACAAAAAGAGGACGAGTTTTTTGGCTTAAGGCTTATGAAGTGCCTGAAACCAACAGATATGGAAAAGGACAGGCAATAGTCAACCTGCTAAAGCTTAAAGATGACTACGTCACAAGCGTTATTGCTGTCAAGAAGTTCGAGAATCATTTGTTCATGGCTACAGGCCAGGGACAGGTAAAGAAGATTGCTCTGGAGAATTTCAGCAATCCACGCAGTACAGGGGTAAGGGCTATTAATCTGCCTGAGGACAACTCTGATATATTGATAGATGTGAAGCCTATATTGAAAGGCCAGGAAGTCATGCTTATTTCATTGAAGGGACAGGCTATAAGATTTAATTCTGATGAGGTAAGGGAGATGGGCCGGGCTTCTTACGGAGTTACTGGGATAAAATTAGAGAAAGGTGATAAGGTTGTAAGCCTTGAAATTCTTCCTGTAGAAAATGATAAAACTAATGTTCTTACAATCACCCAGAAAGGATATGGCAAAAGGAGCGAGGTAGGGGACTATAGGCTCACTGGCAGGGCAGGAAAAGGAGTGATTAATGTTAAAGTTACAGACAAGACAGGCAATGTTGTTACTTCTGTTTCAGTCAAGGACGAAGACCCTATTGTAGTAACAACTGCTAAGGGGATGGTTATTAAGACTTCTGTCAAAGACATAAGAGTGATGGGAAGGGCAACTCAGGGTGTAAGAATCATTAAGCTAAGGCCCGGAGATTCTGTTACAGATTTAGTTAAACTAGAAAAAGAAGAAATTCCTGAGGCAGAAAATGTGG
>MFWN01000048.1:6722-8430 GCA_001786395.1 Candidatus Pacearchaeota archaeon RBG_13_36_9
GTGCATATTGGAAAGAGGCAAGATTATAGGAAGTATCTGAACCTCATAAAGAACACTAAAATAAATTCTGCAGTAATCTTTCCACATTCCTCTGACATTTCTGAAGCAGGCAGGGGATTAATAACTGATGAGTTTTCTAAAAAGGCAAGAGAGATTGTTAACGGGTATGTTTTGAGTCTGGCTGATCAGGTAAATAAACAATCAGAAAAAGTTTATTTTTTTCAATTTAATTTTATTTGGCCTGATTTTGATAGAAAAAACTTGAATAGGTATTTGGGAGTAAAGTGGCACAGGCACGACCCTGATCCTAAGTACAATATTACAGGCGGGGAAGCTGAGCCGTCTGCAGGTTTTAACAAGCTTCTTGATCATTTGAGAGATAACAAGATGCCCATAATATTCGAAGATGATTTTGAAAACCTAAAAACCTTTATCCGTCTAGTTGACAGGGAGCTTCCTGAAGAAAGAATAAGGGTAATTATTCCACATCTCGGTTTTGGTACTGATAGTTACGAAAAAATAAGGAAAGCAAATATTTTTGAACGAGGAAATGTTTATACCGACACTTCTTATGCGAGCAAGAGATCTTTAGACGCAATTAAAGACTATTTAGAAAGGTATGGGAATGATAGAATATTTTTTGGCAGTGATTTTCCATTTGCTCATCCAAAAGAAGAGCTTGATAGAATATTATCTTTGGACATAAGCGGCGAAGCAAAAGACGCAATAACCCGTAATAATATCTTGAAATTGCTTGGAGGAGTAAGAGAAAAAACTAAAGACAAAGAATCTGAAGAAGATGAAGAATCCTGATTAGATTATTTCACCATAACCAATAAGTCTCCAATGCCCGCCTATGTTTCTGGCCATTCCTATGTTTTCTCCTTTTAATGGGACAATTGGAATCCTTAATTTCAATTCAGCTTCATTGCCTTTTAATCTTAAAACTGTTCCTACTGTTATGCTTGTGTTGATATTAAGAAGAATCGTTTCTAATGGTTTTAGAGGATCTGTTTTCTGGCTTGTTTCAGCACCTGCAACAACATCGAATAGCTTGAACTTTATTTTTACATTTTCTGTTATTTCTGGAAGGGAGCTTTCTAGAGAGGCCATGCATCCTGACAAAGAGTCTGCTTTAGTCAGTATGTTGTCCAGCTCAGTTTCCAGCGCCAGAGAGCCCCCTGGAATTGCCTCTTTTATATTATGATTCCCCCTATGGATAGAAACTATCTTTGTCTTTATTTTTATGTAAACCTGCTGATTAGCTTTTTTTTCAGAAATTCCTGGCTTAATTTCAATTGCATCACCAACTTTCAATTTTCCCTGCTTTAAAACCCCGCCCAAAACTCCACCATGCAATTCTGAAGCTTTTGTCCCCGGCCTGTTTATGTCGAAGCTCCTTGCAATGAGGAAAATAGGTTTTTCTTCTGCATTTCTCTTTGGAATCTCAATCTCCATCAGTTTTTCTTTTAATTTTTCTATGTTAATTTCCTGCTGTGCAGAAATCGGAATTATAGGGGAGTTTTCAGCAATACTCCCCTTTACAAATTTTTTTATCTCTTCGTAGTTCTTTTTGGCCTCTTCTTTAGTCACCAGGTCAATCTTGTTTTGGACTATTATTATATTTTTTATCTTTTTTGACTCTAAAGCCATTAGATGCTCTTTTGTCTGGGGTTTTATTCCTTCGTTTGCAGCAATGACCAGTATG
>MFWN01000048.1:8465-10582 GCA_001786395.1 Candidatus Pacearchaeota archaeon RBG_13_36_9
AGCCATAAGCATCTCGTGTCCTGGAGCATCAACAAAACTTACATATCTCTTTTTGCCATTTCTTTCCAGGATTGTTTCTGTATATCCTAACTTTATGGTTATTCCCCTCTTAAGTTCCTCTGAATGAGTGTCTGTAAATTTGCCGGTAAGCCTGTAAAGAAGAGTTGTTTTGCCGTGGTCTATGTGCCCAACTGTACCTACGTTTAGCATTTCTAGCTTTTCAATGTTTTCCTTGTTTTCTTTCTTGTCCATAATTATTAGAGAAAGAAGGTGTTTTTAAAGATGCTGGTTATTATGTTTGTGCTAACGCTCCACTTGAAGCGCGGAAGTTGTACCATTCTAAAGATTCTTCTCTGACCTTATTTCCTAATCCCCACCAGGTAGTTCTTCCCAAGTAGAGTGTCCCAGGTTTCCAAGAAAATATCTTTTTTACTTCCAATCTTCTTACTGCAGACAGTTCATCAACATCATAAACATCTAATCTAAAATTTTTCCCAACTACAGCATCTCTTACATGAATACTTGAAATAAAAGAAGGTATTTCTAATAACCCTGCGAGAGATAGAGTGCTTTTTGCATTTCCTGATAATATAGCCAAACTTGGAAGTTTGCCATGGTCTTTTTTATAACTATGCATGCATGTTTCAATCTTCTCTTCAAATTCATCCCTTTTTTGCCCAGACTCTTCCATATATTTTAATAGAAAAAATAGTTTTTAAGGATTATTGTGATTCAGACGAATCTAACTCAAGCATTTTCTCCAGCTTTTCATGAGGTATTGCTAAATCGTAAGATTTAAGATGTTTAAAATCTGTAAGAACTCCTTCAGTACACAAAATTATTGGAAGTTTTTTATGCGCTACTAATTCTTCGAGTATTGGTCTTTCTTTTCCTGACACGCTTTCCAGAAAATGTATTTCAATTCTCTCAGACCCGTTTTCGTGAAGAAGGTATTCTCTTTCTTGCTCGTTAGCGTCAGGTATAATTACTCCTTCGCTTTTTAATTCCATATGAGTGTTTTCATTAACAATAACATAAGAAGGTTTGTGATTCTTTTTGTAGTCATTAATGCAGAGATCAACATTTAACCTTAAATCAATAGGAATTTCCATTTTAAACTAAGAAACAAATTATTTATAAGAATTATTGTCATCTAATCTATTCTTTTTTCTCTTCTACTTTTTCTTCTTTCTTTTCCTCTTGTTTTTCTTTCACTGCTTCTTCTTTTTTTGGAAGCAATGTTTCAAACTTTGTTGAGCCTTCTTTTTTTACAGCCGTATTTATCTGCAGTGTTGCCAGGCTTATTGTGTTTCCTCTTACACTTTTCTTCAGCCTAAACCCATTTGGCAAAGGCTTCTTTGTTTTGGATAAGCCTTTAGGGCGAGTTTTCATGCTGAACCCTTTTGTCAAAAGTACCCTTTTAAGTTCAGGACCCTCAACATCTTTTTTGCCTGGAAATCCCGCCTTATCAGAAGTTCCGGTTATTTCCAGTTCATAGCCAAAAAGCTCTGGTGCAATTTCTTTTCCTCCGATAGCTTCACCTATCTTTTTTCCTATAAGAGATTCGTTCTCTATCTCTTTCTTTAGGGTTTTTCCTTTGTGTGATATGTTTACTTTGAATGGCATTTTATAACAAATACTAATGAAAATAGGGGTTTTTAAAGGTTTTGAGAAAGCTTTTCGTATTTTCTTCTATAGCTTAAACCTAATCCGAGAAAGATTGGAAGATTAAGATAAACCTGCCAAATTGATGAATCATATGCCTTAGGAGTTCCGCCTATTTTATGAATGCTGTAAGTTATAGCAAAAGCCTGGGCTGTTGGAATAAGAGTCGAAGCAATCAGAGAACCTGATTTGGACTTTATTCTTTTTGCTAATTTTTCACAGGTTTTTATATTAAATCCTGCTATAAAAACATTATAAAGAAATTGTTTTCCAAAAGCTCCTGCTGCAGGGAAAAATCCATGCTCCTGATTAATATAATAAACAATACCTCCTCCAATAACCCCCATCAAGGAACCCATTTTATAATTTATATAATTTGAACTATACCTATAGGTCTTACTTACAATTTCTTGGAGTGATTTTTTCATTTTTATTCTTTATCCCAGAATGAA
>MFWN01000048.1:10599-10893 GCA_001786395.1 Candidatus Pacearchaeota archaeon RBG_13_36_9
TGCTTCTGGAATTTCTCCTGCTTGCAATCTTGCTATTAGTTCATCTGCATTTGCAAGCAAATTCTGCCGAGGTTTTAGTAATTTTTTATGGTCAGATTCTCTATGCTTTATTCTTCTTATAAGATTTTCTAAGACATTTTCTTTTCCTAATCTCAGATTCTCTATATCTTGTGTAAATTTTCTAAAACTCCAATATACTAAATAACTCATAGTTGAAATAATCCTATTTTTATTATCTTGATAAAATGAGGCTGTAATTCTTCCTTTTTGAGCACCTAACCCTATAGGCAAAAC
>MFWN01000048.1:10932-13583 GCA_001786395.1 Candidatus Pacearchaeota archaeon RBG_13_36_9
GAATATGGGCATTCTCCATAAAGTCGCTTCTGGAACTTCTTTTCCCATAAATTTTGAATAGTCTGGCTTAAATAAGTGAAGAGATGCATGAGCCATTTGTTCAAAAGCAAGATGATAATGCATCCCATGCCAAAATGGAAAAACATAATCTCTTGCAATAAAATATGGATCAATTTTTCTTAATTTTTTTTGAAAAATATGTGCCCTAAATAAAGGTTTATCATTAAATTGAAAAGGCTTGCCTAAAACCGGCATTCCCGAATGAACATTGTAGGATGTTTCTGGAACATACCTGCCTTTAAAATTTTTCCATTCTTGATGATATTGTTCAATTTCGTATGGAGTTAAAATATCTTTAAGTTGCATTTTAAGAATCCTTTTTAATAAACTTTATTGGTATCCCAACCAATTGTTGAACCATATCTCCTCCTAGTAATCCAACAGACGCTAAGGCATCTGGATTAAGTTTTCCTATTTCCTTCCAATATTCTACATCAGCCCCATAATTTCTGAACCCTAAAGAAACCTTGCGATAAGGCATGGGTTGATGAGAGTATTCTTTACCTTTTACTGTGTAAGGGCTAGTTAAAGCTTCAATTCGCATAATCTCTGGGTAGAATTCTTTTGCTTTTCTTTGCTTGTTCCAATTCGCGAATCTCCTAAATAAACTTGCCATTTTAATTTTCTCCCATGTAACTTTCAATTGCTTTTCTTATTTTAGGAATTTTAACGAGTTCGCGTTCAAGTATATCATGATAGCTAAATAATTCTTCAGTAATATCCTTTCCTTCTATAATTGGGTGTTCATAGCCAATTCTTCTACTGAGTTCCGCTTGTTCATTTAAGCTTAGTGTTCCATCTTTGTCTGTGTCAGCTAATTTTGTCAATGTTCTCCATGCTTCATTGTATCTACTTTCAGTTTTTATTTCTGAGAACAATAAAGTAAAGCACATACCTAAAGCTAAAGAAATAGTTGGAACTAGAAATTTTATAGGGTTTCTTTCACAATAGCCATTGAGGTAATTCAGTGTTTTTTCTAATAATTTTTTCATTTTAACCTCTTAGAAATAGTACCAAGAAAGCATTTAAATTTTCTAGCGATATGTATCGCTATTTATATATAATTATTTTTCAAAGAAAAAAGGCAGAAGTTTTTGCTCAGCTTTTCGCAAATGAGCGTGGAAAGTTGAAAACGAAACATTTGATAGTTTTGCAAGCTCTTCTATGCTTGTTTTTCTTGGATATTTATAATAGCCATTTTTTATTGCAATGGACATAGCTTGTTTTTGCTTGTCTGTCAGTTCTGGAGCCTGTTTTATTATGGATATGTTTTTTATTTTTCTTTCTTTTATATAATAAACTTTTGTTTCAAATGCTTTTTCTAAAGTTTCTATAGCTTTATCTAACCGCTTTTTTTCAAAACAGGCTATATTAATAATCTCCTGCCCGTTTTCATCAATTAAAGCAGGAGCAAGATGAATAATCTCTTTATTATATATTGTTTTTGCATAGAGCGGCTCTTTAATTGTAATTATAAAGAAATCTCCATTGAATTCCAGATTAACAAGCCTTTCTGCTTTTTTAAGATTGTTAATAAACGCTTTTTTGTTTTTTTCTTCTCCAAGAAGGACACCTGTTGCATTAACAATCACATGATTTTTCTCATAAAAATAAGAAAGAGGAAATGCAAAAACATTCACTTTATTCCTTAATGTTCTGCTTCCAATTAGAGCTGAACTTCCATCAAAAGATATTTTAGCTGTCCACATATAAATAAGATATATATCGTGTTTAAAAACCTTAGGATTATCTGCTTCTTACCCCTCTAAGGGCTATTAGATAATTTATATTTAAGAAATAATTGAGATCTGCAGAACCTGGCCTTGATTTTTTAAATTCTCTCCATATTCTTATGCCCTCTTCAACATCTAATTCAGGATGTCTGTAGTGAACACCCCATAAACCAGGTTTTTCTTTTAGTGATTCTGACATTTCTTCTAAAGTTGTTTTTCCTTCATTTATGTATTTGAGCCATAAGAGCAGGGATCTAGGTCTTTCTCCAACTAATTTCATATTTTTTTTGTAAATAACATTATAAAAAAGTTGAGGTATTTCATCAATAAAACATCTTCTCATCCGTTCTTTTTTAGGTATTACATATTTTTCATCATTTATTTTTCCAAGCCTATCTATGCCATTTTGAATTATACGCTCTCCTAGATGAGCATCTGTATTTTTATCCATTGTTCTAAATTTAAGAGCATGGATTGTAGTTCCGTCTTGTCCGAGAGCTTCATAAAAATAAAACCAATCATCAAATTTTTTCCTAGCATAATCAGCTATTTTTATTCCAGCATATCCGAGCCCTCTTAAAGCTGCACTAACATAAGAATTGTCTTTTATTGCTTCTGCAGCATAATCAAGAGGTTTTTTAGCAGTATAGTAAACCGTTTTACTATCACTCTTTAAAGATTCACTAAGCTGAAGATGTTCTTCTATTCTTTTTGCATTCCCAATTAAAACGCTAGTCAGTTTTGAAGGACGTTGAGCTCCTTCATGTGCATAAGAATTATCAATTATTGTTTCTATAGCAGAATAAGCAGATTCGCTAAACTGTTTTAAGATTCTATCAATGCCTAAATTTCCTCTTA
>MFWN01000049.1:0-2203 GCA_001786395.1 Candidatus Pacearchaeota archaeon RBG_13_36_9
CATACCCCTTTATCATTACTATCGTTGTAGTTTAGCTATTATTTAAGCTTTTTTGGTCCGTAAATGCATCAATCACCAAATTTTTATTGCTAGGCAATTCTCTAATTACCTTTTTACCTCTTTCTCAGCAGCATTATGACTGCCATTACCAAAAATCCTGCCCCAAGCCCAATCATTGTTCCTGCGGGCACGTTGTCGTATGCAAATCCCATGCCTATGCCAATAAGCACTCCTGCTGGAATGAAGAGTGCAGCTGGCTCTGATTTTTTATCTTTGTTTCTTTTTGCCATGCTTTTTATTTTTACCCCTTTTGTTTGATGATTTATCTAAGAAACAAGGGTTTTTAAGGTTTATTATCTGGATTTTATATCAAAAGAAGGACCATTATGCCCAGAGTGTTAAGTATAAAGCTAATTACTGCAAGAACGCGGATATTTATGGAGCTTAACCCGGCCAGGAGAGTGACTCCTATCTCATCTGGGAGAGGAGAAGCTATAAGTATTCCTGCAAAAACATAAATAAGGTAGATTTTTATCTTTTTAATAAAGCTTTTTTCAGTAAGTTTCTCCATATTTTTTACTACGTTTTCTTTTCTAAGCCTGTCAAATTCGTCTTTAAAGGAGAGTTTGATAAATTTAAAGATAAGCAGGTCTGAAACAAGCGCACCAACTCCCCCAATAAAACCTGCAAGCCAGATAGTGGTGGGAGTTAAGGATATGAAAAAGCCAGCTGCAAAAGGCGCAGTGAACCCGAATGCAAAAAGCATTCCTCCTATAAAAACTCCAAGGTAGCCGTAATTGCCAATTCCAGAAACAAAACTGCTCACTTCTGGATTTTGAAATATGATATATGCCAGAAGGATTGCTAAAATCAAGCCCAATAGCTTAGGATACTGAAATCTGGAAAGCCAAGTTTTTACCATTTTTAATAATTAGAAAACGGCAATATAAAAATCTATTGATTAAGGACTAGCTTTTTTTAATCCTATAGTCATTGTTTCATCATCTACAATGCCATAATGGTTATCACGGAAACTGCCAATCGTAACAATATAAGAATTATCTTTATTGAATGTTACAATTCCCTGCCCGTGTTCTGGGGCTACTGAAAAAGGATTTGCTTGCCTTGGAATAGAAAGAACATCTGGTACATGGTCGTGGCCCCTGAACAAAATCCAGTAACCTTTTTCCTGCATTCGCTGAAAATTATAGCTTATATTAGAAGAATGCAGCGGGGCAGCCAGCCTTCCTTCAAGAAGGGGCAGGGAAGTTTCAAGAGCGGCCAGGCAGCCATGACAAAACGCAACTTTTTCCCCGGAAATTATTCTTTCTGCCAGATGATTTTCTGGACTCAAAACAAACTCCTGTGCTTTTGAGCCCTGCCAGAGCTCCATATAATCCCCAATGGGGAGCCCCAAGGCAGAGGAATCTATTTCAAGTCCTGTTAAAAAGCAGTATTCGTGGTTTCCTGAGAGGACTATTTTATCAATGTCCAGTGCAAGAATCTGCTCTAAAATCTTAGGCAGGTCGCAATCACCAAGAAAGACCAGTTTTTCTATGCCTCTGTCTGCTTGGGATTTGATAAAATCCACAGGATTCCTTGAATGAGAATCTGCAATAATTAAGGTTTTCATTTTTTATGCACTGCTGAATTTCAGATAACTGCCTCTCTTGCCAAATTGCCTGGCTTTTTAATATTTATCAAAAACATTTATATATTATTAAAAACACATGATTTTATGAGAACTTGGATAAAAGGGGGGATATTAGTAGCAGCTATATACCTGCTGTTTCAGTTTATAGATGATTTTCTTTATGTCTTCTTAAACATGACTCCTTTTGAAAAAGTAAGGTACCTGCTTTATTTCGATTTCCTTGGCCTGCATGATTTACTGATTAGAGGGGGCTATGGCTGGGCGGAATTATGCAGCATCCTGTACATTTTGGCAATTGGATTTCTTATCGGAATAATTATAGGGGGGATAGTCGGGATGTTCAAAAAAGAGGGGATGAAAAGGGAGATACTAAACCAGCACCAAGCTATCCAAGATGGCAGATTAAGAGAGGCTGTAATGAAAAAGCACAAAAGAGAGGAGGATGAAGAGGAGGAGAAAAAGTTGATTGGAAAGAAAGAAGAGGAAGAAAAAAGGAAGAAAGAAGAGGAAGAAAAAAGGAAGAAAGAAGAGGAAGAAAAAAGGAAGAAA
>MFWN01000049.1:2225-6485 GCA_001786395.1 Candidatus Pacearchaeota archaeon RBG_13_36_9
GCAATTCATGCCCTCAATAAGGGGCTGGAAAATAGACGGCATTTTTAATCCTGGCGCAGTAAGAGCCGGGAAAAAAATAGTTCTTTATATAAGAGTTGCTGAAAGAAGCCCGCAGCATGAAACCATGGTCAAGTGCCCGATTATATCCGGAGTTTATAAAATAAAACATGAGATGGTGCACAGGGATAAAGTTGAGGCAGAAGAAGGAAAAATGGTATTCCTCAGGGACGGGACATGCAGGCTGACTAATTTGTCTCATTTTAGGGAAGTGGTTCTGGATGAGAGCGGATTCAATGTTGAAAGCATAGGCAATATACCAATATTCACCGGGAAGCCCGGAGACGGGGATTACGGAGTAGAAGACCCAAGAATAGTGAAAATGGGAAATACTTATGTGATGACTTACGTTTCAGTCTCATTGAATGAGTATGTCTGCACTTCGCTGGCATTTTCAAAAGACTTAAAAGAGTGGGACAGGAAGGGGATAATTTTCAGGCTCCAGAATAAGGATGTAGTTGTCTTCCCTGAAAAAATAAATGGCAAGTACGTTGCTCTGCACCGTCCAGAGGGAAACTTCCAGTTTGTCAGGCCATCTATCTGGATATCTTACTCGCCAGACTGGATACACTGGGGCGAGGAAAAATCCATTGTCAGACCAAGGATTAACTCTTGGGATAATATAAGAATCGGAGCTGGATGCCCTCCGCTTAAAACAGAAGAAGGATGGCTGGTAATCTATCATGGAGTGGCAGATGCAAACTGCCAGAGCACTTACAGCGCAGGCGCATTTCTTCTGGATTTGAAGGACCCTTCCAAAGTTTTGGCAAGAAGCCCAAAAAACAAGCCATTGCTTGCTCCAAAAGAGCCCTATGAATCCAACGGGTTTATGAACAACGTTATTTTTCCAACAGGAATTGTCCCTGACACAGAAGAAGGGCATGTTCTTATATACTCGGGCGGAGCAGACAGGTACATAAGCGTAAAAAAAATTTCCATCGGAGATATCTTAAACAGCTTGAAGTACTACTAGAAAAGCTGTTACTTTTTTAAATCAATGACTTCAAATCCAAACTTCCCGTAAATATTATCAGAACTTATAATTTCGTTCTCTTTTGTGCAGAAAGCCATCAAAAGACTGTCAAAAATAGTTGCTCCTTGCTCGATGTAATCGCAGGCTTGGAAAAAATGTTCCCAGTTAGCAGATTCTAGCTTGGCAATTCTGGATATCTGGAGCAGAGTATCTTTTAGAGGAATGTCCGCTCTTTTACAAATAATCATAACTTCTGCGATAGTAAATGGTGTGACAAAAAGATTATCCTTATTCTCTTCGTATATTTTTTTTGCCTTTTCCTTTAACCAGTCAGAATCTTTCAGTAAAGCAAGAAAGAAGTCAGTGTCTGCGTATTTTTTTGACTGCTGCATCTTCTATCTCTTTTCTTGCCTCCTCTTTTAATTGCTTAACTGATTTTTTCTTTAATTTGTCTTTTCCCAATTTAGCCAGCGCCTCAATCGGGTCTTCTTCTATAGGCTCCAAAAATATACCTTTATCTTGAGCTTTAGCTACCAGAATCCTGAATTTAAGGTATTTTCTTAATTCTTCAGGAAGATAAATTCTGCCTTGTTTGTCAAAATAGACTATTTTTTCCATAAATGTTATAGATTACCATTATTTATAAATCTTTCCATAAACTTCAAATTTTCTAGAATAAATTCAGTAAATAAGCCCCAATAAAAATAATAATTGTAAAAAATAATTTTTGTAAAAGTATTTTCCTATCCAAGTTTTCTTTTATCAGATTTGGAAAAAACAGGGTAAGAAAAATTCCGATAGAAAATACAAAGAAAGGATGAAAACCATTGATAACCCAGACCAAGGAAATAGGGGCAAGAAGAGTAGCATAGGTAAATATGACTACTGCAAGTATGTTAACTGTTTCATTCAGCACATTAAGCCAGAGAATTTTTGAAGTGTTGTTTTTTAAGGAAGATAAAAAATCGGTTCTATAGGATTTAACAAAGGCAAATAAAAATAATCCAAAAATAAAAAATCCAAAATACTGCCAAAAGCTCACTGTCCAGAAGTCCAATTCTATAGCAAAAAGTTTGAAAAATAAGGAATGTATGCTTACAATAAACGAAGCTATTAACATCAATAAAAGAACCTCTTTTCCAAATGACATTTTTTGATTTTCGTATCTTAGGGAAATACCAACTGCCGCGGATAGAATCAAAAGCGAGCCAAATATTTGCATGCCTGAGAGGCGCTCTCCTAAAATAAAAAAAGCAAGGAAATAAACGAAAATAGGAATTGTCTGGAAAATAGGCACAACCGAAGAAGTATCAGACTTATTCAGGGCTTTTAAATAAGGGAATAAATAAAGGATATAAACAAAACCATTGAGAGTAACAAGCAATGCGCTCGCTATGCTAACAGAGAGAACAGCAGGCTTAAAAATAGCGATAAGAATGAACACAGGAATGCCAATAAGGCAGGAGTAAAGAATAAGCGCGCCTGTCCCTCCCTTAAAATACTTGCCTATCAATAGCTTATCAATGTAATTGGATACAGCCCATAAAATGGGGGCCAGCAAAGCAATTAACAGCCAGTTCATAATCGATTCATTCAAATCCAATATAAAAACTTATCTAATAATTTTAGGGGGTTTTCTGATATATGAAAAATATTGTAAAAATATATAAAGTCTGCTGCATTTTTTAATCCATGCTAAGCTTAATTGGGGTGCATAAGTCTTTTGGCGAAAATAACGATTTTGAGGTTATCAAGGATATTTCTCTTTCAGTCAAGCAAGGAGAGTTTGTATGCATTCTTGGCCCAAGCGGCTGCGGCAAGACCATCCTGCTTTACTTAATTGCCAGCTTTTTAAGGCCCACGAAGGGAGAGATAGTGATGGAAGATGAGCCCGTTTTTGAGCCTGACCGCAACAGAATGATGATTTTCCAAAATTACGTTCTTTTTCCCTGGAAAACAGTTTATGAAAACATTTTATTTGCCCTTGATAGGTCAACAATGGACAAAAACGAGAAAAATAAACTCGTTATGAAATATCTGAACCTCGTAGGGCTTAGCTCTTTTAAAGACTGGTACCCCTATAAACTTTCTGGAGGGATGCAACAACGCGTTGCCTTGGCGAGAGCACTAGTCACCAATCCCAAAGTCTTGCTAATGGATGAACCTTTTGCAGCCCTCGATTCGCAATACCGGGAGTTTTTAGGCAGAAATCTAGAAATGATTTGGCAAAAAACCAAAAAAACAATAATATTTGTTACTCATGACTCAAAGGAGGCGATTTATTTAGGCGATAAAATATATCTTTTATCTGCAAGGCCTGCAATTATCAAAAAAGTATACAAAGTAAACCTTCCCCGGCCAAGAAATTCGCTGGACCAAGGATTCGTCAAGTTAAGCAAAGAAATTGAAAAGGATTTATCTAAAGAGTTTGAGAAAGTTATAAAAGACCCTTCAATGGAAGAATCTTTATCGCACATATTAAATTTTAGCCATGAAGAAGGAACGTTATGAAAAGAAAAATATTCTACAGCATACTGCTTGTTTGCCTGGTCTTATTCGTCATCCTCTTATTTTTTATCCTGGATAAACCTGCCCAAAAAAGCGGTGTAATAAGAATAGGGTACATGCCAGGAAATATGAATGGAGCGCCTTTTTACGTTGCTTACTCGAAGGGCTTTTTTGAGGAACGTGATTTGACAGTGGAAATCGTCCCTTTAAGTTCCGGCAGCGAGGTAAAACAAGCGATTTCTGCCGGGCAAATTGATATAGGCTTCGCCGGCGCATCTAACTTTTTTATTCCAATTTCCAAAGGTGTTCCAATCAAAATAATTGCACCAATGAGCTTCACCCACACTTACCTTTTTGTAAGGCCGGATAATAAAACAAGAACATTTAAAGACCTTGAGGGAAAATCTATAGCTATTTCTCCTGGCGGAATAAACGAGTATGAAATCCGCAGAATCCTCAAGAAAGAGGGTGTGGATGCCAACAAAATAAATTTTGTCAACATTATAGACAAGATAAACAGGCCGATTGCGCTAATGGATAAAAAGGCAGTTGATGCGGTTCCAGTGGACTATGAAGATTTTCCGAAATATTCCTCGATGGGGGCAGTTCCCCTTGAAGAGTGGAACACGAAAGGATACAATGAAGAGTACAAGCTAGACCAGTATCTCCGAACGTAATTAATCATTCTTAAATTACTCCAAAAAGTTTAAATACTTAACCTA
>MFWN01000050.1:0-6389 GCA_001786395.1 Candidatus Pacearchaeota archaeon RBG_13_36_9
AAATTATGAAAAAAATTAAAGTAGGAGTTTTAGGAGCAACCGGGATGGTTGGCCAAAAGTATGTCTCTCTCTTAAAGAATCATCCCTGGTTTGAAATTGCTTATATAGCCGCTTCCCAAAAAAGCGCCGGAAAAACATACGAAGAAGCAGTGACAAATAGATGGCATATGCAAACAGATATTCCAGATTCAGTAAGGAGGCTTAGAGTTGAAGATGCAAACAATGTTGAAACTGCGCTAAACCGATGTTCTTTTGTTTTCTCTGCATTAGAAATGGACAAAGAAGCGATAAAGCAATTAGAGATAGCATATGCAAAAGCTGGTTTTCCTGTTGTCTCAAATGCCTCAGCTCACAGAAATACAGAAGATGTTCCAATGCTGATTCCAGAGATAAATGCAAATCATCTAGCAATAATCCCCTTGCAGCAAAAACATTATGGATTTAATAGGGGATTTATTGTTGTAAAGCCGAATTGTTCAATTCAAAGTTTCATGATTCCAGTAGATGCATTGAGAAAGGGGGGAATGAAAGTTGAAAGTATCGATGTAGTGACTCAGCAAGCTCTTTCAGGAGCAGGATATCCGGGAGTTCCTTCTTATGATATAGTTGATAACAGAATACCTTTTATCTCAGGAGAGGAAGAAAAAACAGAAAAAGAGCCTCTTAAAATCTGGGGCTATGTTAATACAGAAACTGGGAAAATAGTTCCCAATAGGGACATTCTTATCTCTGCCCAATGTAACAGAGATGGAGTTATAGATGGGCATACTGCATGTGTAAAACTTAAATTTAGAGATACTCCAAAATTAGAAGAAGTTATTTGTTTATGGAAAAACTACCCAGGATTTAGTTCTCTTCCTTCTGCACCAAACCCAATAATAATCTACAGAAGTGAAACTGACAGGCCGCAGCCAAGATTAGACCGGGATTCTGGAAATGGCCTAGCTGTTACAGTAGGAAGACTGAGAGAATGTGCAACAGGCGGCATACAATTTGTAGGACTTTCACATAATACTGTAAGAGGCGCAGCTGGCGGAGGGATATTAAACGCAGAGCTATTAGTTTCAAAAGGCTACATAAAACAAGATTAAAAGGGAAAACTAGTTCTTATTTAAAACCAAGAAAGGTATTTAAACAAAAAAAGCCATCTAAAAACATGGCAAGACTAAGAAACGGATTTTATAACGCACCCCTTCCTCAAAATGAACAAGAAGCTAGAGCATACAAAAGGGGATTGATGCAAGCAAAATCCGATTTAAGGACAGAATGTAATAAGATACTCCAGCAATCAGATATAGCGCATGCAGAATCTGCAAGAGATTACCATGAGTTATGGCTCCAAAGAGATTAAGAAAACAAACATCATAAGAATAAAGTTTAAAAACACGTGTTTCTAAAAGAAAATACAATGCCCTTATACGATATGCACTGCAGCAATCCTGAATGCAGTTATGTTGGAGAGTATCTCCTTAAACACAGAGACGAAACCTTAAAATGCCCTAGATGCAAAGAAGGAGAGCTAGTTAGAAATGCTGTGCAAAAGTTTAATGTTGGAGGCGGGAATGGAAAATCAGGTTTACTAGATGTTTCAGTTAGCTCTAAGAGTGTATGTCTTCCTGCTTATTCAATAAGCCCTTCTGGGATTCACGGAGGATACGCACTAGGCAAGTTAATAGCTGTAAAAAGAAATCAAGCAGCTTCTAAAAATTAAATCCACCCTCTTTTCCTTATCCCCTCCCCCACTATCTCAAAGCTAAGCTCTTTTTCAGGCAGGCTCCTGTGCTTTCTTAAAATTGCCTTCCTCTTTCCTCTGTTATTTTCAAGCTCAATTATGCACTTGCTCCAATACTTCAGAATATCCCCCCCAACCATCATCATTTTTCTTTCTTTCCCGCTTTTGAATTCTTCCTCGCTCAAAAATTCTCCGTATACCTGATTGGTTACAATTACTGCGATTTCCTGTTTTCTTGCTATTTCTGCCAATATCCTCATCTGCTTGGCGAGTTCAGCGTTTATTTCCTTTACATTTCCTTCTTCTTTTTGTTTCGCCTCTGCCAGCTCAAGCCGATAAAGCATAGTCATTCCATCAATAATTACTGCCCCTGCCTCTCCCTTCTTTAACTCTTTTAAAAGCTGCAAAAAAGCCTCTTGCTGCTCTTTAAATGTAGTTGGCTTTAACAGCAGCACGTTGTCCAATACCTCTTTATGTCTCTCTCCTGCAATCTGCCTTACTCTCTCAACAGAAAATCCCCCTTCTGTATCCATATAAATAACTTTTTTTCCTTTTTTTGCCTGGCTTACAGCGGCTAGCAAGCAAAAGTTAGTTTTCCCGCTTCCAGCAGGCCCATAAATAGTTGTTATAATGTCTTTTTCATACCCTCCGTAAAGCCACTGGTTCAAATCATAGCTTCCTGCGCTTATTTTTCTCTCTTTTTCAGCTTCCATAAAAGACTAAAGCAAAAAATGTATTTAAGGATTTGTGTAATAGAATATAGAAAAGTTTATTATCCTGAATCTTGTTTTACACCTGTTTCTAATTTACCCTCAGCAATTTTTCTTAAACTTTCATTAATCCCTGCTAAATTTTTATCAATTTTTTGGAATCGATTGGAGTGATCAATTAGTCTGTGGTATATCCCTCTTGCATAAACTGCCATGCAACCTAAAGCACAAGTACCAACTAAAGCAAATAACCCCATATACACTTTAAATGCTGTTTCATCAACATGATACCCCATCTTTTTTTAAATAATTCTTAATTTATAAGCATTGTTATATTCAAGGATTAAGTTTAAAAACCCAAAAAACATATAAAATTATGGCAAAAAAGAGTGTGGAAAGAAAAGAGGCATGGATTAGAATCCTGGTCTTTATAATAAGCGGGATAATTTTAGCTGTCTGGTCAGCCATAGTTAAAATCCTATCAATAATAAACTGGTTCATAGCAGTAATTTCAGGAAAAAGAAACAGAAGCCTCGCAATGTTCTGCGAGTATTGGAACACCGAAGTTTACAAGTTCTTGAAATACATGACTTTTGTAACAAACGTAAGGCCATTCCCATTCAACAAAGCGGGGAAAATGAGCAAGTTTGAGAGATAGTTTTATAATCCTGGTTTTTCTTTTTGATAGATGAAAATAGATTTGCATGTGCACTCTACTGCATCAGATGGCAAGTTTTCTCCAAAAGAGTTAATTGATCAGGCAATTAGCATTAAAATGAAAGCAATAGCAATCACAGACCATGATAGTATAGATGGCTTAAAGGAAGCAATTGATTACTCTAAAGGAAGGAAAATTGAATTTGTCCCGGGAGTTGAATTTTCTGCAAATCCAAGGGGTTTGGCTAAAGAGATACACATTGTAGGGCTGTTCATAGACTATTCCCATGAAGCAATTACCAAGCTACTTGTAAGGCAGGAAGAGTCAAGAGTGAATACGTGCAAAAAAATGATTGAAAAGTTAAATGAGCTTGGATACAAGATTACTTATGAAGAAGCTAAAAACGAGGCAAAAAGGGAAAAATTCGGCAAGCCAATAATTGCCAGCATATTGCTAAAGAAATATAATTTTAAAGACAGGAAACAGGTTTTTGACGAACTTCTTGGCACAAACGGAAAAGCTTTTTTTATGTATGAGTCATCATCAATGAAAGAAATAATAAATGCGATTCATATTTCAGGAGGAATTGCAATTTTAGCTCATCCTGCTTATCTTCTTCAAAATGCAGACATTGTAATAGATAAATTTGTTAACCTTAGAGGAGACGGCCTGGAAGTCGACTGCGCTTATAACAGTTTTGAGGAAGAAGCCCCAAGTTTAAGAAAAAAATTCAAAAAAATTGCAAAAGAAAAGAGCCTGATTGTTTCTGGAGGGACAGATTTTCATAATTTAGAAATTTCTCCAAATATCGGCAGCTTTGGAGTTACTGAAAAAGAATTCCAAAAAATAAAGGTTTTCCTAAAGAAATGACTCTATCTCCACAAAAACCACCAGAACAAAACAGCTACTGCTACTCCTAAAACGTATCCCCAAGGTATTATTTTCTTCTTTCCTACTTTTATCCAGGGGTAATAGTCTGTAAAATCAGTCCAAAATTCACTGAATTTGACAGCAGGATTTACAATAAACCAGAAAAAATCTTCCAAAACCATGCCGGAAAAATAAGCGCTGGCTAAGACTCCAAATAACTTTGAATCCCAACCATAAATAACGAATGGCAATGTCAGAAGAAGAGGCCACATAACCCAAAACACATAAAAATGATATGCTGGAAAAACGAAATTCCTGCTTAGTTGGACTTTCCACCCAAGTTTTCTTTTGTCCCAGGGATTTCTTCCCTCAGCATAAGCTTCCCAAAAAGCCATTGCAATCATTGCTGCATAAATCCAGATAAAAATCAATAAGACATTCATTTTTCTTCCATTACCTCTTTGCCTTAATTAAGGCAGCAATAGGTTTATATATATCTTTCCATTCATAAAAACATGGAAAGTGAAACTGGCGCCTTGCTTACAAAAATTTCAGCAATAATAAATTTTGTAGTCGCAGGAATAATTTTTTTGATAGGCATAATAGGAATTTTTGGACTGTTTGTTTTTCCAAGGCTTACAATTCTTCTCATGTTCATTTTTTTATTGGTAGGATTGATTGTTCTCATATTTGCCCTTTTGCTCTGGAATGCTGCAGTTAAAATGAAAAATCCGCGCACTGTAAAAAACGGGGCTATTTGGGCGATAGTGCTTGGTGCTTTGACTTTAGGAAATGTAACAGGCATCCTGGCATTGGTTGGAGGGATAATTGCTCTTATAGAATCAGATAAAATGCCAAGAAATGAAAATTATAAAACACAAAGGAAAATAAAGAAATAATTTTTTTCATTTTTCTTTAAAACTAAAAGCATTTTTTAATAAGACATGTAAGAGACTTAAATGATTTTAGTTTTCCATAACTTCTTCTTCATCTATTATATTTGCAGAAAACTTCCATAACCTAAACCCTTTTTCTTTCCACGCATTTCTATTAAGCCCGGCTTTCATGCACAAACCCTCCAAGAACTGCACTGCATTCCATCCCTGCTCAGGAGCTACCTGCGGTAACAACAGCCCGCCCTGCTCGTTAAACTCGCACATCAGCCCATCTTTCCCAATTTTGATTTTTTCCGGTGCAGCAGGGCATTCCACAGGCACAGACAAAACAGAAACTTCAACTTTGCATTCAACAAATTCCTCTTCCTCTAGCGGAGGGAATCTGGGATCAGAAAATGCAGCAGATTTTGCAGCAAGAATAATTGCCTCCCCAAGCTCATAGTTAGGATAGGGAAATCCAATGCATCCCCTTAAGTCCCCGTTTTTCTTCAAGGTCACAAAAACCCCTCTCTTTTCCTTAAGTTCCTTGAAATCAGGCATCTTTACTTTCCTGCCTGAAAACTCGCTTGCAATTGCCTCTTTCGCAAGCTTCACATACTCCAAGTCTTTCATGTCAAGTTACCTCGTCTAAAATAATCCTTTTTTTAAATCCGCCCCTCTCTTCCTCTTTTGATTTTCTGATTGCCTCTAAATCCTCTTTTTCAAATTTAAAGTCCTTTATTGCGTAAATCGCCTCTAATATATCTGCTAATTCTTCAGGATTGCCATCTTTTAGAAATTCTCCAACTTCTTCCTGCAGTTTCTCTTTTAATTTTGCCAAATATTCGCCATCAGATGCCGTATGCACCTTAGGAATTTTGCCATTTTCTTTGATTATCTCAGGGATTTTGTCTCTCACTAATTTATTGTATTTCATACTTTAGGAGAAGAAAACAAGTTAATAAAATTATCTGCCAACTGCAGCTAAAATGCTTATCCCTGAATTAGAGAACAAAATCCAAGGCAAAATATTCAATATAATCATTATTATCAAAAATATTATAACAGCAATTCCAAAAACAAGCCCTATTTTCTGTAACAGTTTAATATTTTCTTTTTTCATGGAAAAAAACCTGATTTTAATTGCAATTATAAAAAATATTGCAGCTATTGCTGCGATAGCCCCGATTAACTGCTAAGTATCTTTTCTCATATAATAATATAAAAGAAGTTAATAAATCTTTATAGAATATTTATTTTGCAGCCTCTTACTTAGCCTTCTTAAACTCGTTAAAAAGCTTATTAGTGTCTTTCTCTACAGCATCTATTGCATCTTGCAGTGCTTTTTTAGCTGCCTTGCCGCTTGTTTTTACATGGAGCACTGGATTTTTGCTAGGGTGCTCCCTTCTCCAGGCAGCAAAAGACATCGAGCTGTCTTCGTTTAAATAAACTCTAAGAATTTCTACTAGAGTTATACTTCCAATTTCTACCCTTAATTCGTTCTTATCATCCTGGAGAATCTTAATGTCCATAGAAACTATAGA
>MFWN01000050.1:6401-13221 GCA_001786395.1 Candidatus Pacearchaeota archaeon RBG_13_36_9
TTAAAGCTTACTGAAATTAGTTTTAGTAAAATTCCTCTATGACTTCGGGTTTATTAAGATACCAGATAATTACAATGCTTATAATAATCTCAATTATCATACTGACCCGAATGCCATATTTAACCAAAAATATAGCAAGAATAAATATATTAAATGCAGACGCTAATACTGTTGCCTCTCTCGCAATTTTAAAGGACAATAAAAGCCCGATGCCACATAGAACAAACAATAAAAATAAGCCAATACTCAATAGAGTAAGAACAGGTGACGAATAATCTAATAAAGTTAGCGGATAATATGTAGATAGAAGTAAGAATATAGAAATTAAGGGTACTCCAAATTCTAATTTTTTAATATCCTTAAATCTTTGTCCAATTTTTAAATCCATTTATTTTTAAACCTTACTAAGAATTATCAAACTGACATTTTTATCCATCTTCAATAACTTCTATCTCATCCCCTAACAAGCTCTCAGGCGGCTTTTTTTCAGAGAGTTCTGATAATTTTTGGAAATCCGCCTCTCGTATGACCTCCTCTTCAATTTCAATGGGCTTTTCCTCTTTCTTAGCCTGTTCTCCAGGTTTTCCTCTCAAAACCTGCTTGATCTGCTCCTGCTCTGATTTTTTTTCCAGCATCCTTGCCTCCATTTTTTCTTTCTCTAAAGCTGTTTTCTCCTTATCCTTCTTTTTTTCTGCCAGTTCAGCAATGCTCGGAACTTTTTCTTCTTTCTTCTCCTCACCAATACCCCGTATAGCCCTGTTTAACATTGCCCTTTTCTCTTCCATGCTTTCCACACCGCCCAGCGCAAGGTTTTTCATTTCCTGGCCAACTTTATTCCTAAATTCTTTCTGCTCAGCTTCACCTTGCTCTATCCTTTCTAATCTTTCCTCCTGCTCTTTCTCGTCTTTAATTTTCTTCAAATCTGCAATTGTAATATTATCCATCAATTCCGGCTTAAACTTTAAAACACGCGCAGGCCTTTTTTCTTTTTCTTCTTGGAGCTCTTCTGCCCTCATCTGAACTAAATCTCCTTCCTCCAGCTCTTCTTCTAAAATGGGCTTTATTGGTTCAGATACTATCTCTGAACTCGGAGCTAAGGAGGCTTGCTTTTTTCTTCTCTCCCTTTCCAGCTCTTCTTCATCCACCTCTCTAATCCGAATCTGGAAGAATTGCTCTAATTTCTTTATCAATTTCTCAGACTCTTCAGGAAGCTCACCTTTCTCCACCATCTTAAGGGCACTCTCGCTTTCTCCGATTGCCCTAGCCAGATGGCTCAGGCTCATTCCTCGATTCCTTCTTGCTCTCATGACATGCCAGTGAAAGTTTCTTATAAGATTGAAAGGGCTTGAGTCAGGCTTTTCCAGCTCGGGGTGCTCGTCAAGTTTTCTTATTTCAGACAGCATGCTCTTGCTAACTTTCTCAGGCTCCCAATTGCCAGAAAGCCGCCTAAGCCTTTCATACACCCCCTGGCTCCTCTCAGCAGCCTTTAGCTGTGAAGTGGAAGGCTTTCTCAAAACAGGTATGTTTTCTGTTATTGCACATCTTTCACAGACTTTCACCAAATCATTTTCATAGAGGGCATCACTAAGCTTAACTTCTTTTGCCTCTCTCTCGCATCTAAAACACCTAGCCATTTTAAAAAGGAATAAAGAAAACTAATTTTTAAATAAATATGTTATAAAAAATATATATCCAAAATTTCCCGTGTTTATTTGAAATTACTTAATCAGCTTGACTATTTCCTCTACTGTTTTAAGCTCTGTAATTTTTGTCTTTTCATCAATTAATATAACAGGCAGCTCGCTTTCAGAAACATTGTAAATCCCCATCATCAGGATTACAGAAGAAAGGTTATTATCCCCTGCCATAGGTATGAGAACAATTTCATCCCCTTTCTCTTCTTTTAATTCAGAGAGAATCCTGGAAAAAACTCCCTGCTTGGTCTTAGTGTCTATTGAGGGTTTAGTATACTCATATATATAAACAACAGTATGAAAGTCAGCTTTGCACTTCTTTTTTATTTGAACTGAATTCGCCCATAAAAGGGCCCTTAGAATGTCATATTTCTTGTGTTCTAACTTTATTTCTTCGGTGAAGGTCTCTGCTCCTTCGTATCTCGATAAAGTCTCTGCTTCTTCAAAAATTCTGTTAGCAAAAGACAAAGTTTCCTGGATAGAAGTGTTGCAATCAAAAAGCGGCAGAGAGGATAGCTGCCCCTGGGCTTGAAGGTCTAGTAAAACTACCTCCGATTGCCTATACAGATAATCTATCTTACTTGCCCTCCAATTTTCAAAAACAACCCCTGCAATAATCCCCATTGCAAATATGAAGATAGTGACTAATAAAGTCTGCCAAAAAACATGTTTTTGTGAGCCGAACATTTTATTATGTCCTTAAATTCGGTTTCTTATTAAAGCTTTCGATAAATAAACTCACTTCCATTCCATTTTCCCCCTAGCTAATTTCCATATAGAGCTTATTAAAATTAACGGGTATAAGGAGTTATAAACAAAAACATAAAAAAATAGATCAAACATCCTTTGTTTAGTGAGCAACTTTTCTTTTAACACTTTTAATATGATAAAAGTAAACACTAGGCCAAACAAAAATAAGAGCACCCCTAAATAATTTAAAAAAGAAGGAGTTAAATAAAAATCATTAAGAGTCACTAACGGAGTGTTAGCCGTAATTGAATATCGGGTGTATAAAAAGTTGGAGATAATCCTCGTTGAAAAAATATAGATGAAAACTCCCAGGCCCACAGAACCAAGAAATGTTCCTAGAATAAAAAATGGCACAATAAACATTCCCAGCATGCCTGTTTTTGGGTTTAGCATTGTTTTCCAGTGTTTTTTTATGCACTGCAGTCCTCCGAGAAGCCATCTCCTTCTCTGGCTGAACCACTCCTTGAACTTTGTTGGAGCAGTGCTTGTAACTTGAGTTGCCAGACACATCCTTCTCTTCCATTTATAATAAGCAAGACTCCAGGTTGCTTCTATGTCTTGCGTGAGATTTTTTTCATCAAACCCGCCTATTTCGTCCAAAGCTGTTTTCCTGTAAACGGCTAATGGCCCCGGAGTAACATAAACCCCATCAACATAATCGAGAAGCCTTCTAGAAAAGCCAATGGTCTTGTACTCTATATACTGAAGCCTTTCAAGAAACTTGTCATTGTTTCTTACATAAACGGGAGCAGTTACAACTCCTACTCTGGGGTCATCAAAATATCCCACCATTTTTTTCAAGCAATCGCCCGAAGGGTAAGAATCCGCATCAACTACTGCAATTAATTCTCCCCTAGCATTCCTAAGGCCTACATTTTGCGAGCCTGCAGCATTGCCAAGATTCTTCTCGTTGTTAATAAGCTTTATTTTAGGATAAACTTTTTTAAATTTTTCAACAACTTCCCGGGTATTATCTGTAGAGCAGTCATTTACTACAATAACCTCTATAATGTTATCATAATCTATATCAAAAATAGCCTTTAAAGCTTCTCCAATTGTCTCTCCTTCATTATAAGCTGGGACAACAAAGCTTACCCCATAATGTTTGCCAAGTTCTTCAAAAGAGAATAAATCCTTCCTGTTGCGCACATAAATCAAGAGAAAAAAGATTAGGAAATATAAGAAAACAAACATATATGCTAAATAGATAAATGGCAGTACTCTCATTTTTATACAAGATAAAAGTAAGAAAATTAATATTTAAGGATTATTGTTCTCTAACATGGATTTATCTTCCTGCTCAATTGTTTCTGCTACAGCCTCAACTGGATCTTTCCTTCCTTCTATCTCTTGCTTTTCTTCTGCGCTTTCCACAACTTCCCTTCTTTCTACAGCCCCTACAGTTTCTTCTCCAGTGTCTCTTCCTGTTTCCTGCCTTTCTCTTTCTCCCTTGCCAACTGTGAAGTAATCGTAAAATTCATCGCTTAAAGAAAGCTCCTTAGTATGCCCTATTTTCTTTCCCCTTACAAGACCCATTTCAATGAAATTTTTTACATGGTCGTAAGCCTTATTCCCCCTAATTTTTATTATGACTGACTGTTTTACCGGCTGCTTATAAGCTATAATTGCAAGTGTTTCCTGCTCTGCTTTTGTAAATTCAGCTGTTCCTGTGGCAAGCTTATTAACCATATTCCTGTATTCCTGCTTAACATCCATTTTCCACCTGTCTTCTTTCTGCAATACTTCTATAGCACAACTATCATCATACTTATCAGTAAGTTTTTCAATTAGCTCCCTTAAAAGAAGCGGGTTGATTTCAGTTAAGGCAACAAGCTCCTGCAAAGACAAAAATCTTCCAGATATGAACAATGCAGCTTCCACTTTTTTAAGATTCTTGATTTCTTCTGCATTATCTACCTCTTCTTGGCTTTCAGATGTTAACTCCATGATAGATAAAGAAAACAAAGCATTTTAAAGGTTTTGATGTTACTTATTAGGCTTCCCGTCCCTTCGCTTCTCAACAATATTTTTTATCTTAAAAGAAATTAAAAACATTACAAGCATAAATAAGCTGTACAACAGGAATACGAATTTAAATGGAAGGAACAGCAAAACAAAAGAAGCTGCAATCTTTCCTACGAACTGATTTACATCAATAGTAGTATTATACGGTCCGTAAAACCTAAGCTCCTGCTTTTCCTTCAAGTTGTCAAAAAAGTAAGATTCTGAAGTTGCGCCAAGCATAGACAGCCCAATGCTTGAAAGAACAATCAACAAAAGGACAATATAAACGTTGCTGACAAAAAAGCACATAAGCGAAAGCAAAAAAGGAATGAAAAATCCTATTTTGAATATTTTCTTGAATCCGACTTTTCCAGCAAGATCCGCAAAAAAGTACTCAAATAAAACTAAAGGGACTGCAGCAGCAAAAAGGAAATAACCCACCCATCTTATATCCAACCCGCCTAAACCTTCTTTAACAATATATAAAGGCATAAAAAGATAAATTAAGACCCACCATAAATTTACTCCCCCTCCAAGAAGGTATGCAAGAACCCTGTTTTTGGACTTAAAAAATTCAAAAAAATTCTTAACAACGTTTTTATCCATCCTCTTTTCCTTGTTCACATCTTTTATTTTAGAAGCCCTGAATATGAATAAGCCAATAAAAACAAAAACAGCGGACAAAGCGAAGATGAAATTTATTCCGTACCTTGCAGAAAGAGTTCCAGCTACTAGCGGGCCAATCAGCCAGGATAGGTTTAAGAAAGTATAATTAAGCCCCTCGTTTCTAGAGAGATGTTTCTCAGAAGAGCTGTCTCTGACAATAATCCCAAAGCAAGTTATCTTCAGGCTTATTAATATCGAAACAGCAATAGCTAACACCAGAAAAAGGTAAAAATTATGGGTTACAGCAAATAGTACATAGCAGAGGCCAAATAAAAGGAGGGTTATAAAATACAGCCGGGACTTGCTGGATTTTTCTATTAGAGGTACAATCAAGAAAAATGAAAAAAAAGAAACCAGCGTAAGAAAAGATGAAAGAAAGCCAATTAAAGCTATATTATCAATAAAACTATGCATGTAGACAGCCCAAATAGTATCCACAAAAGAAGATGACAGCCCAATGATAACAGTAACTAAAGAAATCCAGCCGATTTTTGTAAAAATAAGGCTTCCCCTCTCTTTTCTGAATAATATTCCCATTTTCCTCTTTTAGAAGAAAAAAGCAGCATAACATTTTAAAGGTTTCTATGCTTATAATAATCATGAAAAAACGGCTGAAATATGCAGGATTATTTTTTGTAATAATCTTAGTTTGCATTTTTCTCCTGCTCTTGTTCAGATATTTTTCAAGCAGGCAGATAGATGATGTTTCTCCTGAAATTCAGTGCGACAATGCATTGTTAAAAAAAGCAGATATCCTTTATGTAATACCAATATTCAACAATTCCTCCATTTCAGAAAATAAAGAATGGTGCGATTCTATCCTGTCCCTAAACAAAACCTTAGCCATGCACGGAGTTTATCATACTTATCACGAGTTTCTGGAAGATAGAAATGAAGCATACTTGCAGCAAGGAATAGGGGAGTTTGAAAAATGCTTTGGCAAAAAGCCAGACAGATTTAAGCCCCCTCAGATGGTAATTTCAAAGAACAACAAAGAACTGATAAAAAAAGATATGAAACTCAATTTTTATTTAAACGAAATATTTCATAAAACTTATCACTGCAGCGATACTGGTAAATACTCAAATAAATTTATAGAAATATTTTAACTACCTCAATCCAATATCAAATCTTAAAATTGCTCCAATCCTGCCAAGGCTTGCAAACTGCCTGCCTTCTTCTGTATCTTCTGAAACAAAGACTATTTTAGAAGAAATGTTTTCAGCCCTTGCAGTGTACTCAGTTATATACTTCTTATCAAGCTTCTTGCTTATTATTAAAAGCTCAACAGCCCCTGCATCCAGCGCTTTTTTCACATCTTCCAATCCGTAAACTGTCTTTTCAGGATTTTTCGCTAATTTAGTCATAAAATCTTCAAGTATTTCTTTCTCTTTTATTATCTCCTGCTCCGAAAGCAAGTCTCTGCTTGTTTCTACTAATAAATCAAGCCCGTGCTCATCTGCATATCCGATATCCTTCACCCCTATAATCTTTTCTCTTAATTTCGTAACTATCTGCCCCTCCTTTAGAAAATCTTCTTTAGTAGGGCCAGGCCCTCCAACTAAAATTCCCTTTAATTTTTTCATGTCCCAGAAATTATTTTTAACCGCCTCAGAGACTCTCCTATAAAACTCTTTTTTCATTCCCTCTCTTATTCTTCCGTACCTGGCTGCGGAGTTATGGACAAGAATTTTGTTAGCAAAAAA
>MFWN01000050.1:13499-13618 GCA_001786395.1 Candidatus Pacearchaeota archaeon RBG_13_36_9
GCCCATTTTGAGGATTCTTTTGTATAAGCTTTAAGTGTCGCGTCAGCCTCTCCAAAGCATCAAGAACATTTTTTCGTGTACCCTTGCTTTTAATATTAGAAGCAGTTGACTTCTCCTGC
>MFWN01000050.1:13632-15497 GCA_001786395.1 Candidatus Pacearchaeota archaeon RBG_13_36_9
TACGGCAATCAGAGAATACCCTGCAGGCACATAAACAGTTACAAGCTCTGTATGCCTGCCGCGATATTTCTCCAGCTCAGCTACAAATTCTTCCAATTGATATCTATTAGATTCTTCCATAAATGGATAAGAGACAGAACGTTTATAAAGCTTAACAATCCATAAAAGAAGAATTTTTAAAACCCGTTTCCGTAAATAAACAATGAAGAAAAAGAGAGAAAAAGAGGAGATAAAAGGGGTAGAAAGCCAAGTTTTGTATGTAATCAAAATTATCCTTGGCGTTCTTCTTATAGTCCTGGGAATAGTCAGCCTCTTCTTACCTATAATTCCTGGAATAATTTTAATAATCCTGGGGCTCATTTTGCTTGGAAACAGAAAAATAAAGGGCCTTGTTTCAAGAATAATTAGAAAGATTAGGAAAAAAATAAAATCTTAATATGTTTATAGGATTATATAAAAGTTTATATATATATCCCAAACTTAAAACAGATATGAAGAATCTCCTATCTAAATTAGGCGAGACACTAATTATTTCTGTCATAACAAGTATGGGGGCTATTGGAATGTTAAATGTTATGGCCTATGAGCCTCAAATTATGCTGGCTCCTCCACAACAAAAGACCTCTGACTTTAGCGCAAGACAGTATGCAGAAAATCATCCATTTGGAAAAATAGCAGGTTACTTATCTTATCCTGGCGCAAAATTAGGCAGATACGAACATAATAAAAGAGTGGATGGATGGAATGCTAGACAACTGGGTATTAAAAAGAAAGATTAAGTAAAATCCCTTCTTAGCAGTTTTCCATAAATTTTTTCCTAGAAAAGCTTTTAAAACCCCTTTTTCTCTAGAACCCATGCCCAATACAGTTTCAGGAGTAATTGAACAATTAAGAAAAATTGATAAAGCAAACTATACTTACTTTGTAAGACAAAAAGAAATACGAAGAAGGAAAAACGAGAATTACCAGATTCCGTTTTTCAGGGAAATAATCACTATCTATCTAAGAAGCCAGCAAATAGCAGACTCTATGATAAATGCTTATTCAAACTCAGCAGATAGAGCTTTGGCGTATGCAACTGTAACTGCAATCAATTAATTTTTAACATACTTCTTCCAAAGATAATCAACAAAATTAGAAAGATTAAATAAAATACTAAAAACCACACAACATAAACCTTTACTTTGTTGTTAATGCTTCATAAAAATCTTTTAATTTTTGTGCAATTTCTTTAGAAACTTGAGGAACTGTCTTTAAGCTTTGAAAAAAAGAATACTGTTCTGAGATTACTTGTTCTAATGTTATTTTTCCAGATTTTAGGATTTCTAAATGCTCTTTTCCAAGATTTTTTCCTGCAAAAGTTATGTAGTCTGTTCTATAAATATGATTAAATGCATTCGGAAATTTTTTTCCAATACTTTCTTGCGCACCTTTAATGAACAATATCTCTCCAATTGCACCAAGCTTATCTGTAGAAATAGGGAAAAAACTATTTTCATCAGTATAATTTGAGATGTAGCTTTTTTCATAATAAGGAGCTAAATGTTTTGGTACTATATCAAAGTATAAACTCCCTGCATCTGCATCAAACTCAATTATATCTCTACTTTTATATATACGCCCCGTAGGTCCATATCTCTTAAATGTTATATCAAAATCAGGATCATCTAACTTCATTATAGTTTGGTACTCATTCCCCGGAGGAGTAAAAGCTTCAAATTCTGATATTTCAAAACCTTCTTTAAAGAATTTTTCAATAGTCATTAAATAAATTCTGTCAAATAAATCTGAATTAGGTAAGGTTTCTTTACCAAACTCTTGAAAGCGTTTATCATTTTTTGCCTCGTCACTTTCAACTAACTTAA
>MFWN01000051.1:0-15261 GCA_001786395.1 Candidatus Pacearchaeota archaeon RBG_13_36_9
TGTAAATTCTCTTCACACCTCAGAGAGCTTGAAGCACACTGTAGGCAAGTATCTTCCAGAGATAGACAAAAGAGTTGAATTGATTGAAAATGGAATAAACCTAAATCTGTTTAAAAAAGTTAAGCCGGGAAAAATATTGGATTTAATTGAAGGGAAAATAAACAAAGAGGATAAAATCTTATTATATCCTCATAGACCCGACCCTTCTAAAGGAATTTATCAGGCATTAGAATTAGTGAGGAGGTTAGTGTTTAATGAAGATATAAGAAATATTAAAATTTTAGTACCTAGATACATTGATGAAGATCTAAATAAGGATTTAGAGACTCACTACAATAAAATCAGAGAAATCGGGAAAAAATTGAATATAGAAAATCACATAGTGTTTCATAAGTGGGTTCCCTACGAATTAATGCCAGAGTATTACTCTCTTGGAGACTTAACCTTATCTATAGGGAATTTTATTGAAGCATTTGGCTCAAACGTAGGGTTAGAATCGCTTTCTTGTGGCACTCCAGTAATCATGTCTCTTGTCGGAGGCCAAAGGTATACCCTACCAGAAGATATTATTCCAAAAGTCCCGTATAATGATCTAAACAGAACAACAAAGATCGCTAAAAATATACTCTTAAAAAAAGACCGATTGAATAACAAAAAAATTAGGAATTTTATTAAAAACAAATTTTCTTATGATAAGATGTTAAAAGAATATGAAAGAGTTCTACTAAGTACCGAAGTATCTAAACCTTTACCAATTAAATTTTCAAAAGTAGATATAGAAAAATCAGATCTGATAATCTCTCCTTGGTGTTGTTTAACTCGTTTGGGGGTGTACAACGATTATGAATATGGCTACTACCCCTTAAGTAAAAGATTACTCCACATATTAACAAAAGAAAAAGAATTTTCTTTTAAAAGTCTTAAAGAGGATGCAATAAAAAAAGAAGTAATGATTCTGTTTGAAAAAGGTATCCTTGTAAATAAAAATAGGTGAATTACTTCTTTTCCCCAATGAAAAAATAATAATCAAATACTCCTTCGGGAGTTTCTAGGGCTATTTTCCCACTTTTAATTTCTTTAAAAAAAGTATTAAATTCGGGATAGATATGCCTATCAATAACGATAAATTTACCCTTTTTCATTAAGGCACCACTAATCTTTTTAAGTATGCTCATCATCTTTTCTCCCTTAAAGTAATCTAAAGACATGGTTTCAAAAATGACATCAAACTTTTCACTAATTTCTTCTTTTGTTAAATCAATTGATTTAAATTTTGCATTTTTTAAACATCTTTTTCTTTTTGCTATATCTAATTCTTTATTAGATATGTCCATAAGAGTTAAATTCTCATAACCCTCATTTGCAACCCCTTCAGTTACGATACCTGTTCCAGCTCCGAGGTCTAAAATTTTAGCCTCTTTTCTGATTTTTAATTTTTTTAAAAAGCTAACAATAAATTTTCTCATTTCTTTATTTTGAGGGATAAAGCTCTCGTAATTTTCGGCTATAGAGTTATAATAGTTTCTATAGTCTTCAGAAGAAGGATCTAATATGAAGAAATAATCTTGAAAATATCTTCTATACCAAAAAGCCTCGCCATTAACCAACAACTTAATAAAAATTATTTTTTTGTCTAAATTAATTCTTACCCACGAAGGTCTTTTATTATTACATTTATCTGCCTCTATTAGTGGTTGTTCTTCTACTCCCTCCGATCTATAAGTTTTATTTAAAGATAGCTCTTTATCCATAAAGAGTTAAATGGAGGGGGGTTTTTAATCTTTTTCCCCTGCTCTATGGTAGTAAGGCCTTACGATGTTGTGGAGCAGAAAGTTGAAGAAGAGTAAAGAAAGTTGAATCGCTAGGTTTAAGAGTTATATTTGATAATAAAATAAAAGTCTATCATAAATATTCCGGATTTATTAAAGAGTTAAAAAGATACTATAGATTTGGCCAGGGGGCAATAAACATCAAGTATTACAATAAAGAATTATTTTTCTCGGAATTCTCACCTAAGGCGCTATTTAAAAATCTATTTACATTCCGTTTTGGAAAAATATCACTATCTGAATTTTTTTATCAATTAACCAAGCTTATTTTTTACACGTTAGGATATTACTCTGGTAAAAAACATTATTTTAGAGAAATAAAATCCAAGCAATTAATCATTCCAAAAAACTCATTCACAAGCCGATTCATTTATCTTAAATGTATTCTTTTTTGAATCTAATGTTGTATTTAGTCCAAGAGGTATTGTTGCTTGAGGATCTGTATGTCCAATATCGACTCCAAATAAAATAGGGAAATTATAATCTTTAGTATTATCTAATATAATCTCTTTAAATTTTTCTTTTTCTTCTTGCGAATATTTAAATGGTCTCCCAACAATAAGCCCCTTTATCTCATTAAATATCCCCGCTAATTTCAGGTCCGCCAGCATAGCATCTACTTCTGGTAAGGGTTCTCCTATATTAAATTCAGATCCTTCTGGAGTCTCTATAAATAAAATTTTCCCCTTATGAGAAGGCCAATATTTTGTTCCAATTAAGTGAACTATTGAATGAAGGCATCCCCCGATAATCTCTCCTTCTGCATAACCTTCTCTAAGCCAAGTATAACCCTGATTGTCTACTAACCTTCTAGGCCTCTCTAAATCTTCTTTTTGCATCCAATCAAGAGTTTCATCTGTCCATTTTTCGGAAGGGTTTATCTTACCTATGACCCTCCCACGGATAGCCTTATTGAAACTCTCTAACGTATAATTAAGAGGTTTTGGAAACTCCCCAAATTGGGTCATAATACAAGGACCATAAAAGGTTACAAGGTTGGACTGGCTGTTTATTGCATAATGAAGGACACTAATGTCTGAGTAACCTACTAAAATTTTAGGGTTTTCTTTTATTTTTTTAAAATCTAGATATGGGAGGGTTTTATTTATAGTATTCCCCCCTATTTCGCAAATAATCATTTTTATTTCTTTATCTGTAAATGCATCCATTATATCTTTTGCCCTCTCCTGGGCAGGAGCGGATTCCCATCCGTTATTTTTTCTGGTTGTAGAAAATTCCTTAATGCTAAATCCTTCAGAGTTTAGGAAATTTATTGCTTTATCTAACCTATGAGGGAATAAGTTTGCAAGCCCCGCTGAAGGTGCTATAATGGCTATTGTGTCTCCTTTTGATATTTTTTTAGGTTTTATTAAAGTCATGTCAGTAATCAGTTAAGGATATTTAAAAATTTAATTGAAAAAGAATTTAAATAGTTACTATTTGATAGGGGTATATTTTAGTTGAACAATCAAAGAAACTACTAGAATGCCCTACCGAAATAGCTCACTTAAAGCGGATTCTCCTGAAGAGATTCCTTATTCAGAAAAAACGAAAAAGCGCGTAGATTCCGAAAGTAACAAATAAAATTTGGGTTGAAGATAGCTAAAAGATATCATCTTAAATTATCTGGTGGGAGTGATTTTCATGATGAAAAGCTCATTCCACAAAACAAATTAGGCTTTTTGGATATTGAGAATGAGAAGCTAACGGTTCTCAAAGACTAAATTAAGATTACGCATCTCCTTTTCTTCTATAAATCCATTAATAATCTGCTGTCGAATCATAATAGTTTTCATAGTCTTCAGAGGCAGGATCGGATGTAAGAAAGATTGAATCGCAAGGTTTATATAGCTCAACTGTATAATTATACAGTAAAACTATATGATTAAAATGATGACTGAAAACGAGAAAAAGATATTCAGGTTTTTATTGGCTAATTTTAATGCCGACTTCTCTATTAATGAAATTGCAAGGGCCTGTGGATTGTCTCCTAACGGCGCCTATGAAATCTTAAAAAAATTTGAAAAAAAAGGCGTTTTGCTGCCTAAAAGAATAGCTAACTTAAAAGCATATAAGATAAATTTTGATAGCTTAGAAGCAAAAAAGACCCTGGAGCTTGCCCTTATCCCAGATTACAGCCTATCTAAGATAAAGTATAGATATGAGGACTTAAAAAGTCTTGAAAAAATATCCCAATTGTGCATAATATTTGGCTCCTATCTAACAAAAAAAGACCCAAATGACCTGGACATTCTTTTTGTCATTAAAAAAGCAGATTATAAAAAATATGGGGAATTGCTAGAAAAAGCTAAAGAAACTGTACCTTTTAAGATTCATGACATTATCCAAACTAAAGAAGATTTAGTTGAAAACCTCAAAAAGCAGGATAAAGTTATAAAAGAGATATTGGCTAAAGGGGCAATTTTATGGGGCCAGGATTTTTTAATCGAGGTGATTAAGAATGTCTCTGAAAGATAAACTGGACAAATGCTTCAAAGAAGGCAGGGAAGGAGGAGAGAGGCATAAGGGATTAAGAAAAATTGAGCCTAGCCAGAAGCTAATTGACCAGCACCTGAAAAAAGCAATTCATAATTTTAGTGCGATTTCAGACTGTCAAAAACCACAGGTCAAAGACCTGTGGCATGTTAATGCCACAGCAATGTGGTTTTTGAGCATGCTCAGAATTCCATACTCCTTCTCCCCTCTTCAACCACACGTTAAAAACGTGTGGAATTCTGACATTTAAAAAAATGGGCTATTCTGACTGGTCTGCAAGCGCAGCTTTTTATTCGCTTTACCACTGCCTGCTTGCTTTGCTCGTTAAATTTGGCTATCAATCAAGGAATCAGTCATGTACATTTGCCTTTGTTGAAGAACTGATTAATGCCAAAAAAATATCCATAAGCCTGGAAGATCTAAGGAGTATCTTTGACAAGGATGTTGAAGAAAACCTGGCTCACAGCGAAAAGATACTGGACATCCGTGAGAACATGTAGTATTCTTTTAAAACTTCTATGGAAGAAGAGGAATTTGACAAGCTGCTTAAAAGAACAAAAACTCTTTTTGATAAGTTAAGAAAACAGATAGAAACAGAGTAAAAAGCTTGTGGAACAAAAGGTTGAAGATTAGAAAGAACTAATAATGAAATCTCTTTTCGTATTCTGGATGGCTGAACCACTCGAGAATCGTGCTTATTATTTTAACTTCGTTTCCAACTAAGGTATAAACCAGCCTCCAATAATTTGGAAGATTATATTTCCACAAGTTTGTTAGCTGGTACTTTTGTACATACGCTCTTGGCCATAGCTTTTTAGGCACCCTTATCCCGCAATAGGGATTTTCTCTTAAGTCATTAATTGCGCGATTGATAAATTCAAACAGCTGCTTTTCTTCAAATTTCCCCTCTTTTAATTCAAGATAGGCTCGCTTAATTTTTATGTCCGCAAATGCAACTTCTTTTATTTTGTTCATGTGATTATAAGCCCTTCAGATTCAAGCTTTCTTATTCTTTCTGGATTCCAAATCCAGATTATGCATCCGTCTCGGTCAATTATTATTTTTCCGGACTCTTTCAGATAGTCAAGTATAACTAAAAAAGTTTGGTACATCATTTTTTTAGGAAGCTTTTTCCATAGCTGATACTTGCCGCATTCGGTTGAATACTTGGCTATAGTTTTCTCTACCATAATCACACTTTCTAAAGTTGGGCTGTGCAATATTTGATTTCTCATTTTGTTTGTATTATATAACTATATATAATAACCTATTTAAATTTTTCGTCAGACAATTAATCAGAAAGTGGATGAATACTAGAAAGGGTTAAAAACTCCTGTTTCTATATCGGTTTATCCTAAAGGGAGAAAGAGTTCTTTGATAATGGAGCATTTCAATTTTAGAAAGATGAACCCTATTTTTTGGGATAGAATACCATCTTTTAGAGAAAATGAAGCTTATAAAACTTCATGTACAACTAATCGCGGAACAATTAGCAGCGCCCTCGGAGACATTGAAACAAGGATAAGCCAAGCTAGCTGGAGAGAACATCGGCAATTAAGAGGGGAGCTGATTAAGCTTTCTAAAAAGATACAGGGCTCTAAACTGTTTAGAGATGATAGGCTGCCCATATGGGAAAAGCTACAAGCACAGTTTGATGCCCTTAAAGGTGCAGAGGACGCTTTAGAGCAAAGATTAGAAGAAGAATATGAAAGACGCAAGTTAGACATGAAAAGCAACAGGGAAGCTGTATTCACAGATATAAAACTGCCTGAATTAAGATTAGAAAAGCCAAAACAAACAGAAAGAGAGCGCGTAAGCATAACTACTGACTTAAAACCCCTTTTAGATATTTATCCCTTAATATTCCCTGAAGGCAGCGAGTTTCGGGCACAGCAGATACAATACATGGCTATGTGCTATGAGGGTGTGACTCATGGAAAGGATGTGGTGATAGAAGGACCAACAGGACTAGGAAAGACTAGAGGATTAATTGGCGCCTCACTCCAAAAAATTATGAATAATCCAAAAACAAGGATGTTATACACTACTAGAACTGTCGCACAAGTTAATAACATAATGAGAGAGGTAAAAGAAGTCCTTTCCAATGCATCTCTTGAAGGAATTGATGCTACCCTCCATCTAGGCACTGGAAGCATAAAGTCCCTTGCCTGCAATTCTTTTGATCCTGATATCAGGGATGATGAAGACCAATGTAATCCCTGCTCTGAAGACTTGAAAAGAACCAGATTCAGAGATACTCCTGAATCTGAAACTAGAGTAGTAGACTTGGATTTTTTAAGGGTGGTCAGAAAGGACGGAAAATGCCCGCTGCCTGTATTCAGGAAAAAAAGTGAAAGCTCAAGGATAACTGTAAGCCCTTTTGCTTACTTGTTTGATTCGTTTTGGGTGTCCAGGTATTTTGGAGCAACCGAACCAGAAGATAAGGTTCTCGTAATAGATGAAGCCCATAACTTCTTGGAAGATTTAAGCTCGAAACCTTATCTCCAATTTAATATTGGAGCTCATAAGAGGCTTGGCTTCTTTGAAAGAGAAAATCGCATCTCCAATTCTTATAACCTGGAGTCAATAGTTGATAGTATAAGAAAGGGATTAAAAAAATATCCCTTAGAAACAAAGATAGGAGGAGTAGGCATTTGGGAAGCTTTTACTTCTTTGCTTGCAATTGAAAATCAGCTAAAGGAAGGCATTGCAAGATACTGGGACAAAGAGCATGTTGTATCTGAGGGCCAAGAAAACGGATCTAAGACTTATATAATCGCAGAAAACGACATGGTCAATTTTGTAAACTCCTTAGGCAAAGGTTTCCAGGAGAATCTCTCTAAGATAAAAGCAATAATCGAGTTGCATAAAGAAGAGATTGCAACAGAAGATGAGCAGATTAGAAGAAAAATAGAACCTTCGCTTTGCTCTTACCACCAGATTGTTAGTGCCTTAGAGGATGTTACCAAAGAGCCCTATGGATTCCTCATTACTTCTGATGAAGAAAAAATAAGATTTTACTCTCTGGATCCAAAAAAACGAGCAGAATATGCACTGAAAGACTTTGGCTGCAAAATATTCACAAGTGCAACCCTTTCGCCTCCAGAGGATGTGGCTTATCTCCTGGGATTGGAAGATTGCCTTCGTTCAAAAATTCAGCCAGTATTCAGAGACGAAAATTATCTTCCAATAGTTATTGCAGGAGTCAATTCTTCAAGAAAAAAAGATTCTAACGCAGGATTTACAAAGGAAGAGCAGGAAGTTCTTCAAGAGCTGTTTGTTAGGGCAACACGTGAAGGCAGGGGGAAGAATATTGGAGTTTTTTGCACAAGCAACAACGCAGTAATTGATGTGCATTATATATTGCAGGATTTAAAAGATGCTACAAGAGCACTTATTTTGACATATGTTGATTCCACTACGAATTCAGATGACTCTTATGCAGTAAGATTAAACGACATAAAGGACGATTATGAAGAAGCATGCAGGAGGGTTAATGCCTCGGAAGAATTAAGGGTAAACCCAAGTGTACAGAATAAAATTGATGTTTTTAAGAAAATGGGGGGGTTGGAACAAACAGCCATACTTTTAGGAGTACAGGGGGGAAGGTTAAGCGAAGGAATGAACTATGTTAGAGATCAGATGGAGATGGTTATTGCAGTAGGGCTTCCTTATCCTAATTCTGCATCAGACATAAAAATAAACGAGGTTAAAGCAAACTATTTTTACATGAAATTGGGGGACAAAGAATTTGGAGTGGACCTTGCATACAGGCAAAGCGCATTCAGGAAACTCGCCCAGTCCCTTGGAAGGGTGCATAGGCAAATGTCAGACCGAGGAGTTTTAATAATTGCTGACGAAAGAGTGATGGCAATTAAAAATACAGCAAATGAAGGCCATGCAAGATATGAATTCTTAAGTATAAGGAATGCTAAAAATAACCTGCAGATACTTCAAAGGCCTTTTAAAGACCATAAAATCCTTGTTTTTCCTGGAAAAGATCCTAGAGAAGAAAGGATGTTAAAAAATTATGTTTCTTCTGGATTTGCTTCTCCAGAGAGTTTTGCTTCGTTTCAAGAAATGTCAGAAGCCATAAGGAGGTTTTACAAGAATGGTTAAAGCATCAGTTATAATTACTGAGAAAAAGTCTGTTTCAAAGGCAATTGCAAAAGCGTTATTTCCAGAATTATTTGATGAAAGAGATAACTGCGAAGAAGAACACTCAGATATAATCTCCTTAAGAAATCCAAAAGAGGCTGTAGAGGCTCAAAGGAATGAAGAGTTATGCGTTGCAGCGCCTTATAAAGAAAAGGAATTCTTTTATTTCTGCTCAAGCGACTGTGTAAATGGATGCCAATTTGTTGCCTATCACTTAGATTCCATGGGTAGAGACCACGCTTCAGGAACAAGGAGAAAATTAAGGTATCAAAATGAATCAGGAAAGCAGGAGAAACTTATCTTTGAAGATGTAAGTTATTATGTTTTTGATAGGGGAGGGGGAAAAGTGGTTATTATGGATACTCAAGGAAATCCTTTTTCGCACTTTATTGAAAATCTTGGAGAGAAACAAACACTCGAAAACCTTATTTTGAACATTAAAGACTGGGAGTCCCTTGAAAAGATGCTGAAGCTTAAGCCAAAAATAGAGTTCAGCGAAAATAGGGCATACAAAGTAAGAGAAAGGCTGTTCAACAATGTTCTTGCAAAAAGAAAGTTTCCTGACGGGTCTACAATAGATATTGACAGAATAATAGCTGCAACCGATTTCGATGTTGCTGGTTCTTATATCTTCTACTCAGTAATCCAAAAGGCAAATCAGTTTATAAGACAGGGCCAGAGCAGGGGAATTCGAGTTCAAGAGATACCTCCTGAACTTTTATACAGGATGAAACTTCAAAGCATGGACTCAAAAGATATCATGGATGCATTTAATAATTTAATGCCTTTTGATTTTGAAAATGCGCGGGCTGGAGAGATACGTGCATTGTTTGATTTTGTATATGGGTCTACCCTTACTTCTAGCATGCAGAAAGTAGCCTATTCGCAACAGTCCAGATTTAAAGCAAGCATTGGAAGAACAAGATTCCTTGGCTTGAAAACTTTAATAGAAGACTCTACAAGCATTAAAAATGAAGAAGAAAAAAGCCATATTTATTTGGTCTTTAGAGGGCTTAAAGACAAAGAAGGGATAGAAGAAGCATTAAATCAAGGGGACTATGCTCCGCTGCGCATAAACCAAAAAAGAGCGAGAGTCACTCCTTCAAGGCTGCTTAAAAGTTTCCAAGAAAGAGATATTGGGACTCATACAACAAGATGCAAGATACCCAAGATACTAGTTGATTTGGGCTTTGCACAAGAATCTGGGAGTTCTATTTTTCCAACAAAATTTGGTGCAGAGTACTATTCTGTATTATTTCCACATCTTGAAAAAGCAGGTTTTTCAATATCTGACTGGAACCAGGTTCTTCATTATTCTATGGAAGCCATCAGAACTGCAGCTTCTGGAAAAAATGGAAAAGCGGACTCAGACAGAATGAAAATGGCGTTTATGGGCTCTTTTTTAAATGAATTTAAACAGCATCTTGCATATTTAAAAGAAAATTGGGGAGAAATAGTACGTGCAATCCCGCCAAGGGAATACCCCCAAAGAAAAGATGGGCAAGCTAGCAGAGGAAAAATTACAACGCCTCATAATGAGCTTTTGCTTGAAGGTACAGAGTCAGTGCTTTCGTTAGAGCAGATTTCAGAGTTTATGGATTCTCAAGCAAATCAGCCAAAAGGAGCAGCCAAAATGTACAGGCATATTAAACCTACGGAAGTTTATTTTGACGATGCAATACGAAGAGTTTGCTGCATTGACAGAGAGAATGATTTTGAAGTAATCGAGGGAGAAAGCTCAAAGATTCAGGATATGGAAGAAGGCAGTTACACTGTTTTTAAGGCGGAGGTTCCTAACAGCAGGAGGCTTGCAAAATATTCTAAAGGTAATTCCATGGAAAGCTATGAAAAGCTTGAACTTCCAGAAATACCAAAAGCAGACTCTGCACATGATCTGCTATATTTAACAGGAGTTTCTCCTGCTTGCGTTTGTGGGCCTATGGGATTTAGGCTTGTGCAGGAATACAATTTGCCTTGGATACTTACAAGAGACAAGCTGGAAAAACAGAGGCAAGGATTAATAAATCTCCGGTCATTTAGTATAGGGCGAGATAGGTTTGAAAGAGTAGAAAGATACAGTTTCGGAAGAGCACATAACTTTGAAAGCCTGCTTATCACCCTGTTTGAAAAATATGGAGTTTCTTTTAAAGATACTGCAGAACTGGCTGAGCAGTTATATTTGGGAGGCGCATAATGGGAGGATCTTATCCAAGAACTGAAAATGATATTATTGAAAAGGAAAAGATAGAGACAGCTGAAAACAACCAAAGATACCTGGATCATATGAAAGAGTCTATTGGGCATATAATAGATGAGCCGAGAAGAGAAATAATTCCATCGCACTCTAATCTAAAACTACCTGCTGGCATAATCAGGGCTTCAAGAGCGCCTAAATCAGAGATATTAGAAGTCCCGGATCATGGGCAGGTGGATGTTTCTAGAATTGATACTTATATTCCTCCTGCCACTGGACAATCCAAGGGGCCTGGACCAGTTTATGAAGTAATAGCCATGCTGGAGATGAGAAACTCAAAGAATAGGCTGCCTAATTTTGAAATATTTTCCCAAAGAGAAGACATGGCTAAAAAAAGCAGGCCAGAACAGGTAAAAGAATATTTGGATTTGAGACAAGGCATAGCAAACAAGGCTGCAATTGAAACTCAGACAGGAATAAACATTGATATAAGCGCATTAAGCGACCCTGTAAAATCAAGAACCATCCTAAGCGATCCTAGCATAGTTCAGACTTTTTCAAAAGTCAAGGAAATTGGTGTTTCTCCAGCTTATTTTAAAGGAGTTGTGTTGATAGATTTGGAAGGAACTGGCGGTGGAAGAGAGGTAGAGAGAGTGAGAGCAGAGATGAAAGCGGATGTAGAAAATAAACTGTTCACAAGAGCAGCTTACAACACCCATGACAGGTATGTTTACATAAACCAAGATTTGTGCACTCCTTCTTTTGTCAATAATGGAGGGTTGTACCATGAAATGTTTCATGGCTTAAGGTTACAGGAAACAGGGGATATTGGACTTATATTAGGAATCGACAAAAAACATCCTGCAGTACCTGTTATTGAATCCTGTGAAGATGCTGCAGAAAATATAAGAACAGCGAGATTCATGGGGGGAAACAAAGGGTTTAATGAGATCCTCTTTCAAAAATATGGCCTGAATCCTTCTAAATCTGGGAGCTTTGATAAATTTATATATCATGAGAAAGAAGTACCCTTACCAACCAAGGCAGAAGCAATAGCAACATTTCACGAAGTAGACAAAGGGGCTTATGGACAGCTTATGAACGCATTAAAATTCAGGCGAGGCCACCTCGGAGAAGATTATGTTCAAAAAATTCAAAGGTTATCAGAAAATTTCTATCGCGCCTCTGGTTCCAAAGAGGATTTTGTAAGCGGAATTACTGATTCCTTAAAGACGATGGGATTTAACCTTCCTGAAAATACCATTGGAAGGCTAAGGCTTAAAAAGTTTAGTTCATTTACTTTGGAGGAGAGGGTATAAAATGTCACAATTTTTATGGGCAAATGCGCAGCTTTTAGATTTCTGTAAAGATCCCATTTTTAAAGAGGCGTTAGAGTCTTTAGAAAAGAAGAGGATTGAAGAGTTCTATTTTTTCACAGAGAAAGAGCCTACAAATGAAGATTTGGATAGATTGCACAACTTGTGGAAAGATTTATGGGCAATAACCGCAAAATACGTTGAAAAAAATAAGGATAAACTGTTTGAATATGAATTCTCTTACGACTTTTATTATAAGCATCTAGCTGCCAATATTGTAGTTTATTACTTTTTGAAAAATTGCTATAAAGAGGGGGAATTAACTGATTATATAATCAAAAAAATAATGGAAGAGGGTTATTTTTCACGTCCTGATGATAAGGTCCCGAAAATGCGAGATAGCCTACTTCACAAATCTCTTCAGCCTTTGTTTCCTCTTCCGGGCATGAGAAATTATTATCTCGCCATAAAATGGTTTTTTAATGAGAAGACCGAAAAGTACTATTCTGAGGGGCTGCTAAAAGAAATCGCAGAATATGAGGCGCAATTGAAAAACGCAATTGATCCAAAATGGAGAGAGAAGATAGAAAAAGAAAATAGGAAAGTAATAAGAGTGAAAATAAAAATGGAAGAAGAAAGACGAAGATTTCTTAAAAAAGACCCTAAAACCAGAAGAGAATTAGAAAGGCAAGATAAACAAATAGAGGAGATAGTAAAAGGGATGGAAAAAGAGAAGAAAGAGGCAAAGGGTGGAAGTATAAGTTGAGGGTATGATGCCTTCATGAAACAATTGGAGTATAGAACCATTTTTCCCACCCAAAAGGTTTAAAAGATGAGAGTTCTAGAATTTACATGGCAGAGCAGATTGGAATAAGGGCTGCAACGGTAGTAATCCAAGGGGAGAAAGTATTACTTGTAAGTTCAAAATACGGCTGTGAAGAATATTGCCTTTTTCCTGGCGGGGGGGTAGAATTTGGAGAAACTGTAGAAGAGGGAGCCATTCGAGAAACATTAGAGGAAACCGGAATTAAAGTTAAAATTGATAGATTGATTCATGTCAATGAGTTTGTATATAAAAATGATTGGAGTAAACGATCTATAACCCTATTCTTTCTTGCTATACCTCAAGAAAAGTTTACCGAAAATATTTCAACTGATGGCGGCAAAATTAAGCAGATAAAATGGGCAAGTATCTCCGAGCTTAAAGATTTGGATATTCGCCCAAAAATTCTTGCAGAGATTTTAATCAGCTCATTTGGAAAATTTGAAAATATTCCTCTTGAATACAGCGTAGATTTCAAAGAGCAAGGATGAAATGAGATCTAAAAAGATATATTTTGATTTGGATGATACACTTGTAAACACAAGAGAGACTATATTAAAAAGAATTGCCCTTCTTTTAGGAAGATATCCATTAGATGTTGATTCTTCATTTGTTTACAATCTGTTGGGAAATCCGGAAAGAGAGCAGCTCTTAAGCAAAAATAAACTTCTATCTCAAAGTTTTTGGAGCGCCTACGAAAGATTAAGAAAAGATATCACCCCAGACTCCTTCCCAAGAGCAAAGGAAATACTTGAGGGTTTAGTCTCTGAAGGGAAGACTATTGGAATAATCACAAATAATACCTGTTTAAAAACATTAGAAAAATTGAGAGCTGCTAGAATCAGTCCTTCTCTTTTCCGCGGGAATATTTATAGCTGTTCAGAAAACGGGCGCCTTAAACCCTCTCCAGACATAACCATCCATTGCGGGTTGGGTTCTGGAGATTTTGTCTACGTAGGAGATGATATTATTGACTATGAGTTCGCAAGAAATTCCGGAGCAGACTTTTATGGAGTTTGTACTAGGGAGTGCAAAGAAGGAGAATTTATAAAAGCAGGTTTAAGTAAAGCCAGAATCTTTCCTAGCGTTAGGGAAGTTTTTCAAAGATAAACAAAACGATTCAACCCCCATTATTATTTCATCAAAAAGTGCAAAAAGATATTTGTCCAATTTGGCAGACTCTATAGAGCTTTTAAGAGAGACTAGCTCTCTAAAAATGGAGTCTAGATTATTGCTGAAACCTCTTTCCTTAGAAAAAAGCTCAGTCAGATTAACAAAAAGATCTTCAAGTGATTCTAATGAATTATAATCTTGTGCCTTAAAAGGGTTAATATCTGCCCGCTCATAAAAAGAAATAATCCCCTTTTGGATATTTTTTAGATGTTCTAGAGATATCTTATAGTCTACAAAGTCAATACCCATTCTTTTTCTATAAAAAATGAACCTCAATAAAAAATTAATTTTTGATAATATTTCCAAATAGATCTCAAAAATGTCTTCCTTTGGCCTTAACTTTTTTTCTTTTAATTCTTCCCTTAATGACTGAATTTGCCATTTTATTAAAGAGATTATTTTAACTATCTGTTTGTTTATCTCCAAGTTTGTTTTTAAGTCAGAAAATAAAATATTCGCTTTGTTTCTTTCTATCTCTAAAATATCTGCTCCAATCAGACTATCCACAATTTTTTTTATTTTTTTAAATTCTCTTTCAGATTCAAACTGAATATTTATACCAGGAAAGCCTTCAGAATAGACATTATATATTTGTTCCAAGTCCATCTCATCAAATTTCAATTCGAGTACATCTTTATTACTATCAAACTCTTCAATGGAGATTTGAATCGTTTCCCCTATAATCTCTACATTTAATTCTTGACCCTTCTTTACTTCTTTCTGGCGAACCCAATCTTTAGGTAAGCATACCATGAAACTTGATGGTCCTTGTTTAATTACTTTTCTTTTCATGTTCATTTAAATAATGTATATATTATATATACATAATAAATGTATATTGACAGCATTTATATATCTTTGGGTTATTCTTATTCTATGATCTCTATAGGCATAGCAGCGTATAATGAAGAAAGCAGCATAGGGGAATGCCTCTCTTATCTGAAAAACCAATTGGAGGAAGCGAATCTTCTAAAAAATTCAGAAATTATTGTTTGTTTAAATGGTTGCAATGATAAAACAGGAAAAATAGTAAAAAAGTTCAAAAAAAATTCTTTAAACAAATTAAGAATTATACATGCAAAAAAGGGCAAACTTAATGCGCACAAAAAAATTCTTGAAAAAATTAGTCATAAAAATCAGGTCTTATTTTGCGATGCAGATGTACTTGTCCCTAAAGAGACAATCTTAGCGATAATCGAAACCCTTAACGGAGAGAATAATGTAAGAGTAGCTTCAGGATACCCCTTTACCCTAAAGCCCTGGAAAATTAGT
>MFWN01000051.1:15301-22778 GCA_001786395.1 Candidatus Pacearchaeota archaeon RBG_13_36_9
TTTTGTCCAAATTCGGGCCCGGTTCGATTAAAGTCTTGTTTGATTTTCCAGTATATTGCGCCCCTCTGCGCTCTATAAAAGAGTATCTTAAATCAGAATATAGGATAAGAAAAGATATCGATCTAATAAAACAAGAATATCCAGAATTTGAAGAAATTAACAAAAACATTGAGATGACCTTAAACTGGGAATACTATAAAACGTTAGATCTAAAAAGTAAGGTTTATGCGTTGCTCTTTTTAATGTTGAAGTCATATGAAAGATACTCTTATATCTTATTAAGAAGATTCATTAATCTCGACTCAATTTGGTCATATGACAACAAAGAAGCAATAAGGAGGTATTCAAAAAATGAAAATAGCTGTGCATAACGCTCAATTTAGTTATCATCTAGGAGGAACAGAAAGAGCCATATATACTCAATTAAAAAATTTATTACAAATAGACAAAGAAATGGATATAACCCTCTTAACGAGTAAAACGCGCAAAGAATCTGTATTTTTTAAGGAAATTAAAGAGCTTCAATCGAAAAAATTCAGAATAAAATTATTTGATATCTCTGATATAGAGATTAAAACAAAAGAAGAGTCAAATAGTCCTACTAAATGGCATCTAGAATCAGTGAGGTTCGGATTAAAAACTGCCAAATTCTATAAAGAGAATAATTTTGATTTTGTAGTTGCACATTTTTCAACAGATCTAATGTTCATCCCCAAGAATTATAAAGTTGTCTTAACTATCCATGGAACTCCTAGTATCTCTTCCTATATTGATGAAAACTGTTTTGAAAGGGCGAATTATTTGATATTCACCACAAAGGACGTAAGAGATAAGATCCATCAAATGTATCCTGGTACTATAAATAAAAATGGAAGGGTCATCTATCTTGGAACAAAAATTATCTTTGATACTCTCCCAGTTTTAGAGAGAGAAAATGACCTTTTGTTTGTTGGCAGATTGATTAAAATTAAAGGGGTCAAAATACTTATCTCCGCCATAAACAAATTACTTTTTCCAAATAAAATAAAGGCTTGTATTGTGGGGGTAGGACCTGAGGAGGATAATTTAAAAGAATTAGTAAAAAAATACGGATTGGAAAGGAGTATTCACTTTATTCCCTACTTATCTGATAAAGAGTTATCGCAATTATATTTAACCTCCAAGATAGCAGTGTTCCCTTCTTATAAAAAGGAGGGAATTTTATTATCTATGCTTGAAGCTGCAGCCCATGGATGTGGGTTGATAGTCTCTAATTGCTGCGGGATGCCTGAATTTATTGAAGATAATAAAAATGGTTTATTGTTTGAACCTCAAAATATTGAAGACCTTTCAAATAAAATAAATTTACTGATGGGTAATCAAGACAAACTGGATGAATTGGGTCGTAACGCATTTAAAAAGATTAAGGATTATTGGAGCGACTTGGAAAGAGCAAAAGAGTTATATCAATACTATTTGGAGATCCAAAATGAATAAGTCTATTTATTTAGAGTCTAAGGGCTCGGTATGTAAGTTAAATGATGATGAAAAAACTATTAAAAAACTATTAGAAGATGGGTTTACAAGACATTTTATACCGGATTTAAGAATTCTAGAAAGACTAGAGCAACATGATACTGAGGTAACTGCAGATGAATTAAAAGTCCCAGCAATCCTTAATTATCCTGCTGCACAATATAGACATGGATTGCCCAGCAGAGATATCATCTCTCTTTGTGAATATTTATTGGAAAGAAGCAGACAGGAAAAAAGCGGTTTTTACTCATTAAATTCTGCTACAGCTTCAAAGAACAGTGATGCGGTTACTTTTTTTGCAGGAGCAACAAATTCAGGAAAAACAACTTCAATGTTAGAATTAGTGGAAAATTGTGGATTTAATTTTTATTCGGACGAACATAGCTTATTGGATTTATCCCGTAAAAAGATTGTAGGTGGTTCGAGGTCCATAGCAACAAGGAAAAAAATTCTTAATGACAGATTATCAAACGGTAACGAATTTTATTTAAAAGAATTTGACAAGGGCGAGAAAGATGCGGCTCTTTTTATTTATCCTCATTTAGATAATGGATTAGCAAGCCCTCTATATTATCAATTTAGTTCTTTGGATTTTCACTGGCTTCTTTCAAGAGAACTCGGAGGAATAATAAGAGGAGTTGTTAAATTAACAGATAATTTTAGATACCCTCTGCCTTCATTGGATACTCCGGAATTATCTGAAAGAAGAGTGCAAAGAACAATCGAATTTACCAAGAAAGTTCCTTGTTATTATTTTCAGGGATCTTTAAGACAGATGTCGGACTTTGTAAGAAGCAGGTTTGAATAAAATGATAAAAGAAAATGAAGAAAAGATATTGGGAATTCTTAAGGAAGACGACTTGGTCTTAGATATTGGAGGATGGGATAAACCTTTTAATAGGGCTAATTATGTTCTAGATATTCATCCATATAAAACAAGAGGGTTTCATGGCACACAAGGTGGCGATAAAGAATATTTTAATAAAAAAACATGGGTTATACATGACCTATCTTCCAAAAAGAAATTCCCTTTTAAGGACAAACAATTTGATTTTGTAATTTGCAGTCATGTTTTAGAGGATATCAGGGACCCAATTTGGCTTTGTTCAGAATTAATCAGAATTTCCAAAAGAGGATATATTGAATTCCCATCTGTTTACTCTGAATTGACCAAGGGATATGACAACAACAATTATACTGGGTATTACCATCACAGATGGCTTATAGAAATTAAGAACAAAAAAATAATCTTTAGGTTTAAACCCCATTTTATTCATGGGGATAAAAGATATTATCTCCCAAGAACCTATTTAAGAAAATTAAGTGAAAAGGAAATAAACTCTTTTTTATTTTGGAAAGATAATTTTTATTTTGCTGAAGTGATACAGATTAGTAGGGATAAATTAAAGAGGCACATAAATGAACTCATAAAAAGTAAGGGGTATAGAAAGAACATAACTTTTCTTTTAGATTCTCTAGATAAAATTAGATTAAATTATAAAAAGTTTAAAAAAATTTTTATTAAAAACTCTTATTGCCCTAGATATATGGGAACACGTGAATTTTATTCAACAGTTTAATTTATCTAGAGAGGCTATATACCCTCAGTTTCCTGCTCCAAAAATTACGCTCAATTATTGGGAAAAAAATTCGTATTGCTCTAATTTTTGTTTGCTTAAAAACCAAAGATTTAATTGTTTATAATTCTTGCTTTTTTGATGATTAAGGCAATAATACTTGATTTTGGAAGCGTTATATACAAAACAGATTGGGAGAAACTAGATGCATATTTTAAGAAGCTGAACGGATTTAGCATAAGGGTTGCTGAAAGCAAGGACGAAGAGCTCATAAAAATATATAGGGATTCTGATGTTGGAAAGCAGGAATATATAAAATTCTTTTATCACATCGAGCCGAACATAAAGGATATTGGCAAGGTAGTTAGGGATTACAAGAAAGGCTACGGCAAATTCAAGAAAGTAAATAAAAAGTTATTAAGGATTATTGATTTCCTTAAAAAGAAATATCTTATATTTGGGTTTACTGACATTAAAAAAGAGCACTATGAAGCAAATAGAGAGTGCGGCATTTACAAGGGATTTGAAGAGGTATTTGCTTCTTTTAAATTTGGGCTTTTGAAATGTGATGAAGGCGCTTTCCAGATGCTTGAAAAAGAGCTGAAAAAATATAAATTAATCCCAGAAGAGTGCCTTTTTGTAGATGACTGGCTTCCTAATATAGAAAATGCCAAGAAAGCCGGATTCAAGGCAATACAATACGAAGATTTTCCTGAAGTCAGAAAGTTAAAAAAAGAGCTGGAAAAAATACTTAAGATAAAAATAAATGAGAGCTAACGAAAGATGGAAGAAAAATTTAATAAAATCTGGAAAAAAGCAGAAGAGATGCAAGATTTACGCGATGACAAAGGTCATGCAAAAACCGTTTTAGAATTTGCAGAGAAGCTTGCAGAAATTTTTAGGGCTGATAAAAAAATTGTAATTCCTGCAGCTATTTTTCATGACACTGGATATTTTGGAATGGACAAAAATTCCCTGAAAGAATTGATGGCAGGCAAATTATCAGAAGAAGAGGCAAAAATACTGAAAGAAGAACATATGAAAGAAGGGGCAAAACTTGCAGAAGAGATTCTTAAAGAGCTTGAATATAACCCACAACTTATTGGTACTATAGTAAAGATTATCAGATATCATGATTCAGAATCTGAATGCTCTTCTATTGAAGAAAAGATAGTAAGAGATGCTGATAAGCTATGGAGATTTTCTAAGATAGGATTCGATTTAGACGTAAAAAGGAGAAATTGGCCTGCTGAAAAATGGTATTTATATTTAAAGGGCAACCTGGATAAACCAGGATATTTCCAGACAAAAGAGGCAAGAGAAATTGCACAAAATGAGCTGGAAAAAAGACGAAAAGAAATTAAGGAGAGTTTATGAAAATTACTTCTCTTCCAGCCATTTATTAAGCGCTGCTGCGAACTTACGAGCCTCTTCTTTGTCTATTCTTATTTTATGCTTCTTCAAGATTTCTTCTTTTTGCAGATTAAAATTATCTCTTCTATGGAATTCTAATTCTCCTTCTGTGACTTGCTTGGTATTTTCTAAGCCTGACCAATTTTTAGTTACTGGGAAGCCTTTTCTCTCCAATTCAGGATTCCAGGTTGGATCTAAAAAAATAAGATCTCCATACAATTTAACTCCGACTGCATCATGAATCCAGACTGTAGAAGATTTTTTCAAAATACCAAGTATCCCTTTAGGGATAGGAATGTCTTTCCAATCAAAAATTACCTTGTACTCCCTCGCCTTATAACCCTTTTCTTCTAATAGCTTTTTTAATAAGGCAGACTTATGCCTGCAGTCTCCAAACTCCAGGGACTTATCAATTTTTGACTCATCAAACTGGCAAACTCTATAAGGAATTTTTTGTACTTTTTCAAAAAGTTTAATTAGTTTTTTATCTGACTCAAGATGCTTTATGCAGTTTATTAAATGGATTTTGAAATGTTTTCCTTCTTTTTCAATTATGCTTACAGAGGTATTTGATTGTCGGTATCTTCTTACTAGTTTTCCTCCTTTTTCTCTGTCTCCTGTCGAGATTGCTAATAGGCTTAAGTTTGTTCCTCCATGAGCTACAACCAAGATATTTTTATCAATATTTTTTATTTCATCAAAGAAAGATATTAATCTCGCAACAAATGTTTCTATGCTCTCCTCAGGATGGTCTTTTTCTCTTAGTCTTTTGTCATAAATTATCTTAAGTTTATGAAACTTATTTATTTGTTCAGCAGTTTCTTTTGCTCTCTTCAAATCTGAAGAATAAATTATATCTATTTTTTCTTCTTTTAGCCTTTGTGCCACTTGTTTCGCCTGTTTTTTACCTAAATCAGACAAAGAAGTATCAATTTTCTGACCTTGATTTATACCTTTAGCATTAGCTTCGGATTCTGCATGGCGAATTAAAATCAGTTTCATAATATTCCAAACCCCCCAATCTATTTAAATATAATCAGTCTAAATACTGGACAGAACAAAAACCTTTAATAATCTTGTTTCTTTAAATGTTATATGGAAAAAAGAGGATTAAAGCTTAATAAGAAATCTCAAGAAGTCTTTGGCATGCCGTTTACAGTTATTTTCTCGATAATAATTATAATTGCAGTGCTGCTCACTGCTTTTTTTGTTATTGGATGGTTTCTGGATTTCCAGAGATGCGCTCAAACGGGGCTTTTTTTTAATGACCTTGAAAAAGCAGTCAGCGAGGCATATGAAAGCTCATTTTCAGATACAGGAGACAAGCCATTTACCAGGCAGCTTCCAGGCTCTGTAAAAAAAGTGTGCATTGCTGACTTGTCCAAAGATTGGGAAGGAAACACAGAGGAAGAAAAAGAGATATTGCTGGAGTCGGAAAGGTATGGCAACCCGGACTCCAATGTTTTTTTATATCCTTTAAAAGAAATCTGCGCTGAGGCGCGGTCCAAGTATATATCCTATCTGGAAGAAAAAGATAGCTTGTATTGTTTTGATGTTAAAAATGGAAATGTGGAAATAAGGATAAAAAGGGATTTTGAGGGGAAGGTCCAGCTGATTAGACAAGATGAATAAAAAAGGGTTTGAGATAAGTTTTGCAACGATCTTTTCGCTTATTGCAGGCGCTGCCATTTTATTTCTGGCACTTTATTTTGCATCCAGATTTATTGGGAGCCAACAAACAAGGATAGATGCAGAGAGTGCTGCAAAATTAGCTGTTTTAATGGACCCTCTAGAGACAAACATGGGGGAGAGCAAAAGCAATATCCTCAATTTCGTAACTAAAACAAGGATATACAATGACCGATGCTCAATAGATGGTAATTTTGGGAACCAGGAGATAGGCATTGCTTCCTCAGGATTCGGAGATAAATGGAAAAATCCAACTTATGGAAAAAAACAGTACAACAAATTCATCTTCTCTGATGAAGTGGAAGAAGGCAAGGAATTTTATGTTTTTGTAAAATCCTTTAACCTTCCTTTTAAAGTTTCAGACATTTTTGTATTAACAGCCAAAAAATACTGCTTTATCAGTGCTCCAGAAGTAGTCAAGGAGGAACTGGAAAGCTTAAATCCCGGAAATTTCAACTTTACAGATTCTGGCTGCCCTAAGGGAAGTGAAAAAGTGTGCTTTTCAAGCTCTTCTGGCTGTGATATCTCAGTTTATGGAGAGTATGGATATAAACAAGGGTATGTTTCCAAAGATGGGGAGAAGATGGGATATATAGGGCCTTTGCTTTATGGGGCAATTTTCTCCTCTCCAGAAGTTTACAACTGCAATGTTAAAAGATTAAAAATGAGGGCAGTTAGACTCGCCTCAGTATACCAAGATGAAATTAAAATATTAGAGAGAGCAGGCTGCAGCTCTCAGCTTGACGCTCCTTTAACAGGGCTTATTGCCTTAGCCAGCGCAGATGCTGATTTGATAGTTTTGCAGGATGCAGCAGAGGAAATCGAAATTGTAAATTCAGCATCAGAATGCAGGCTATTTGAAAGTTAAAATGAAAAGAAAATCAAAAAAAGCACAACTAAAGATACAGGTCCAAAAAAATCATAGATTTTCTGTCCCTCAATTTTCAAAACTAGGGCAACTGAAAATTCAGGAAATGGCGTTTATGCTACTGGCAGTTGTTGTATTTTTTGCTATTGTAGGGATGTTTTTCCTGGTTATAATGTATAATAAGTTAGTTGATTCAGCTAATCTGCTGCAAAAGGAAAAAGCAATATCTACTGCAGTAAATATTGCAAATACGCCTGAGTTTTCCTGCGGCGAGGATTTGTGCATTGATGCAGACAAGCTTCTTGTTATGCAGAATAGGCCTGATTATGAAGAATTTTGGCCAGTTGCCAGCCTTGTAGTAACTAAAATCTCTAGTGACAAGGAAATAATAGAGTGCAATGAAAAAAACTATCCC
>MFWN01000051.1:22806-51635 GCA_001786395.1 Candidatus Pacearchaeota archaeon RBG_13_36_9
GCGGAATTAAAAATATAGAAATGACAGAAACGTTTGTTAGCTTATGCAGGAAAGACAAGGCAAACGAGTATATTTACCAAAAATGTGAACTTGGGAGGGTTTTAGTGGGATTTGAAAAAGAACAACCAGGATAAAATGATAAAAAGAAACAAAAAAGGAACTCGCGCCTTGACTTTAGATAGAGATAAAATGTTACTTAAGTCAAAACGCTCGCAAAACGAGATAGTGGGATTTGTGATGATTGTAGTAATAGTAGTAATTATAGGGCTATTTTTGCTGGCTTTTTACTTAAGGCGGGATACTGTAAGAACAGAGAGCAAGAATGTAGAGAACTTCCTGGTAGCTAGCCTTCCTTATACTACCTCCTGTAAAGTGGATATAGAGCCACTAAATATAAAAGAGCTAACTAAAAGATGCTATGAAAAAAGGATGTGTGGAGAAAATGACAGCTGCGTTATTTTAAACGAAACATTTTCAGAGCTTCTGGAACAAGCTTGGAAACTTAATTCCAACAGACCTATAAACTATTATAATTTGAAGGTCTATTACAGAGAGGGGGGGACAGAGAACGGGGAGGAGAAAATAAAAAATGAAGAAATACTCGTTTTGAAACAGGGCAATTGCACGGGCGCAAAAACAGGAGCTGAAAAGTTTTTCAGGCATGGTATGGGGGATATTTTTCTAGAATTAGAGCTATGCTATAACTAACTATAAATTAACTGTAATTGTCAGGCTGTCAGCTGACAAAATGGGCTTTAACATCTCTCTTTTGCCCTGCCGGTTGGTTTCTAACTCCAAAAGGCCGAATTTTTCCAAAAGCTTGACATCCTGCCTAACTGACTTAAAGTCCCTGCCAAGCACTTTAGCAAGACCGTAGATTGAAGAGGGGTCTTTTGTCTTTATTGTATGCAAAATGCGTGCCCTTTCATCGCTTAGCAGCTGTCTAAGGGCGGAGATTCCTGAAAAATCATAATCCCCGCCTTTACCTCTAAGCCTTCGGAAAATGCCTGAAAAAGAACCAGTGGTTATGTTCAGAGTAATATTCCTTGTAGTTGGAGTTTTTGCCATTTTAAATTTAAGCTTTTCTTATGAAAATACAATAAGGCTCATAGTATATAAACTTATTTATATATTATCAAAATATCTTTTATACATATATGTTTAATTTAACAATATATTGTATTTTAAACCCCATATATAAAAAATCATGCTTTTTAATCCAACTAACTTAATTTGTGAAAAATACATTTAATTATGTAGTGATAACATAATATTTATAAAGTAATTTAAGATTAAAGCTTCAATTTTATTTGAATAATCCGAAACCTTTATAAACAAAGGATAACAAAATATTATATTGCCAAAAAAAAGATGAAAAAACTGGCCATTGACAAGATTCTGAATAGGGATAACAGGAACACATGTCAAGCAGGATGATATATTCCCTATTATATATTGTTTTGCGAGACAATGTCTAAAAGATATTTAATATGATTGAAAGGAGGTTTAAAAATGAATTTTAATTTTAAGAAGATTACATCAGTGATAGCGAGCGCTGTGATGCTTGGAAGCACTATAGGCTTTGCTGCTGCAGCAAATTACCCTGCTCCTTTTGTACAAGGAGGAGCTGCAAACGTGGGTATTGTCATGGGAGCAGATGCCGCAAATAGTGACTATTTAGCTGCTGTAGGTTTAGGCCAGGCTTTGCAAGCTGAACTTGCAAAACAAACTGCCACAACCACAACAACCGGTGGTACAACTTCAGGAGAAGGAGTCAATATGGCTACTTCTGCCAGAGGACTGTACTATGGCGATGCTTTGAATGTTGCAAGAACAACTCTGACATCTTCAGAGTTACCAAATGTCCTTGCAGATGGAACATTCGGAGATTTGACAGGCACAGAATACACTTATAACCAGCAAATAGTTGTAGGCAACACAGTCACTACTTTTGACACCAGCGGAGGAGACCTAGATGACCCTGTTTTGTATCTAGATGTAGGAACTGTTGCAGGCGACCCACTATATAACTATACATTAAGTTTCAACAAAAACCTTAATGTATCAGACTCTACAAATGTACAAGGACAAAAGATAAGCATCCTTGGTGTAGACTATATTATAGGGGCCGGTTCGACAAACACTACACTTTATTTATATGGCTCTGGAGAGACTATAGTAGTTTCTCAGGATGAGGCTCAGACAGTTTCTATCGGGGGCGATGACCATGTAATAGAGTTAGTAACTACAACTGGAACAAACACCGCGAAAATAAGTGTTGACGGCTCAACAAGGTCTGTTACAAAAAGTAGCAGGTATCAATTCCCAGGGGATGTTGTTGTATATGTAAAAGACGTTACACATCCATCTTACCAGGGTGACTTGAGAAGCGTCGAACTTATAATTGGAGCAAAAGCTTTGAAACTTGAAAACGGGAAGAAGGCAAAAACTGGAGCAGAGGAAGCATCCATAAAAGAGACAAATGTAGTGATAGCTGCTGCAGAGCATGGAGTTATCTCTGGACTTACAGTCCAGGTAGCTATGGCTAACAGCGAAACAGACCACTTGGCTGCAGGAGATTCCTTCACAGACCCTGTTTTTGGAGGATTAAGCGTACAGCTCTCGGGCGCAGTGCCAGCACTAGATTCTGAAGCTAGAGGAACAATAAAAGTTGACACAGACAACAGCAGATTTGGATATCTTACATTTACCAGCGCAAAAGCTGGAAGTGCAGGAGAACAAAAACTGACTTATGCATACGACAACGATACTTCTGATAGCACTACACAGCCATTACTGGCTCACCAGACTATAGCAAGTGCTGACAAAGGACACATATGGGTCGTTGAAGGACAAAACGCAAAAGAAGGCGACTGGATTGTTGTTAACCAGGGAGATTCTGGAGTTATCTTAGAAATTGATGACATTGAAAATGACCCTGACGCTTTGACCATAGATGTTACTTTGACAGATGCTATAACACAGGTTAGCGAGACAAAAACTCTTGCAAACGCCACTGGAGGATTCACCAAAGAAGTCAGCATGTTTGGCGGAACTGGTTACACCATTTACGCAAACAGAGCAGGCACCACTCTTAACATAACTTGGGATTCAACTACTGCAACAACAGTATTCCCAAGAATAAAGTTGAAAGATGGCGGATACCTTGCTTTACTAACTGACGAAACTATTGCAAATGGAACAAGCATAATCCTTCCAAATGGAGACACTACACTAACAACAAGCGGAACAAAGATAAGCAACGAAACAGGCTATTTAACAGTAGGAGAGATTAACTGGACTGTCTATAATAATGCAGGTTCAGCTGAGATAGTTGGAATTGAAGCAGGAACAACTGATTGCAATTTTAGTGCTGCAGCAGGACCAGCTGTCTTATTTATTGAACCAAAGAAATGGGACGATTCAACATATGGAGATTTCATATGCGTGCCATTGACAATAACAAGCGGCTCAAGCGCTGAGATAAAAGTAGGCACTCCAGTAGTTAATGGAACAGGCTCTGGTTTCAAGACTTTCACATCAGATACCTACAAGAAGCAAGCTGTAGACCAATACGGTACACTTGTAACGTATGAAGACAGAACTAATGAGAACGGGGCTGCTACTATTGCATACCCTGCATCTCAAATGAAGATAGATACCTTCTTTACTGAAGTGGGAGCAACTGTAACGCCTGGATCAGGCGGAACAGGAAGTGTCGAGGAACTAGGAAACTCAGCTGTTACAGATGCTGAAGTTTCTAGTGTACAAGAGAAAAACCTTATCGTAGTTGGAGGCAGCTGCATTAACAGCGTAGCATCTAAAATACTCGGTGGCAGCTATTGCGGACCTGCTTTCACAGACGCAACAAAAGGAAATGGAACTGGCGTTGGCGCAGACCAATTCCTTATAAAGGTAGTTGATTCCCCTTATACAACAGGAAGAATCGCTATGCTAGTTGCAGGATATGAAGCAGCAGACACAACAAAAGCTGTAGAGTACCTAAAGAACGAGGGACCAGTTTCCACTACTGTAGGTACAGAGCTGAAGAAAGTTACTGCAACCTATGCTGACGTAGAATAAAGTTAAATTTTCTTTTTTTCTTTTTTTCTTTTTTGTTTTTTAATCTTGTTACTCAAAACTTTCTGAAATTGTATATTTCAGCCTATAAAAATGCTTAAAAGGAGGGGTGTTTTAGGAAAGGCAAATAAAAATACCTGATTGGACATGAGATTAAGATTAATAAATATTAGCTCTTTGATAACTCTTTACAATGGCATTTATGCAATGGCTTTTGGAATATTTATGATAATATTCAGCAGGTTTTTGATTAAAAAATATTTCGAGCCGTTTCCGGAGATTTGGGAGATTCTTGTTAAAAAATGGATAAGGGACCTCTCCCAGTATCATCTAATTTTAATCTATACTGGGTTTCTCTTGATTTCATTTGGAATATTTATTATCTACCTGTCAGCTTTTATAATGAAAAGAAAGGACAATCTTGCCTGGGCAGTCTTATTTTTCGGCGGGCTTATCGGATGGGCAAGCATTTTTGTAGTAAATATACTTGCAAAAAACTTCATAATGATTGTGCTTAGCTTTCTTGGATGGGCAAGTTTTATTATAGGGATGGTTATTCCAATAAAGTATTATCTTCAAAAGGGGTATCCTAAATTTTAATCTCTATTGAACTTATAGAATAGTTTTTAAACTGACAGATTCTTATTAAAAAATGAGAAAAATAGTCACCTCGCAAGAGAAAGAAAAAAAAGACAGAAGAAATAAGATTCTAATTGGAATTATTTTGGTAATTCTAATGGTTCTTAGCACTGCAGGCTATGCCTTTTTCTCAGGAGAAAGAGAGAATGGCAGCAGCGAGAAAATAACCTACAACGGGATAAATTTTGTCCGCGGCGATAGCGGAGTATGGGCTTTTGAGCTGCAAAATATACAATTTTATACGCAATACAATCCTCAAGAAACAGCAAATATACCTTCTTTAATCCTTCGCTCTCCTGGAGATTACAGCGGGCAGCCATTGTTTTTCCTTGGCCAAAGCGGTGCCAGGCGAGAAATAGAGTATAACTTAAGGAATATTGTTACAAGGTCGCAAGAAGGATGCATTCCCGGATATGAGAAAAGATGCAGCAACGAAACCCCAATTAAGAACTGTTCAACTGAAAATATAATAGTCATTGAAGAATCCAATGATACAAGAATCACTCAGGAGGAAAACTGCATCTTTATAAAAGCTCCGTATGAGAATCAGACATTAGTCGGAGATGCTTTTATCTTCAAATTACTGGGTGTACAATAAACTTAAAAAATGAAAGAAAAGATTGAAGTCAAAGACGAAACTAAAGCTAAAGAAGAAAAGGCCAAAGAAGAACCTGCTGAAACAAAACTGCCTGATGCAAAAGAAGAAGGCAAACAGGCGACAGACTACTCCAAACAGACAAAAGTTCTGGCTCTGGTCATAGCGATTTTAATAATATCTACAGTCGGAGTTTATTGGTTTTTTAAAAAAGATGCAGCAATTAACTTCAACGGAATTAAGTTTTCTAAATCACAAGAGGGAAATATTCTTTATTATAAATCCCTTCTAGGCTATGTTACTGCTAGCGGCGAGGAGATTCCATTTATATTAAAGCTTAGGACAAACCCCGAAGAGTTAAATGAGATACCGGTAAATGGAAAAATAGAGATGTTAAAAGAGGCCGTAATAACTCTTTCCCCACAAATCGCTAACTGCTCAAACACAGCTATAACTATGCTAAATATGGGGATGATATTAAAAGCATTTGGCATTAATGCAACTCCGGCAACTACTGATGTAAATTATTCAATCCAGTACAATGCAACAATCGCAGACTGCAGAAGCTCACTTAATAGGACTGTGATAGTCTTCCAAGAAGGGAATGAAACAAGAATAGACAGAGAAACATTTGTGTTTAAAAACTGCTATGTTATTCAACTAAACAACTGCGAGATTAGAGAAGGCTATGAAAGGTTTATCCTTGGCTATATTTCAGATGGTATAGTCAATAATACTACCTTTTAAAAAGGGTCTTTAAATCAGAGTATAAAGGAATTCTTTTAATCTTAAACAGCCAGGCAGTAAAGAACCATATAACTACAACAAGAGAAATGCTCATAAAGTACCAGAACAAGCGATGCAGCAAGTCAAAATAAGCATAATCTTCTACTAAAAGAGCTGAAAAAAGAACTATCCTCAAGATATTTACTGTTAAGAGCAAAAACAGGGAAAAAAACAGGGAAAAAACCCTCTGTTTAGCAGTCATCTCTGTTGTAAGATTTAAAATCAAAAGAAGATAATAGGCAGAGCCTGCAACACATGCGCTTACAATCCCTATTTCCAAGCCAGCTACTTTTAGAACAGAGCCGCTTAAAGATACCTCATAAAACAGCTTAAGGAGAAAATAAGAGGGCAGTATAGTTAAATAGAAGAAAATAAGATAGAACAAACTTGAGAATATTCCTAAAACCAAAAGTACAAAGTACCTAATGAGTATATATATTATTGCTTTCTCTTTTTTATTCATGAACTAAGAAATAAATGGCTATTTAAATAGTTTAATGTCAAAAAATTAAAAAAAATTAAAAAAGAAAAAAAGAAATAATTTCTATTTTGCCGTTATTATCCTTCTTGCTACCAAAATTATCGCTATGATTAACACTAGGTTAATCACAACAATCAGCCAGATAAACCAGTTTTCCCTCAAATTATCCGTGATGACTGAGCCGGTTACAGGGGACGTAGCTGCGCTTTTTTCTATTGCAACAGATACTTCCTGTTCTTCGCTTTCTCCTGTTCCAAAATCTGTCCTTATTTTGAAGAATTGCTCTCCTGCGGTGTCTTTGCCAACATTCAGGTAAACTAGAAAGTCCTGCGAACTTCCTGCATCCAGAGTTATCAGCCTGGGCTCTATCTTATCAAGACTTGCCCAGGAACTATAATCAAGCACAGACAAAACATAAGCTGTTTTCTCGTCGCCTGTGTTTTTTATTGTTCCTTTGATTTTAAGCTGTTCTCCTTCCACAGCATCTGACTCGAGAGCAGCAGTTATAGTTGCCCCCAGGTTCTGCTCAATTTCGCAGTTTCCCTTGATCTCTATAGGGTATTCTACGGTCTTAAGCTCTCCGAATTGGTCATCATTATCATCGTAGTCGTACTCTATCTTGAACTTAAGCTTGTAGTTTCCCTCTTGCAAATCACTTGGAACTGTTACAGGGAAAGTTACTTTCTCTGCTTTATCGTCCCAGTCTAACTTGGATATCTCCCTTGAGACTTCAGAACCAAAGACAGAACCTAAAAGTGTTACTTTTATCTTGTCTTCCCTGGCTCTTCCTACGTTTGCAATCCATAAGCCCGCGTCTATTGTTGAGCCGCAAGTTAAAAGCTCCGGAAGGTCTGTCTTTGTAACAACTACATCTGTTTTATCCCTTTCTATCTGCAAAGGAATTCCCTCTACAGCGTCCAAGGATGCAGATTTTTCATTGTCTCCAACAACAGTGCATATCTCTTCCTCGCCATCGTCATCATCATAGGCTTTTATGTAAAGAACATAACGAGTGCCCCTCTCTAAGTCGTAAGGAACCTCGAATGTGAATTCTATTTCACTGTAGTCATTGCTGTCTATATCTACTGTATCATCTTCGCCTATATCCAAGAATTCTTTTGTATCTTTATCATATATATCCCACTCTATTCTTGCAGTCCGGTCATTATCATCGTCGTTGTTTTTTACCTTAACTGTTAGGGTTATCTCATCCTGAGGATACCATTTCCAGTCATCATCTGAAGATGAGCCACTTTCATCAATGCTTCTTATCTCAAAAACAGAGTTGTTGACTGGCCCGTTTTCACAATAACTTTTCTTTGTCCTAAAAGTTATAGATTTTGTCACATTTTCATCAGAGGCGTTACTAGTTGCTTTTATATCCAAATTTACAGAATAAATTCCATAGTCCAATGCGTCTATGCTATCTGGGTTTACTGATGCAGAAATTGCTTCATTTTGACCTGCAGCCAGTGTAAACGTATATTTATCAAGTGTAACAAGTACTTCTTTATCTCCATCGGTTATGGATATAACTGAAGGGATAACAAAGTTAGCTGTTTCGTTTCCAGTGTTAGTTAGGGTAATTTTTGCGATATCCGTAGTTTGTGTGAACACAACAACTGCCGGATCAACTGTAAAACCTACGCTAGCACTTGCAATCGCTGATAGCAAAATAGTTGTCAATAAAATCAAATTCAAAAATTTAGCTTCCATTTTTTAGATCAATAGATCAATTTTGTTACGATTTTATAGTCACAATAAGCTATATAAAGATTTCTATAAGTTAATATATATTATCAAATGTATTTGTTACCTATTTCCCGGCTGTTTACTATCCTTGCATCAAAAGTCAAGGCAGGGCAGGAGGTATTAACCCATGAATCAACAGGATAATTCTCCAGCTCTTCCAAGTTTATATTATCTGCAAGAAAGATAAACGTCTTTTTTCCTTTTTTAGCCAGCCCTTTTCTTAATTTAACTGCTTCTTTAAGATTCTCTTGCCCAGACTTGGTTGAAACAAGAATTCCTATTTTTTCAGCAGAATAGAATCGTGATAGAGCTGCTTTTCTCTTTGCTTTTATTTTTTCAACTTCTTTTTCATTGAGTTTGGCTATTTGTAGCCCTTCTAGTATATATAGCTGATTAGTTAAAGCCAGATTAAGCGCATGAAACCTGCCAGAGCCTACTAGTAGTATAGGATACTCGCTTTTAACTGGGCTGCAGCCTAGAACTTGGGAAAAGCCTTTAACCCTTTTGCCTAATTTTGCCTTAATTTTCTCTGCAAACTCTTTAAACTGTATGGAATACGCAATAAAAACCTCTTTAGGCAAAAGAGAAAAATCTATCCCATTCACATCCAAATCAAGCTTTTTCCTGGCTTCAATAAACAAAAGTTTCATTAAAAAGAAAGAAAAATGGGGTTTAAAAGACTATTGGCAGAACTAATTTATTCAAATCCTTTTTTCTCAAGGCTCTCTACCCGCTCAACTGCTGGCTTGTAGATTTCTGCAAATTGGGGAGTTACAATTATTGTGTTCTCTCCAAATCCTGCAATGCCCCCTTCAAGAGCATCTGCTGTTTTCTTTATTTTTGCAATTGCCCTCTTTAGCTCTATGATATCCTTGGATTTCAAGGTTTTAATGTCAATAACTGCAATTGTATAGCCCTCTCTTAAAGATGTTAGAATATTATTTATGTCTTCAAACTTCTTAAGAACGAACGGCCTGACAATAATTTTTGCCTTTTTAGCCTCTTGGCCCAGGTCAATTTCTATATATTCTGGCTCTTCGCCTGAAGAACCTCCTACTAGCTTGGAAAACCTGTCCCTTACTTTTTTGAACACCATTTCAAAAAGACAAAGAAGAAGTTTATAAACATTTCTATAGTCTAAGTTATATCATCTAATCAATAGAAATTTAACTACCCTGACGATATAATCTCTCTTCATGCCTGTGCAAAATTGCCACCTGGCGCATTTGACATTTTAATTCAATTCTCTTTCGCAATCACCTTCTATAAGGTTTGCTGTATCTGCTCCTGCCCCGTTTTCTAACGCACTTTCTGCATCCCTTGCTCCTGCTGTTTTGGTTGCGTAAGCTGTTACTGCAGCTGCTCCTGCTACTATCTTTATAAAATCTCTTCGTGTCAAAGAATACTCCTCGCTCATTTTTGTCTCGTTAATAATAGGCGATAGTCTATATAAATTTTGTTACAATAGAATATAAATGAAATTTCCTTTTTAAATGCTTCACGAGTGATTGATAAAAACTGTTCGTTAATACTTGTGATTAAGAATGCTCACAGTTCTCTGCTTTTACTTACTTGAAAATATACTACCTGGAGATTATAGTTACAGTTGTTTCCAAATAGAGAGGTATGGGATTTGCGAGCCCCGAGCAAATTTAAAGCCTTTATAAATGATTTTCAGAAACACTTATTTTATCTTCTTCAGAACTTCTTCCCTTAATTTCTCTGTTGCTTCCCTTATCTGAGATTCCTGCTTTTCAATTGATTTTGTCCTCAGGCTTAAAATATCTTTTTTTTGGGAAAGCTCTTGTTCTATCTCTTCCTTAGATGCTTTCAGCATTATTGAGCCAACAAGCTTGAAAATATCTTCTTTGGTCTTTTTAACTTCTGCCAGCGCGTTTTCTGTTTCATTAAGCTCAAACTGAAAAGCCTGCTTCTGCATAAGAAGATTTTGAAGATTTTGCTCGAGAATCTGCAGATGCTGTATTTTCTCCTGTAATTCCTTGCTTATTTTTTCCATTTTAAAATGTTTGATCTTTCTCCGACTTAAACCGCCTTAATCTTGACTATATGCTTTCTTGGCTTAAAGAACATCTTGGAACCGCAAGTAGGGCATACAAACCTCTTTTCAAGAGCTTTGTGGGATATTTGCTTGCCGCACTTAAAACATTTGTATATTGCCATTTATTATAGAGTGTTTTGTGGGTTTTTAAGTTTTTTGGATTGTTTTTTTAAGGTATCTATCCTTTTATCTTTGTTAGTGTTCTTTAATATATAACTTACAAACATATATTATAAACCCTATGAAAATTTAAATATAGTTTCTATCTGGCTTTGCAATGGATTATGAATCAATAAGAAATTTTGTAACGTCTGCTCCTGTAATTGGTGCTGCTATTATTGCAGGGAGTTCTGCATTAAGCATTTCTATTTATGAACATTATTTTTCTGAAACACGACTAGAAAGAGCAAAATTAAGAAAAGAAGTACGTTTGGCAAAAGAGACTACACTGCAATTAGAGGCGACTGCGCGGCAGCAGGAAATAGCTTTAGAAAAGGAAAGATTAACTACTGAGACTTCTCTTAAAAGAATGGAACATGAAGAGGATGAAAAAAAGCATGCAAGAAAAAAAGAACTAATGGAATTAGAAGGTGCAAACAAACAAAGGTTATTGGAAACAAAATTAGAGTATCAAGAAAGAATTGCAGCAAAAATAGTAGAGATGAAAGATGTTTTCTCGCGATATGCACACACTTATGCTATTGCTGCTGCAACTGTTGACCAAATAAAAATAACCGAAAGAATGAAACTAAGAACTGAATTATATCAAAGAGTGGATGAAGAGATGGAAGAAAGAGAGAGGGGTTTTAATCCTGCTGAAAAGATTGTTGATGGAGAAACAGTTTATCCGCCTGATGTTGTTACCCAAGTTGAAAGTATAATTAGGGCAAGGGTGCCAATAGTAGAGGGAGAATTTCCTCTGGTGCTTGAAGCGCTTATTAATATGATGACTCCAAGTAAGCTTGTAAGAGACATACAAGAAGAAACTGAGTCTGTAACAGTTTCTTAAGGAGAAACAGTTTAATAATCAGATTCGATAATTTAAATTTATTCAACCAGATAAGTTCCTGATGCGAACTTCTTGCCGCATCGTTTGCATAACCATATCCCATTCGCTAATTTTTTAGCAACTTTCTTGCAAAAAGGACATTTCTGTTTCTGCCTCTGTTTGGCTTCTGCTTTTCCATATTTCTCCCTGACAGATTTACCGTATTTTGCTCCAAATCCTCTCGCAGTTATTTTTCTTGCCATGTGAAATTAAATATTGGAATGGGTTTTTAAAGCTATGCTCTAAAAAAATGGGGATGCCAGGATTTGAACCTGGGTCGCAAACTCCCAAGGCTTGAAGCCTAAACCAGACTAGCCGACATCCCCATTGTTCGCTGATTTAAATGGTTTAATTGTATTAATAAATCTTACGACTTTGCAATTTTCCAGAGAAGAGCAAATATCTCAGCCAATAAAAATAGCTTCTTTAAAATTCTTAAAATGCTTGTCTCCTGTAAGAATCTTTGCTTTTAGTTCCCTAGCTGTTATTAAAATAAAAGCATCTATTAACCCGAAGTCTTTTATTTCTTTCTTTATTTCTGCGTGCAACAAACCAGCATTTTTTGATAACTCATTATCAATATGATAAATTTTAGACAAAGAAACTATGGAGTTATAAGCAGAATCTGAATCTTTGTTTTCTCTTTTGGTCATGCTCATTATTTCCGCGATGCTTAATATACAAGTGAATACTTCATTCTCTTTGTTTTCCACTATCTCTTTAACCTTTTCTCCATAGTCGCTCCCAATTAAGTACTCTATCCAAGCCCAAGAATCAATTACATATTTCATTACAATTCTGTGTCTAATTTATCCTCTTTTCTAAAAGACCGCATTCCTTTTAAAATTCCAAAACCGCTTTTTCTAATCTTTTCTACTTCTATTGAAACAAGCTCTCCTTCTTTTATCCTCTCTTCTTTAACAATTTCAATGGGGATAGTTACGATTAAGCTCCCGCCTATTGCTCTTGTTCTAGTTAACGTTTTCATTTTTCATAAATTTATTATACATTTAGTATAATAAAATATAACAGTAGGTTATATTTAAACCTTTCTATTTCTATTTTTTAGCAATTTTCCAAAGAAGATTAAAATAACTTCTGTAAGATTCTGCAGCTTTTTCGCTGATTATTAAAATTGCTATTGGCTCTTTGTCCCATATAACATTCAGTACATTATTTCCATAAACTGCGATTGTAGAGGGCATTATATTGCTTGCAGGCAGATACTTAGCTGTAAATGGCCTCATATAACTGCCCTTTTTGTCAATTGGAAGAAGTATTCTTGCCTTTACCTTGTTTTGCCTGAGTTCTAGGTGCCATTGCTCATAATATTCCTTAAGAGTTTCTTTTGCGCCCCAGCCTGTTCCAAAAACCAAAAGCTCTGTTTTTGTTTTTGTTGATTCATCAAGAATGGTTTTTACCCCCCTAATACCCTTAAATATTGCAGCCTCTTGCTTCATCTCCGGAGATTCCCTTGCCTTGTTTATTTCTGGGATAATTTGATTGGCTATTTTTTCTTTTTCCAGTATTTCCTGCTTTTGCTTTTCTATATAATCTTTTAATTCAGAAGAAGAAGTTGCTTCAAAATGCTTGATATTTCTTATTAAGACAAAGCTGACAAGCCCTTTTTCTATCAGCTTATTAAGATTGTCATAAACTATGTTCCTGTGAAGCTTTGTTTTCTTAATTATCTCTCCTGCATTTGTTGAGCCGAGCTCAAGCAAAGCTAGGTAGACGCTTGCTTCATTTTCAGTTAAGCCCAGTTTTCTTAGTTCTTCCTTCATTGTCATCATAAATATGACAACAGAAGTTTAAAAATTTAATGGTTGTTTCTTGAAAGTGAGGAAAATGACAGACAAAAATAATGATGTTAGGGCATTGCTTTGGATATTTGCAACTCTGTTTGGGTGTTCTATTCATATTCAGCAGATAAATAAGCTAAAAGGACCCCAGAAAAAAGTTTTTAGCAGATTTGGAATTTATCGGGATGTTATATTTCCTGATGAGCGGGGGCAAATTTACGCTTACAGAGCAGGGCTTTATTTTGGAACAAAGGAAAATTTTATGCAAAATTTAAATCAAGAGGTTATCGATTCTGGACAGGTATTTAAGTCTGAAGGATATTTTGGGCACAGAGTTATAACCCTGCCGCAGGGATTAGTTTATTTTTATTTTCCAAGAGAACATGAAAGTAGAATCAACAAAGCTCTTTCCTCAGTTAATAATCCTTCATTAAAAAGAGAAGATTTAGTTTCATTATGCCGGGAATGGTATACCGGATGGGATGAAGGTAGAATTAAAAGAAATAAAGATAGATTAAGAAAGTATCTACAAAAGCAAAAAGGTACAATTATTGATACAGACAACGAATGTGAAGTTGAAAATTTGAGAAACACCTGGGAGTACTGGAAAAACGCAACTCATCACGATGGATAAAAATACCTAGAAAACTTTAATCCCTTATTTCTTTTTTGCAGGCTCTTTCTTGGCGCCTGCAGCTGCTTTTCCTGCTGCTGGAGCTGCTTCTTTTTTGCCTGCGGCTGCTTTTCCTGCTGCTGGAGCTGCTTCTTTTTTGCCTGCGGCGCCTTTTGCAGGAACTTCTTCTTTCTTCGCTCCTGCTGCTGGAGCTGCAGCAGCAGCTTCTGTTTTCTTGGCCTCTTCTGCCAGTTTCTCTTCCTCTGCTTTCTTGACTTCGGCTGCTTCCTTGGTCTTCACTTCAGTGAAGAAAGCATCCAGCTGCTTTTTCTTCTCTGGACTTGTATCTGTTTTTTGCTCGCTGATTTCTTTATCATATTTTCCAGCCTCAATATCTTTCATTATATCTTTTGGCTCTTTGTTCTCTATAAAAATTTCTGCTGAAACACAGCTTCCTACTACAGATTTTACTGCTGCCTTGAAATTTGTAGCCAGAAGATTGGAAGATTTTATTTTTGCCACAGAGATTACCTGCTCTATAGAAGCATTGGCTGCTTTTACTTTTTTATGGTCGCCAGATGCTTTTTCTATACCGAGCTCTTTTTTTAATAGCTCCGTGGTTGGAGGAGAAAGAACTTTTATAGTAAAAGTCTTGTTTTTAGCTATATCCAGCTCAACAGGAACTTTAACTCCCTTGAAAACCTTGGTTGCCTGATTAACATCCTGCACTACTTTACCGATGTTTATTCCTAAGGGGCCTAACTTCTGACCTATTACCGGGCCGGGCTTCATATCCCCCCCATCAACAAGCAATTTAATTATCATTTTGTTTTTCTAAAAAAGTTGTTATTTAAAAATTTATGTCTTCTGGAATAATATTCTTCCGAGTCTCTCCTTCGTTTTCCACTTCTTCATTTGCCTCTTCTGTTCCTTCAGAGTCTCCTTCCTCCCCCTCTTTGTCTCTTCTGATTACCCTCAGGTTATCTAATTTGACTGTGACCGGAATTGGAACCTGGGCTCCGAGCAAACTGACAACAGCTTCTTCCTTCTGCTTGTCTATCCTTATTACTTTCGCTTTCTCTTTCTTAAAAGGTTCAGAAATAATTTCTACAATATCGTTCTTTTCTATATTTATCTCTGCAACTGTCGGCTCCAGCATATTCTTCACCTCATCGTAGGTAATTGTTTTTCCAATTATCCCCTTGACATAAGGCAAATTGAAAGCTGCTTCTTCTGCGGTGTCTCTCTCATCTGCTTCAAGAAAAACATATCCCCTCAACCCATGAGGCCTGGCAAGGCTATAAACACGAAGCTGTTTTTTTTGGACTTTTTCCTCTATCATGTCCACTGCCCTGTCTTCTTTATTGGTGGTAACCTTAATAACATAAATCATTGTAACGAAACTACTTCATAACTATTTAAGAAGCAGATAGTATTATTTAAATTCAGGGGTTTTTAAATTTTGCGCTTAATCAGAAAATAGGGAAAAAGTTCATCACAAGGGAAATAAAAAAGCCTATCAAGCCTATGACTGCGAGCCCGATTGCAGCCACTTTCGCGGTTGTTTTGTATTCCCGGGCGTCTGGCTTCCTTAAAATCCTCCAGACTCTTCCGCATTGCGCTAAAAACGATCTTATATTAAACATAAAATTGGTTGGGAAAGCGGGTTTTTAAAACTTACTCTAAGAACTCTATCCCCAGTTCTTTTGAAATGTCTTTTCTTTCCTTATCAACAGTGCTCTCTCCTGGACCAAGAATCTGGCTGCTTTTAACCCCTGTTATAATCAGCATAACTCTCAGGGCTTTTTCCATATCCTCGCTTATCTGGGCGCCCCAAATCATCCTCGCATCTTCGCTTAATTTCTTCCCAACTATCTGAACTATCTCTTTTGTCTCGTCAAGACTTAAATCCTGCCCTCCTACAATGTTGATAAGAGCTCCAGAAGCATTAGATATATCTACATCCAACAAAGGATTGTTTAAGGCTTTTTCAACAGCCTCTACAGCCCTATTTTGACTATCAGATTCTCCCACCCCTATTAATGAGACCCCGCCGTTAGTCATTACTGCCTTAATGTCTGCAAAGTCCAGGTTAACAAGCCCTGCTTTTGTTACCAGTTCGGTTATCCCCTTTACCGCATTTGTCAAAATCTCGTCTGCTACCTTAAAGGCAGTATGCAGCGGAAGCTCTGGAGCCAATTCGAGAAGCTTATCGTTAGGTATAACTATCAGCGTATCCACATTTTCCTCCATTCTTTCTAGACCATAGATTGCATTTTCTATTCTCTTCTTTCCCTCGATTGTAAATGGTAAGGTCACAACGCCTATTGTCAGCGCCCCTTGTTTTTTTCCTATTTCTGCAACCACTGGAGCAGCTCCTGTTCCTGTGCCTCCTCCAAGCCCGCAAGTTATAAAGACCATATCTGCTCCTGCCAGTTTCTTTTTTAATTCCTGCTCTGTTTCATGAGCTGCTTCTTCCCCAATCCGAGGATTAGAACCTGCTCCAAGTCCCTGAGTAAGCTCCTTTCCTATAAGAACTTTATAATCTGCATTGGTATAAAGAAGGTCCTGGGCATCTGTGTTAATAGCTATGAGCTCTGCCCCCTTAATTCCTATCTCACGCATTCTGCTCAAAGTATTGCCGCCTGCGCCCCCTGCTCCGATAACTTTAACTTTAGCTATCTGTTTCTTTAATAGCTCTTCCAGCTGCCTGTCAATTTCTGCCACATTGGACAAAGCAGCATCAATGTCAGAAACATTAGAGATTCCAAAATCATGCTCTTTTTTAAACATCTCGGCCATGTTAAAAAAGAGAGGCAGAAGGTATATAAATTTTATTGCATTATTTTAACTATATTTGGGTGCTATATAGCATTTAATATAATCATATTTATTAAGCTATTTGTTGTAATAATATAATGCCTGGAAAAGTATTGGTTAAGGTTATAAGCACAAATGATGGTAAAGGGTTAATTGGAATTACTAATAAGCACAAATGATGGTAAAGGGTTAATTGGAATTACTAAAGAAGGAGAAGAAGTTCCATTGAGTGCGCCTGAACAAAGATACTCACCAGGTTCATCAGATAACATTGATGAATTACTAAAAGCAGCAGGAGACGATGGTTATGTTCAATTAGGGGATTTAATCCAAGGGAATCTGACTGATATGCCTATTTGGTTTGGCAATATTTACAAAAGAAGAACTGACCTTACAGAAAAAGAAGAACGAACTAATCTGCCGTCTCAGACTTGTTAGTCTTTTCTGTTTTCTCTTTATTTTCACTTGCTTTTTCAAAGTCTATTTCTAAAATTTCCTTGAACTTATCCTTGAAAAATTGTAAAAATAGATCGCAACCGAAATTGCTCTTTAACATTTAATTAATCTTCTGGCATATATATATGTTTTTCTTCGCTTAAAATAGTAATATAGTTATAACTTTCAATTGTGTTAGGAAATTCATTTTCTAATTCCTCTATTAACTTTAATAAATGATTTAAATTTTTTACATGAAATTCCATTTCTAAAATTTCTCCGCCTATAGTTTTATCTATCTGATATATATTCGGATGTAGATGTGCAAAAGTTAATATCTGATCAAAATTATTCCAGCGAGACAAACGAAATTCTGTTTTATAAAATTCGTAACCTAAAAGATTAATATCTATAATTGCTCTATAGCCTTGAATAATTCCTTTTTTCTCTAATTGTTTTATTCTATAACTGATTGATTCAGCAGTTTTATCGGTTTTTTTCGAAATTTCTAATAAGCTCACTCTTGCATTTTGTGCGAGTTCTCTTAAAATTAAAATGTCTATTTTATCAATTTGTTCTTGTTTTTTCCCGCCTAAGATTCTAATTTTGGAACTATCTTCTTTACCGACAATATAAGCTTTTGCAAAATGATAAATAGGGGAATAAATACAAACTTTATAATCTTTTATGCTTGGTAAGTAGTCTTTAAGAATTTTTTCCCAAGAATCATAAAATTGGTAAATATCTTTAATTGCAAGACCTAAGGCAACATCCCAATTTCCTGCAGTTAAAACAACCGCCCAAATATTCTTTTGGATTTTTAAGTAGTGGACGAATTCTTTCTTTTTTTGGGGATTTATATTTTTCAATTTTAAGTAAATCCTAAAAATTGTATAGCCTAACTTAGAAGTGTCTATCATAGTAGAATATCCCTTTACAATGCCTTCTTTTTCTAGCTGTTCAATTCTATATTTAACAACTTGTTTTGAGAGTTTTACTTTTTTAGCTATTTGCGAATAAGTTTGTCTAGCGTTTATATCTAATTCATATAGGATCTTCCTATCTTTTAAATCAAGTTTTATTTTTAGCATATTTTTAACTTAATCTTTAGTTATATATAAATTTTTTTGTTTTGACAAAATTTTTAATAGAAAATTATAATAATAGATTTTATCTCTATACTACTATAAAGTAAGTAAAGTAAGAGAAAATGGAAGAAATAGAATTTAACCAAAGAAAATCATTGTTATACAGCCAGACATTAACGCCCACAGAAGAAGGATATAATTTGGGGATAGAATGGGGAAAGAATTATACAATAGAAATGAATAAATGGGAAGTTACAGGAGAAAAAAAGGGTTTACTTAAATTACTTAATTCTCAAGTTGAACAATACAATGAAGAAATGGCAAGAGAATTACTTAAAAGATGGGATTTTAATCAAGAAAATATAGAACGTATACTTAAAGAAATAGAAAATATGCCTCAAGCACCAGTTATTTCTTCAAAAAAAGACGCAAGAAAAAGTTATGGTCTTAATCTTTCAAATCAGCAAATAGAAGAAATTAGAAAGAAATATGATAGTCTAAGAAAAAAAGGCTATATTAATTTAGAACTTGTACAACAAAGAGCTTGTAGGCTAAATAGGCTATTAGAAGAAGCTGTACTTCAAACCTCACAATGTATCCATAAACCAACTGATAAAATGTACTCATTAGACAATAATTCAAGGGGGATTATATTAATATTTTTCACAAATCCTTCTCGGTTAAGTGAAAGCACAAATTGTTTAACATATTCAATATGGTCTACTTCTGAGATAGATTTAGAAGAAAAAATTGGAAGAATACGCTATTATGTTAAATTGAACTGGAACTTACCTGGACCTAAATAAAAATCCAATTAACAGCTTTATGTTCCATTATTATTAAAAAATAGCCCAATTATTTTTTCTTTTCTTTCTCTTCATTATTTTCAGCAGGCTTCTCTGATTTTTTCTCCTTACTTTCACTTGCTTTTTCTTCCTTTGCTGCAGTTTTTTTCTTTGTGCCTTCTTTTGCTTCAGCTTTCTTCTCTTCTTTCTTCTCAAATTCCATTTCTTTCCCTAAAATCTCGCTGAATTTTTTTCCAAGAATCTTCACAAATGGCTCTGCTTCTGGCTCAAAAATAATTCTCTTTTCTTCTGTCTTGAATTTGAACCTTTTTTTAAAGAAGAAGTCCTGCAAGGAATTAACCTTTTCCTCATCTCCTTCAACTTTTCTTTTTATTGTGAACTCATACTCTATGTCTTTTCCTGAAAGAGGGTTGTTAAAGTCTACAGAGACCCTTCCTCCTGAAACACTTAATATCTTTGCAATCATGCCATCCAGATTAAGCATCAGCCCCGGAACAGGGTTCATCTCCTGTTTTCTGAATGCAGAGAGGGGGATTATTCTTATAAGGGCAGGATTTCTCTTTCCAAACCCTTCTTCAGGCTCCACTTTAATCCTGTATTTTTGACTTATTTCTTTGTCTTCCAGCTGATTGTCAAACCCTGGAACAACCATTCCCCCGCCTATGCAAACAATTAGTGGCTGAACTTCTACCCCAAGGTTTATCTCCTTGGCTTTTTCCTTTATGTTGGTATCAAAGACAGCTCCGTTTGCGTATCCGATAAATTCTATCTCAACAAAATCGCCTTTCTTGGTTTTTTCAACCATAAAAACTCTAAAGAAGGGGGGTTTAAAAACTTAGTTCTTTTTCTTTCCTTCCTTTATCTCTTTAGGAAGATATTCATAACCAGACTCTACAAACATTAACAAGCCATTCACAGCTTTTTGACTAAATCCACTTGGCGGCATTTTATTTTTTTGTCCCTATATTTAATTGATTCAAATATTGTGCTAACTCTTTCATATCATCTGGTTTTCCTTCTAATTCAGAATAAAACTTATTGTCCATTTCAAAATAAAGATTATTTATTTTTTCAATAAGCTCTTCATAATTCTCTATCCCTTCTCTTTGAAGTAATTTGTAAAATGCACAAGCATATTCAGTTAAGGTTCTTATTAATTCTCTTACCTCTGAATCTTCAATTGCCAAAAGTTCCTTTTGGAATCTTCCCATATCTTCTATTTCTTTATTTATTGTCTCTTCTGTCATTTGATTTTTCTTTTTTGAACGTTCAATGATTCCGTGTTCAATTAAACCTCTATGTAAAAGTTTCATGCCTTCAAGCATCTCTTTATTAAATCCACAAAAGGGCATTTTACTTTTTCCCTAACTTAGGTTTATTTTCTTCAGATTCCCTAATGGCTTTCAGTCTAACTAATCCTTTATGAAATTCTTTTATGCCTTCAAGCATTTCTTCATTAAATCCGCATATGGGCATTTTAACTTCTTAGATTTATCTGATTTAAATGTTGCACTAATTCTGCCATGTCCTCTGGTTTTCCTTCCAGTTCACTATAATATTTTTTATCCATAGACTCAAAATAAAGCAACATATTATTAATTATTTCTTGATAATTTTTAATCCCATTCTTTCTCATAATCATATAAAATCCCATTGAATATTTTATAATCCCTTCTGTTAAGATTCTTTTTGCACTGTCGTCTATTTTAGGAATTTCGGCTAAAAGTCTGGTCATATCTGAGATTTCCCTTTTTATCCCCTGGTCTACTGTCTCTCCATTTTTTTCTGAACGAAATTTAAGTCCATGCTCTACAAGTCCTTCGTTAAAAGACAGTAAGCCTTCTAACATTTTTTCATTAAATCCGCATATGGGCATTTTATGTTTCTCCTTAGTTTAATATAAAGCGCGTTTATTTATATAAAATGTTTTAGGTAATATTTTTATGAAAACACAATATTTATAACTATAAGTTCATTTATGTAAAAATGGATAAGAAAGATGAAAGGATATTAAAAGAGCTTATTAAGAACTCTAGAAGCCCTTTAACAAAATTAAGTAAAAAGGTAGATCTTTCTAGAGAAAACATTTACTATAGAATTCAGAATCTCATAAAAAAGGATATTATAAAAGATTTTGTAGTTAACATGGATTACAGAAAGCTTGGATTCAGTCATTATGTTATTTTTTTGCAATACGATAAAATAACTCTTGAAAAAGAAAAAAACATTATAGACTATTTAAAAAATAGCGGAAATGCGAGCTGGATAGGCCCATTAACTGGAAAAATGAGTTTATGCTTTGATGCTTATTTTAAAGACACGGATGAGTTAGATAATTTTTTAACAGATTTTTTAACAAGATTTAAAGAAAATATCGGGGAATATCTTGTTTTAGAAGTTTTAGAGTCAGAATATTTTTTTAATAAGATTATCAGTCAAACAGAGATTCAAAAAGAAAAAGAAGTTATTAAGAAAAAAGTTAAGCTTGATAAAACTGACTTAGCTATTTTAGAAAGATTAAACAATAATTCCAGAGTTTCTTATGTTGATATATCAAGAGGCTTAAGGCTGACGCCAAATGCAATGAAACAAAGAATCAAACATCTTGAAAAAAATAAAATTATTTTAGAGTACTCCTTGTCATTAAATTATAAGGCATTTGGATTTGAATGGCAGGGATTGCAAATAAAACTAACAAATCCAAATAAAGAGATTGAAACAAAAGTCAAGGACTATTTTAAAGAAAACAAAAAAGTTGTTTTCTTTTATCAGTATAAAAAATCCGGAATCTATGATTTTGATATTGGGGTTTTAATTAAAAATTCTCGCGAATTAAGGGAGTTTATCAATGAACTAAGAAGGAAGTTTTATGAAGATATAAAGATTATTGACACGTTCCTGGTTTTGGAAGAATCTTCTAGTCATAAGCTTCCAAGAACTGTTTTTCAGTAAAACAAATGTTTTTAAAAACATTTATAAATGCAACTTGAATAAAGTTAGTATGACTTTTAAAATGATTAATGCAAATGAGGCGAAACCCGGAATAACAATAGTAGTCGATGGAGCCCCATGCACCGTCAAGTCTAATGACATAAGCAAGACTGGAAAACACGGGCATATGAAGTGCAGGATAGAAGCTATCGGAGTCATTGATGGTAAAAAAAGGGTCTTTGTTATAGGCGGGCATGAAAGAATAGATGTTCCGCTTATTGAAAAGAGAAAGGCCCAGGTAATGAGCATTCAGGGAGATAAAGCAACAGTCATGGACCTTGAATCCTTTGAGACCATTGAAATAAAAATGGAAGAAGGGGTTGAGATTAAGGAAGGCGGGCAGGTGGAATACTGGAAAATAGGCGAAGAGAAAGTTATAAAAAGGGGACTTTAAGTGAAAGAACATGGCAAAAGTACCCGCAGCACAGACAAGATTGTTTAAGAATTTATTCATCTGCAGAAATTGCAAATCTACAATGCGGGCAGACGGCAGAAAAATCATACTTAGAAAAGTCAAGTGCAGGAAATGCGGCGGAACCGTGTTTAGGACCAGAAGGAAAAAATAATAAAAAAGAGGTTGAAAAATGAAATTTATTTATTATGATCTAATCTTTCTCATAATTGTGGGAATATTAGGCAGCATATTTCTTTACAAAAGGAGAAAAAACCTCAAAAGAGAAATGGGTATTTTTCTTCTTTACAGAACTCAGGTAGGGGTTAAGCTAATAAAAAAAGTCAGCAATAGATACAAAAAAGTTCTCGGGATATTTAAGTATATAATAATTATTGTTGGCTATATTTTAATGGCTGGCATTATCTACCTTTTTTCACAGAGCGTTTATGGGTATCTAAAATACCCTTTGTTTACTGAAATCATCAGCGCACCACCTATTTTCCCAGTGCTTCCCTATTTTCCCACGATATTTGGAGTAGAAAATCTTTTTCCTCCTTTTTATTTCACTTATTTTCTTGTTGCTTTTATCATTGTTGCAACTTTCCATGAGTTTGCTCATGGCATCTATGCGCGGCTTTATAAGATTAAAATAAAGAGCACGGGTGTCGTTTTCTTGGGCCCGCTGATGGCTGGGGCATTTGTCGAGCAGGATGATAAACAAATGGAAAAAGCAAGAAAAACCGACCAGATGGCTATACTTGGGGCAGGAGTTTTTACAAATCTTGTCCTGGCAATTATCTCCTTTTTGCTATGGTGGCTTGTCTTTTCTGTTAATTTCTTGCCTGCCGGCGCCTTATTTAACACCTATTCTTCTTCCTTGGTAAATATAAGCTCGATAAGCCTGTTTGGAGGAGTTCAGGTTTCAAGCCCGGCAAATCAGGAATTAATCAATTTAATTGACAAAGGCATGCCAACAGACCTCGTCCTCAGCGATAAAAATATCAACCTAACCAAATTATCTGCCGATGGTGCAGATTATTATTTTGAGCCCGAATCCTTAAAAAATCAGCTTAAACAAGACACTTCGCAGATTCTTGTTTATGGGGACATGCCTGCAATAAATGCTGATTTTAAAGGGGCTATAATTGAAATCGACGGGAATAAAATTGAAAATTATGATAATTTAGTAAAAATAATGCCTAATTACGAACCTGAAGAAGAAGTTTTGATAAAGACTAATTATCAAGGAGATATCCTGGAATATAATATTGCGCTTGCAGAAGACCCCGACCGGGAAGACAGGGCTATTATCGGCATAGGCAATGACATTTTCAGCGCAATAAACACAGAAAACAATTTTGCTTTCTTCAAAGAACCATTTACAAACTACGAATCCAAATCAGATTTTCTATATTTCTTATACTATCTTATATTCTGGGTTTTTCTTTTAAATGCTGCTGTGGCACTTTTCAATATGCTGCCTCTTTTGATATTTGATGGAGGGAGATTTTTCTATCTGACCATCTGGGGAATAACTAAAAGAGAAAAAGTGGCCAGGCTAGCTTATAAGTGGGTAGGAATTCTTATCCTCGCTGCGCTTATACTTTTAATGGTTGTCTGGGTGATTAGAATAATCTAAATCTCCAATAGGCATTTTTATAAGGTATCTCACACAATTAACAAATGTATGGGGGCTCGTCATTCAACGGCAGGATGCAAGATTCGCATTCTTGACATTCGGGTTCAATTCCCGACGAGTCCATAAGTTAAGTGATAAATTTTTATCAAGCGAATCATGAGAACCAGAAACAGAAAATCCAAGATAACTGCAACAGGAGATTTTAAAAAAATCCTGAAGAAACAGAAATATTTTCTTGTCGGAGAACATTCTGCAGTCCAGCTCTGCGGCTGGACTAAAAAATCCCTGCTGAATGGGGGAGAGTGCTACAAAGAGAAGTTTTACGGGATTAAAAGCCACGAGTGCTGCCAAATGTCCCCTTGGATGAAATGCCAGAATAAATGCCTGCACTGCTGGAGGCCAATTGAACTTGACATGAAAATAGACGGGAAAATTGAGAAGCCAGAAGAGCTGGTTGAAAACTGTATAAAAGCGCAGAAAAAACTTTTAACAGGATTTGGAGGGTATAAAGAAACAGACAAAAAAAAGTACAAAGAAGCTCAGGAGCCTAGCCAGTTTGCAATCTCGCTTATTGGGGAGCCAACATTATATCCAGGGCTAGCTGATTTTATCCTTGAACTGAGAAAACAGGGAAAAACCAGCTTTTTAGTTACAAACGGATTACAGCCAGCTGCATTAAAAAAAATGCAGGATGGAAATTGTCTGCCAACTCAACTATACGTTTCTCTTTTGTATCCTGATGAAGAAATGTTCAGAAAAATAACAGGCAATAAAGAGGCAGACTCGTGGAAAAAATATAACGAAACACTGGAATTGCTGAAGAGTTTAAAGACAAGAACAGTTATAAGGATGACGCTTATCAAAGAGCTGAATAGCGATGAGAAGTATCTGGAAAAATACGCTGAACTTATAAAGAAAGCCTCTCCGCTTTTTATTGAGATAAAAAGCTACATGGCTGTTGGATTTTCAAAAAACAGAGAGGGAATGGGGCTTAAAAAAATGCTGTTTCATGAGGAAATAAAAAATTTCTCAGAAAAACTGCTTAAATTTCTTAGAAATTATAGGTTTCTCGACGAGAAAAAAGAATCAAGAGTGGTGTTGCTGGGCAAAGACAGAGAAAGGATGATGATAAAAAAAGAGGGGATTTAATTAAGCAACAGCGCGTTCTTTAATCTCAACCACATGAAAAGTCCTTTTACTTCCTGGATACAAAAAAGAGCCTGAAAAAGAGTCTCCTAATCCTTCAGGAACATAGCTTTTTAATGCTTCTTTTGGGTCTTTTCCAGCAGCTAAATCACAAAGGAGCTGGTCGCCTATCTCAGATCTTTGCAGCCTTATTTTAGCAGAGTTATCATCTACCTGAGTAATCGATTCTCCCAAGAAAACTTCTGGGTCTTCAGTAGCATAAAGCGCAGAACAAACTCCCTCCCTAATTCTTGCAGCTCTTACAACCCCTTTCTCTCCAAGAAAAATCATATATACCGCATCACCAATATTAAAACAAGGAGAAACTCCTTCATCAACTAATCTTTTTGGTAAAAAATATCTTTCCATTTTAAATTTTACATAAATATAATTCCTTCTTTTGTTAATGCAGTAAATCTAATTCCAACTGGCACTGAAAGAAGCGCAGAGATTAATGCCATATGCTCTTTTCCTGTTCCTGAAGCTATTGAAAGAGCAACTTCTGTGCCTTTAACAACTGGTTTTAATTTTTCAAGAAGCTCCTTCTTCATTTTAACTAAGTTATCTTTACTGAATTCTACAAATTCGTGCTCTTTTCCAGCTGAAAAATCGCGTGCAGAGCTATCGCCTACAATGATTATTTTATCCCACTCTCCCCTTTTAATTAATCCAGAAGCCTGTGCCCAGGTTTCTTTTCCTTCTGACAACAAAGCAACTAATTCCATTATAATAGGAAAAAGAATAGATTTATAAGTTTTTATATCCTAAAAGATATAGTTAAAAAAGAAAAAATCCAAAAAATTTCCAGAAGGAAATTTTTAGTCTTTTAAAATCTCAAAAAAACAAAAATTTTAAAATGGTAAAAGACAGCGCTTTAAGCGAGATAACCTTAAGAAAGTATGAAAAGCCCTACCATTTGGATAAAAGAGAACTGGTAAAAAAGATATGCCTCTCTCTTGGCCTTCTTCAGGCAGGGGATTCAAGAGATGTAATTGTTGATATTCTTCTTGTCTTGCTGGAATCAAATAAAGAAAAAACGGCAATTTCCAGCGATGAGATAAAAATTAGAGTAGAAGAGCTGAGAAAAAAATACAGCCTGGAGATGAAAGGAATTGCAGAAAGCAACATAAGAAGGCAGCTGAAAAGGCTCAGGGACTTAATGTTGATAGAAAAGAAAAACAACATGTATAATATTTCAGAGTTTGAGTCTTTAAACAAGATATTTAACGACAAAATCGAGAATTTCCTTATTCCGCAGACAATTGAAAGGATAAAAGAATATCTAGCTGAGCTGGAAAAAGAGGAATTAAACCAAAACTCTTAATTCTTCTAAAGAATCAATTGTTAAATCTGCTTCTATTTTTCCGTAGTTATACTCCTCTCTGTCAATACGTATGCCGCAAACTCGCGCATTTCTTGCCATTTCCATATCCTCTTTGTTGTTGCCCACATAGTAAGTTCTATCAGGACTAACTCCCAAATTATCCATGCACTGCATTAAACCATCTGAGTCTGGCTTCTGCTTCACTCCATCCTGAGCTCTTACAACAGCATCAAACCTATGATTTAGTAAACTAAGCTCTAAAGTAATTATATGACTGGGAGCGGAAGTCACAATTCCTGTTTTTATCCCTCTTTCTTTTAATAAAAAGAGTATGCCTACGTCATTATAAGCTTCAGTATGCTGTTCTCTTAAATCTGAAGTATCATATACCCTATAAGCAGGCCAAAACTGGCTTTGGGGGTCAAGATGCCATAAATCAGTTATTATCTTTTTCCTGTCCTTTTCTCCCTCAAACCAGAAATCGTCAATAATCTTGTTTAAAGTTGTTATGCCAAATGTTTTTAGGGTATTTCCAACAACAAGGTATCTGTAAGCGGGCTTAGTATGTACTAATGTACCATCTAAATCAAAAATAGCTGCTTCGATTTTCATCCAACTTCTTGCATAAATGCATTTAAATATAATTGTGTCCTTTAATAAATATGATGAAATTCAAGGAAATTAAATGCAAGTCATGCATGACTAAAAGCAAGATTACAGACTATGTAATTAATCCCTATACCGGATGCCAGCACGGATGTGTTTACTGCTATGCTGATTTTATCAAGAAATTCCAGAATATCAAGGAAGAATGGGGAAAGTTTGTTTACGCAAAAACCAACTGCCCTGAACTATTAAAAGGAGAGATGGAAAAAAGCAAGCCGGGGCACATATGGATGAGCAGTGTTTGTGATTGCTATATGCCAGTAGAAGGAAAATTAAAATTAACCAGAAAAGTACTGCAGACAATTAATAAATCCCCCCATAAAAAGAAGTTTACTTTTGAGATATTGACTAAATCTGCGCTTGTTAAAAGAGATTTTGACCTGATAAAAAAGCTGGGTGCAGAGCTTGGAATGTCTATTAACAGCCTGGATGAAAACATTTCCAGGGTTATTGAGCCACTTGCCTCTCCGCCTCTGGAAAGAATTAAAACTTTAAAAGAAGCTAAGAAAAAAGGCATAAAAGTTTTTGGCTTTATTTCTCCTGTTTTGCCTGGAATTACAAACCTGGAAGAGCTGTTCAAAGAGCTAAGTTTCTGCAGCTATGTCTGGGTTGAATTATTGAATACAAAAATAAGTGTTCTGGAAAAACTAATGCCTTTAATTGAGAAAAAATTTCCAGATAAAGTCAGGGAATTTGAAAGGGCAATAAACTACCCAGAGCCCTATAATAAAGAAGTAAGAGAAAAAGCAAGAGAGCTGGAGAAAAAATACAAGCTAGAAGTCAAGGGAGTTATTGTCCATAACCAATAACTACCAATCTTTCTCAGTCATTATTCCAAGCTTCATTGCCAGGGGCCTGTAAACCAGCCAAGAAAAACCGTGATGGACCGCCCCTAAAGTTCCTACTGTTTTTTCCAGCACGCTTGCAGTCTTTCTAGCTACTAAAAACTCACTTGCTAAAATTCTAAAGCTGTTTTTTAAATTTTTCAAAGCTGCATCTCCATTCGGCATCCCATTTTCTCCCTGGAGTTGAGGATAAGTTATTTTTGTTGTTATTCTCCCTAATTCAAAAAGAGCATGTCCATCTCCAAATCTCACAGGAGCTATATTTGGATTAAAATTATAAGCTGCAAGAAACAAGTTTAAGGCGTTTTTGTTAGCTTTTCTGTATTCCCAAGGCAGAGGAAAATACGCCTCTCCATTAACAACTTCTATTCCAGTTATATTGTTAAGCTGATGATTTGAGGAATTATTTATTGCCTCTTCCAAATAAGTGCGAGAGCCATTCATATGGCAAGGATGAACTAAAAAAGCAGCGTAGCCTTTCCCATCAATGCTAGAAAACAAATTATCATGATTTACTTCTCTTCCGGAAATTAAATTAGTTGTATCTCTCTGTAATCCAACAACTAAAACACTTCCCTCTCTTAACTCTGCTTCTATTGAATTATAAACAACTATATTGCCTGGTTGAACAAGGATAGCTCTGCCGTCTAAATCGCGGACATTATATTTTCTTGATTTTTTTGCAGAATCTGCAAATCTTTCAAATCTCCTGTCTCCGTGAGGGCATCTGTCATCCCCTATAGAAGTAATTCCTATAACTGCCCAACTACCCATTCTTCTA
>MFWN01000051.1:51689-51883 GCA_001786395.1 Candidatus Pacearchaeota archaeon RBG_13_36_9
TGCTGATGTAAGTCTGCATTCACATAAGGAGACTCTTCTCTAACCATAAATCTAATCTAAATTAGGAATATTTAAGGATTATTACAACGAAAAGTGATTATCTCTTGCAAATCTAGCTTACTAGAGTTTCCGACTCTTGCTTATAAACACCTCCTCAAACATTTCTAACCTTTTAGGTTTGTCTTCTATTTCTA
>MFWN01000052.1:0-6259 GCA_001786395.1 Candidatus Pacearchaeota archaeon RBG_13_36_9
GGATAAAGACATCCCCCTAAAAAAGTGATACAATCAATAAGATTGGGTATAATAAAAGGGCAGGGGGGTGATCCAATCCTGGAATTTTATCTCGCCATTGCTTTTTCTATTTCCTGAAAAAAGTTTTTTGCCCTTATATATGATGTTAGGGCTTTATTTCTTTCAGCATCTTTGCCAAGATCATAAGTGAAAGTTTTCCTTTTTTCTAGTTCAAACCCGAAGTCAGTTACTAATTCTTTAAGCTTCTTTTCACTTAATTGCAATAGCTCCTCTGCATCCTTAATAGCTTCCTTATACTCTTCTATAAGATGCCATTTAAATTTACTTTCTTCTTTAATAAAATAATACACTAAAGTGTGATAAGTCAATTTATGAATGCCTGCGTCTGCATCTATTTTATGGTTATATTTTGCTAAGAGAGCTGTTGCTGCAAAAAACATTGAGTAATAAGAGGTATTAATAACCCATGTATATGTGTCTAATTGCTCTTCTTCAAAAAGATCGTATAATCTCTTAGAAATTGTAAGAGCATTGCGGCTTTTCCTAAGAAAAAAAGCATCTGTACCTGGTTTTGGGCTTATAATTTTCCCGTCCTTAATTAGTTGTTTCACAACCTTGCTGCTTTCTTCTATCTGTTTTTCATCCAGTATTTTAAAGTTTATTCCTCCCCTTTATAATGTTTTCTTAATAAATTTAAAAAATGCTCTGCACCATATAAAACAACATGGCTTTTTAAAAGTTCATTTCCAACATTAAGTTTTTTTGGATTACCCCACATATTTAATAATCCTTTTTCTGTTACTATATTTATATCGCAGTTATAGGGCGTTAATTGATTCTTTACTTTTCTTTCAAAAGAAGAATGCTCAAATTGTTCTGGGATAACAAATAGCAAGTCAAAATCAGATTTAATTGATGTTCTTTTAACCTGGCTTCCAAAAAGCAAACAGAGCACGTTTTCATGGAGGTTAATAATTCTATTATAAATTATTTCCAAGCTTTTATCCTTTAAATAATCCTTTAACCTTTCAACTTCAACAAGGGGGTAATTTAAGTTGAATTCAGTGAAATTGAGCCTAGCAACTTTACTATTTCCAATCTTTTCTATTAGGATGTTATTAGAATTTTCTAAAGAATTAACTGTCCGGTAGGTTTGAACATACTTCTGATTGAGTTCTTTAGAAAGCCCCCTAATAGTGTAACTTTTAGTAAAATCACTGAATAAAACTTTCAACACCTTCAACTCGTCCTTCTTTAACATTTTTGTTATAGTTATATAACATTTAGGTTATATAAACTTTTCTGCTATGACAAAGCATAAAAAGGAGGAGATTCTAATGTCTCCAGATAAAATGAGAGGTGACAAGAAAAAAGGCAATTATCAAAAAAACGATGCGCCACCACCCACTAAAGTGGGTGGTTTGTGACAGGCGCTCGTTTTTAGGATGCCAAGAAAACCTTTAGGTTTTCGGGCACAGAAAATGCAAAAGCATTTTCTTGTGCTCAGAAATGAAAACAGTAAAGTCTACCACTGCACTATAAATAGTGCAGTTTTCATTTCTGACATAATTAAAATCACCTCAAACATGAACCAGACAAATCATACCAAACATACATTAAAACTCTTTAGTTGTTTTGGGCAAGCCTTAAAACAACAGTTTAAATTTGGAAATATGATAAACTTTTTAATATATGGTTCAGCTTATACAAACGAGAGCAACATATTCAACCTATGATTCCAATTAACCTTCCAACATTACCTGCCTCGCTTATATCCCCACAACCCGCGGTTAAAACAGGGGATGGCACACTTCCAAATATCATATTGTTTAGGAGTTAAAAAATCACAATCATGAAACACGCACTAAAAAACCTAGATTATAAGAGCATCTTTTATTACCTTTCAGGCCTCTCTTTCTTAATTCTCATTGTCTTCATAATCCTCTGGCTTGCAGGCTTCCTGCCTGTTTTCTTCAAAGCTCATTTCACATACATCTTCTTTATCATTATAGCTATCATCACAATATATTTGGCATTAAAAATCAGGAGCATTCCAGAGCAAGGAGAGCAAAGAGATAAAAGCACGATTGTATATCTGAGCAAGTATTTCTTCCTGTTGGCATTAATAGTCATAGCAATTAATCAGTTCCTGAAGCGGGAAATTATTACAAATTGGATGCCTGAGATAACAATTGTTGCTATTGCCTTGGGCTTTCTCACCTTTTATGCACATAAAAACAGGGTGGAGAAAGAATTAGAGGATGAAAAAACAAAGGAGGATGAACAAGAGAAAAAAAGAAAAGAGGAATTTGATACAAAATTTCCAAGGGTGGCAAAACTAAACTTGGGGTATGGGTTTGGGAATGCGTGGAGGGAGTATAAGGGGGTGAAAAGGGTTGGGTTAGTATTATTGTGTGTGGTGTTGGCGCCGGTAATATGGGTGGTGAGGTTGCCTTATAATATTGCTAAGTTCACATATAAAGAGGGTGTGTGGTATTCGATAATATTTCTTATAATACTATTAATTGGGGGCTCAAACATTTTTATCAATCTTGGAAAACTACCCTTACATCAAGATGAAAATCTTCATTTTATGACCGCTTATGGGTTTAAAGAAACGGGGCATTTTGTTGAATGGGATTTTTTAAATAACCGTTCATTAGAACCTTACACAAGAAATTTTATTTATACCTTCTTTGTGTATCTATCTTGTGAGATCTTTGGTTTTTCTGAGTTCTCGGCAAGATTTCCTGGGGCATTAACTGGTTTTTTTGGTATTTTCCTAATTTATTTTATATCTAAATCTTTTTTCAAAAATAAAAAGATATCTTTACTTGCTGCATATACTTATTCTGTAAATGATGTTATACTATACTTCTCTAGATTTGTAAGAGGCTATATTTTTTTAATGGTTATTTCTATAATAGTTTTCTATTTTTGTAAAACTCTCTTTAGAGAAACAAAAATTAAAAAAGGTGTTATGAAAGGAATCTTAATCCTTTTATTATTCATCTTTTCGCTCAACTTCCATGCAACAGCTATACTCCTTCTCCCATTTATTATATTAACTTATTTTGTTTTCTTAATAAGATTTTTTCCATTTAAAAAATATTTTTTAATCTATATTACATTTTTTATCTTAGTTGTTTTTATAATTTTAAACATTGTGGGATTCTTAAGGTTATTTAGCCTTCCATTTAATATTCCTCAGCAAATTAACCTTGATATTAATCTCTCACAGTATGATATTATTTACCTAATGCATATTACTAATCCTTATAACTTTCCGTATTACTTTCTATTTATTTTTTTACCTTATCTTATAATTAATTTCAAAAGGAATCTGACAAGAAATCTTTCTTTTCTTACATCGATTTACCTGCCTTTGTTTTTTTCTTTGTACTTTTTTAACCGTTATGAGGATTTTAGATATATTGCAGTTATCCAAGGAATTTTTATAATTTTTATATCTTATTTAGTTTATATTTTCTTTATATTCTTTTTTGGTAATACTAAAAAAATAAAACCATTAAAATTAATTGGCCTAATAATCTTAATTTTTTTAGTAATCTCAATCCAAATTCCTTATGTTCCGCAGGTCAAGCCTTTTTCAAAAACTTCACAAGCAAATTGGGAGAATAGCGAAGGAAGTAGGATTCATAGAAGGGTAGCGCAACCTGAATTGTATAAGACTTTTGATTATTTGTTTGGGTTACAGGGAGATAACCTAGTTATTATAAGGCTAGAAGATGGGGGGATAAATTGGAATGATAACTATTATTTATTTCTTTATCTAAAAGACAACCCCGGTAAAAAAATAATTTTCTATAAGGAGAATGCATATTACGGTGGGAAATTTGATGAGATTTATAATTTCAATAAAACCTATGAAAAATTGGACGAGAATGTTACTTATGAAGAAATAATTTATAAATGGGATACTTATATTATTGGAAATTTAAGACACTTAACTAACCAACAGCTCATGAAAATATTAGATGCCGATTGTAAAAACCTGGCTAGAAAGATTGGAATTGAAAGATATGATTATTTTCCGAGCTTTGCAGAATATGAAAATGACTACTTTCCAAATGTCTTTGTCTGTAAATTCTAGGAAAGAATTAAAATAAAGCCCATTTAACTTTTAACTATTAGACTCTAGATCTAATAAGGTTAGCTAATCAAAAAAGTTTATTTTTCTTAGCAATCACAATAAATTGTAATGCAAATAATTTAGGGTAAATCTTGCATAAAGTTTCTTGAATTTTTAATAAAAACTTAAAATATCTTAAAACAAAAAACTTAAATCCGGGGGTTGAATCCATTTCTATTATTCGATACCCTGAATTTCTAAATAGTGATCTTATTGTTTTTTTTGTAAAAAATCTTAAGTGGGTTTTATCTAAAATGCCTTCTTCTTGATAATCCCATTTTCCTAGAAGCAGATTAAACCTTATCTTGATATTTGCAATATTCGGGATAGAAGTAAAAACTAGGCCACTTTCATTTAACATATTTGAAAATTTCTTTAAAATTTCTTCGGGGTATCTTAAATGCTCTAATACATCTGCAAAAATTATTATATCAAATTTCTCTTTTGGAAATGGAATCTTATAAGTTTCCAAATCAAACACTTTTGTCTGGGTTAATCTTTTTTTAGCAAGTTTAATTGCTTCTTTAGAATAATCTATCCCCCAAACTTCGCAATTTTTTTCTTTAATTAATTTTTCTCCAAGATTGCCCGTATTGCACCCAACGTCTAGAATTTTTTTGTTTTTAGGGATAAGCTTATAAATAAGTTCATTAATATGCCTTGAGTAAATAAGCGAATGTTTTTCTTTATCCATTTTTAGCTAGATTTTTTATTTTTGAATAATATACTGCATGATAAAAAGTTATGGCTAGTATATGCAGAATCAAGGTCGAGTATATAACCCCTATAAACCCCAAATAATTTATTAAGATAATGCTTAAAAAAACGTTAAAAATACCGATAAATACATTTGAATAAGCCATTATTTTTGCGTATCCAGTAGAAATGATGATTCCAGTGTTTATTACTGTGCAATAAACCAGAGAAGTATAAATAAATATAACTGGGATTAAAAGGGCAAATAAAATTTTATTGTAATATTCGTTAAAGAATATCAAAATTATAGATGGCAAGATTAAATAGGACAGTATGGCAAAGATGATAGAGGCTAACAGAAAGATAATAAAATATTTTTTAAATTTGGATAAAATTAGTCTATAATTCTTCTTTGCATAATATTCTGTAAAGTTGGGGGCAACAACCATTGCTAAAATTTGAAAAGGGATAAGTAAAATTATAAGTAGTTTGTTTAATAATTCATAAACTGCAATCTCTTCAATATAGTTATAATAACCTAAGATAATAACTCCAACTCTTGAAAATAAATAATATCCCAAAATTGCAACTCCAAAAGCAAAAGAATATTTTCCTATTTCTCTCATCACTTGCGGGTTCACTTTTATTTTAATCTCCCTATATCCAACCCCCAGCCCAACAACCAAGATCAAATAAAACAGATTTTGGGAGATTAAAGCCCCAATTAATCCATATTGCTTTATTAGAATATAAACAAAACTTAGAGAGATTAATCCAATAATCAAAGAGATTATGGCGAGCTGCTTGAATCTTTTTAATCCTCTATAAATGCCATCATATAAAGAAGATAGTGGCATCAGGAATATTAAAGGTAAAGTGTATAAAACATAAACATATTTATCGCCTAAGATATATGGACCAATTATTACTGTTAATATTGAAATAACAATAGTAAGAGCTAAAATTAAAACTCCAGAGCTAAACAAAACTGATTTCAGCTTTTCTTTATCTGTCACATTATATTCAGCAACATACTTGGATGTTGCTGTGCTTATACCGAAGTCTCCAAACATGACAAGAAAAAAGACAATTGCAAGGATATAATTGTATATACCAAATGTGTATGGGTCTAGAAGTTTCGCTGCTAAGATAAAAATTATGAACGTAATTCCTTGCTTTCCAAAGATTTGAAGGCTCCTCCAAGTAAAATTATGGATTGTTTCTTTGTGTTGGTGGTATTTATGGGCTAGCATTTTTTATTTTTTGATGCTTCTTAATTCTTTTAATTCTAAATAAAGGGAGTATTTATTAAGTATCAAATCAAAGACCAATTTAGAAAGAAAATTATTTTTAGTAATTAACAACAAAAGTGAAAATTTCGGGTTGAATATTATTTTATTAAACACCGGT
>MFWN01000052.1:6274-9054 GCA_001786395.1 Candidatus Pacearchaeota archaeon RBG_13_36_9
ATTGAGATTAGGGCCTCTTTAAAAACCTTCTTGTCGACTAGATACATACGGATTAGAATTTTTACAACAAAATAATAGTACATTCTCAGTTTCCATTTTTTAAGGTCGCTATCCTTGAACGCTCCTAGTTTATTTGAGAAATCATATAAGCTATTTATCAACCCTATATTTTCATTAAACTCTTTTAGGCTTATCCCCTTACTAGCATTAAATGAATGTTTTCTCCAAAAACCAATGGTTTTATTATAAAAGGCTATATTTTTATTTAAGATTAACCTTAAATTTGACTCTAAGTCTGCGAATAATAAATTCTTGCTATAATAGTTTTTTTTAATTGCTAATCTTCTATCAAAAATGCAGGTTAAATTTGAGATAGTCTGTATTTTTGGATAGTTTATAAATATAGTATTCCCCCTATAAAAATAGAAATTTTTATCTAGTTTTTTATCAATCAAAATTTCTTTACTGTTCTCTAAAATCATCCCAGATTCAGCAATAACCATAACTATGCTTTTATCTCTCAATAAAATTTCTACTGCTTTTGAAATATAAGAATTGTCAATTAAGAAGTCGTCTCCATCTAGATTTAGGTAATAATCTCCTTTTGCATGCTCATATAAAGATTTACGATAATTCGCTACCCTTCCTAAATTCTTTTTATTCCTAAAATATCTAAATCGTTTATCTTTCAGATATCCTTTAGCGATCTCAGGAGTACTATCTGTTGAACAATCATCGCTTAGGACGACTTCGATATTAGGGTAATCTTGTTTTAATGCTGATTCTATTGCCTGGGTAATATATCTCTCTTGATTATATGTTGGAATAGCAATAGTTACTTTCGGTTTCTTAGAACTCCCCTCAAAATTAGAATTCATTCTTTTATAACCTCTTTATAAACTTTTGACATTTCTCCCATACATCTTCCCCAAAAGAAACGCTTTATATTTTTATAGCCCTCTTTTATTAACTTTTTCCTTAAATCTTTATTTGAATAAATTGTTTCTATTTTCTTTGCTAAATCTTTACTGTCTTTCCCTTCAAAAAGTGTTCCATTTTCCTTATCAATTATTATTTCGTTTAAACCTTTAACATCTGAAGATACTACTGGAATATCAAAAGATTGTGCCTCAATTATAGATATGCCAAAACTTTCACTTCTAGAAGGAACAACCAAGACATCCATCAACGAATAAACCCATAAGGGATTATCAACATACCCTAAGAAGATAACTTTGTCTCTCACCCCTAATTTATCCGCTAATCTTTCTAGTTTTTTCCTTTCTGGGCCATCTCCTGCAATTAGAACTTTATATTTGAAATCTAAATGAGGAAGAGCTTTAATTAAAATATCACAACCTTTTACATATGCTAATCTTCCAACAAATCCAATGACATATTCGTCTTTCTGAATTCCTAGCTTTTCTTTTTCCTTTTGGGTATTCCACGTAATGTTTTTTCTGTTGAATTTATCTGTATCAACAAAATTGTAGAGAACTACAATTTTTTGGGGGTTGATTTTTGCTTTTTTGATGAGTTCATTTTTTGTGGCTTTTGAGACTGCTATGAAAAGATTAACTCTTTTTGGAGACTTATTCATAAATATATTATAGATTAAATGATTTTGAAAAATCTCTCCATGCTCATGAAATATTAATTTTATATTTGGAAAATATCTTTTTTTTAATAGATAGCCGGTAAATTGAGAGCGAAATAAATGACAGTGCAAAATATCAATTTTTTCTTTTTCAATTAATTGTTTTAAATCTTTCAATGGCTTAAGAGAATATTTCCTTGAAGAATTAAAAATGAATACGTTTGGATGGTCAATTTCTGTTTTAATATCTCTTTTTCTTAATGCAAAAAGAAAAATATCTTTATTGTTTTTTTGCTTTTCAAAAATGCCTTTAACTACTGTTTGAGCTCCGCCAGGGTTTAATGAATCAATGAGATGCAGAACTTTCATTTTTATCCATCCTCCTTATTATTTTTGCGGGATTGCCTGCAGCTATACAGTTGTCTGGGATGTCTTTAGTTATCACACTTCCTGCTCCAATTATTGCGTTTTCTCCTATGGTAACATTTGGTAAAATTATAGTTCCTGCACCTATAAAAACATTATCTTTAATTTTAACTGGATTAAACGCAGCCTTGGAAATTCCAAATTCTTTCATTTTTGAAGTTGCTCCATCATGAGTAAATATCATGCTTCTCTTGGCAATAATTACATTATCACCGACTTCTAAAAATTTTAATAACCTCAGATCATAATTTAAAAGAGAATTATACAACTGGCAATTTTTTCCTATTTTAGCACCAAAGAACCTTAAGAAACTAACTTTTGGCTTAATTAAAGAATAAAACCATATATTTCTTATGAATGTTGATATTGTTTCTTTCATCATAACCTTCTTCATCTTTTCCTCAACAAAACCCCCACTGTTCCAACATTTAAATCTTTATCGTCTATATCAAAATCATTAGAGATTTTGGTTTGTTTTAAATCGAATTTTCCAATATCTTCACTTATTAATTTAAATCCATATTTCTTAAACATCTTTCTAAATTCAGAATATCTTATCCTATTAGTATAACTAGCCCCTTCTTGGGTTAAATATTTCTCCCAGGTATTTTTAGAGTACTTGTAGAATAAAAAAGGATTATTAAAATTATAATGGTCTCTTAGGTCTATTGAATGATACATTAGACCACCTTTTTTTAATAGTTTGCTTAATTGTTCGATGTTGCCTTCAACATCTTTTATATGCTCAAATACGCTT
>MFWN01000052.1:9060-13919 GCA_001786395.1 Candidatus Pacearchaeota archaeon RBG_13_36_9
TAAATAAAATCAATTTTTTCTTTTATGTCCGATTGAGTTATATCTTCTTTGATAAGCTGAATATATTCTTCATTTAGAGAGCCTTTATCTATAAAGAACAAATCTTTTTTATTATGTTTTTCCTTAATATACTTCAACTCCTTTTTGAAATATGCTCTCTGCCTTTTAGTCTTGATATATCTTGGGAACTTATCAACTAAGATAACTTTTTTCGCCCCATTCATCAAAAAATTATACGCATTGATATAAGAATTTCCCGGTCCAAGTTCTAAGCAAACTTTATTTTTTAAATCAAACTTGTTCTTTTTTAATAGCCTATTTATCTCTTCAAATTTTTGGTCAAGTTTTTCAAAATCACTTGAATAAAGTTTCCAGAAAAATAATTTGTTTAGATGAAACTTCGAATACATAAACCTTATAGGAAAGTCCAACTTATTAAAGAAAAATCCAATGAACTGATTATTTATTTTCATCCTCCCGCCACCTCATCATATCTTTCAATTAATTTCCCCCAATCAAGCTCATTTAATACCCTTTGTCTTGCCATTTTTCCATATTCCTTAATTTTATTAGGGTTTTTTATTAATTTATTTATCTGTTCCCTTAATTGCCTTATGTTTCTCGGTTCTATTATTATCCCGGCATTTCCTATTGTTTCAGGACATCCACTTATATTGGAGGTTATAATTGTGCATCCTGCGCTCATTGCCTCTAATAAGGCAATGCTTGAATTTTCTTTTTCTGAAACGAGAGTATAGATAGAAGAAGATTCAAGGAGATCTTTATATTCCTTGCTATTGTTATCTATCCATCCATGAAAAACTATTTTTGTTTTTGATTTTTTAACCATCTCTTTAAGTTCTGGCATCATTGGGCCGTCTCCTGCAATATGAACTTCATAACCATAATCTTTATCACTAACTGCCTGAATAAGATATTGAAATCCCTTTCTAGGCAAAAGTCTTCCTGTTGAAAGGATAATTTTCTTTTTCTTTTTAGGTGTGAATTTATCTGGATAAATTCCATTAGGAATCACCTTCACATTATAATCTCCAATTTCCTTTTTTATCAGCTCTGCAAGATATTTAGAAGGAGAAGTTATAGCTTTAGCATTTTTGCATATTTTTCTTAAAGTAGGCTTTGTGAATTTATGCATTAACTTGAACCTGTCTGGATTATAATTAGGCACATCGCTCCCATGACTTGTAATTATATATGGAATTCCATATTTCTTTTTGAGCCATAAAGCCAAGATGCCTGTTGGAATAATAAAATGGCAGTGGCAGATGTCATAAGAATTTGTCTTTAAATGCTCTTTTAGAAACTTCTTGGCACTTCTTAAATAAGTGTATTGCTCCCATGGATGGCAGAGCTCTTTCTTGGTTCTCAGGCATTTTACTCTGTGAATGCTTATTCCTTCTTTTTCTTCATATTCTGGAAGGCCTTTATAATGCATTGTTATGACACTAACTTCATGGCCTAATTTTATGTAGCCTTTGGCTATTTCATATGAAACTGGAGAGGCCCCGCCCCCCAGCGGAGGAAACTCGTAGTTAAGCATTAAAATTTTCTTTGCTTTAGGCATGAAAGCACTAGAATTTTGGGTTTTTTAAGGATTTATGTTGTGGAAAAAAGAGGTTTAGAATGGGGGCTACCAACCCCAAAAGTCAGATTGCCTTTTTTTTCTTTTCTTTTTAACTTTCTCTTCTTTTGGTAAGGAATTTATATCCTCCTCTGAAACAAACTCCTTCAGTTGCGAGGCGTAATCTTTTTTAGTTGGAGAAGTACGATACTCTTCAAACATACTAGAGACTATTTTTCCTTTAATTTTAATATTATGTTTCTTAGCTAATGATTTCAATTGTGATAAACTTAAATTCTCTAGAATCTTATACATTTTAGCCTCCGAGGTTACTACCCCTTGTTTCTTCATAAAAACCTCCCAACTATCAGTTCCTTGTAGTTTGTTGCATCTATGACACAAACAAAGACTATTTTCCATGGTTGTTTTTCCTCCACGAGACCATGCTTTTTTGTGTCCTACTTCCATCTCATCAAATTCAATCTCTTCTCCACAAGCGGGATTTTCACATTTCTTATTTGCTTTTCTATAAAGTATCTGCTTGTCTCTTATACCAAGAGTTCTTTTCGGAGCAGGTTCAAGATCAAATATACCCATTTTATCTTTTCAAATCTTTCTTTATCAGATTTTCAATATATTCTGAGAGGTCTAAATCTTCGTCTATTGCCTTCTTTTTAGCTTGTTTCCAAATTTCAGGGTCAATCTTCAACGAAGTTGTCTTTCTTTCCATAGTATTATATTGTTACAGGATTATATAAATATATTGTGGATTATAGAAAGCTTTAAATAGTATTATAGTATTATTTAATACTATTATGAAATACTGCACAAAATGCCTGGAGAATATTGATGAAGAGAATGTTAATTGCGAATATGTGATGCTAATTGCAAAAAAGGGGAAGAAGATTACTCAGTTCTACATTTTTCACAAGAAATGCTGGCTACAGCATTTTAAGGAGTATTATAAAAGAGTTTAACTCCCCCACCCCCACCCCCCACCTTCTGAAACTCGTAGTTAAGCATTAAAATCTTACTGGTCATCTTTATCTCCCATTTCATTGAGCATCTGTTTATGTTCACCATCAATTCCTCTTAAAAATTCATCTAACCTGCTGGCATCTCCTGCATCGTCTAATGCAGACATTAATGGAATTTCCTCTTCAAAAATCCTCCTGACTAGTTTTACAGACCTCATGGCAAAATACAAAGCAGGCCTGTCTCCTAATGCTCTCCTGAGCTCCTGGTGAATATCAGAAAGGTCAGAAAACCTGAGGTACTCCATTAAATCAGGGTTTTTTCTTAATAATCCATAAGCCTTTTCTTCGCCCATATCAGAAAATATAAGCTTTAAAAATTCCTTACAGTCTCTTTCATTTTTATTTGGGTCGTATTCCCTTTTTGCTGCCATTTTATCTCCGGTTAAGCATTAAAATTTTCTTTACTTTTCCCATGAACTCATAAGAAATGCAGGTTTTTTAAGGATTGTTGTAGTGAAGAAAAAAGAGGGGAGTTTGAGAATTTCTTGTAGTGGAAAGTTATTTCAAGCAATCCTCAATTAAATGATTTCTGCCTATAACAAAGAACTTAAACTTTTCCCTTAGCTCTCTTGAATACCCTTTTGATAAAGACACACTAAATACTTCTTTATTGTTTTCTTTTGCAAGATTCATCGCAGGAACGAAATCTGCATCCCCTGAGAAAACAATTAGTATATCTGCCTTATCCTTGATTGCATACTCCACTAAATCCACAGCCAACATGACATCAACGCCTTTTTCTTTCTTCTTAACACTGCCTATAACATCCAGAAAGTTTTGTTCAACAACCGGCTTGCAGGAATCGCATAAGTCAAGGGAATTAATCCACTCCTGCTTTTCCTTTATCAGCTCTTTATTAGAATGGACCTGCAATTTTCTGGTAAGTACTGTAAAATTTTTTATTGTTTTAAGCCTGTCAATAAAGCTTAAATGAGAATAATAAATCTCCTGACCATCTCTTATAGTAGGCATCGAATTATAATACCTAACTTCTCTTAAAGAACAATTAAAATTCTTGCATATAAGAATAGAAAGCTTTTGAAAATCAATATTTCCTGGCTTAATGCCCATTTGTTTTAAGTTATGATAGAAATTATTGCCATCCATAAAGATAACTGCTTGTTTCATTTTAGAATATAAAACCCGGCATTGTCTAAAAGACCATACCGGGGACGTAATAATTAGTGTAAGATAGACAGGCTTATAAAAGTTTCTATTTCTTAAAAATACCGGTAAGTGGAGTTACCTGCCCCTAATAAAACAAAGCAAATTCTGTAATACTAAAAGAAACTAATTTTCTTTGTTTTACCCCCAACGGAGGAAACTCATAGTTTAACATTAAAATTTTCTTAGGGTTTGGCATGATTATGCTAGAATTTTGGGTTTTTTAAGGATTTATGTAATAGAAAAAAGAGGTGATTTTTAGAGAATTAATATGTTTTCAAATCTTTTTTTGGTTTTGGCTTATCAAAACATTTATCCAGAATATTTGTTGTTAATCTTATTGACTTACTGCACTCCTGCTTAAGGTGCCAGGAAAAAAGAGACTTAAAATAAGCATTCTCAACACTTTTACCTTTTTCCTGCACAACTTCGACTGCCCTCACAAAATCTCCATCACCAGAAACTAATACTGCCACATCAAAAGCATTTTCATAAGCTCCCTTGACCATGTCAACAGCCAGATGAATATCATCCCCTTTAATCACATAATGAAACTGGTTAGCTCCTTTAATTTTTCTCTTCTGAAGTCTGCACAAAATCAACTTAACTTTTTCTGTATTCTTCAATCTCTCAAAAAATTTCTGCTGTTTCCAATATTTTTCCTGATTATCACTAAAATCCAGAGAAGCATTATAATAAAAAATTCTCAACAAGTCATTCTTTCCAGCCATAATCTCCCCAAATTTCTTAAAATTAAACAAAGACAAATTCCTAGAATCTCCATACAGTTTTTTCAACCCAAAATAAAAGTTATTTCCATCAATAAAAAGAACAACTTTTTTCATTTTAGAATATAAAACCCGGTCTCGCCAAAGCAATACCGGGGAGTATATGATTATTATAATAAATTACTGCTTAAATAGTTTTTGGTTACCCTTCCCCCCGCCCCCCAGCGGTGGAAACTCGTAGTTAAGCATTAAAATTTTCTTTGGATTGGGCATGACTATGCTAGACAGTATCTCCGAACATAGTTAATCATTCTTAAGTTATTCCAAAAAGTTTAAAAAGTTAAGATA
>MFWN01000053.1:0-8737 GCA_001786395.1 Candidatus Pacearchaeota archaeon RBG_13_36_9
CTCTCAAACTCTAAAATTCAGAAATATTTACTTTCTTCTTAACCCATCTTTATAGCTCTCTTTTCTTTTTCTAAAGCTTCTAAAAATAAGCCAGATAACTACTATGATTGCTATAGCAACAATAACTATAATCCAGGTGCTGTTGCTCTTTTTTCCAAGCTCCTCTGCACTCCTTACTCTCAAATCAATACTTAAAGACTCAGAATAATCCTTATTCAAGGCATCTTTATAAGTTATTTTTAAAGGCAAGGTTATGTAGTCTTTTTCATTCAATAGTTTCATTGTAAAATCCACTGATTCAAAATCATCTGAATCTAAGTCTCCTATATACACTCTATTGGTAGAAATGACGTCATAATCCTGGCTTTCCTGGAGCTCCACTGTTAAGAACTTAATGTCAGCAACATTGTTATTGACAAAAGTGATAGTAACATCTCCGGCTCCGTTTCCTTTATATATTTCAGAACTGTCGATTTTGACAAACAAGTTAGGCTTGCTCATTACAACAATTGCAAAAGTGTCATTATCTGCCTTAGACTCCCCTATCTTATTGAGATAGCTAATGCTTATGCTCGCAGGATATACCCCCTCAATTATTGCTGGAGAGGCTATAACTGTAAAGTTCATGCTTCGTGTGTCTCCTGGCAGAATTGATGGAAATTTTCTTTTAGAAACATCATCTAAAAAAGAAACTCCAGAAGGAGGAGTTATCTTAACAACAACATCTTTTATCTCTGTTTCTCCTGCATTCCTTATTTCCACGCTAATAATTCCCTCTGCCCCTGGGGCGATTTCAGATGGAAAAGTGCCTATTTTATCAATCCTTATTACATCCCCATACTGAAGCCTAAGCTGCCTTGTTGTGTCAATATCCGCAGCGCAGACTACCGCTGCTAATAGAGATATAGCTAATAAAAAAATAACTGCTTTTTTCATCATTTTCCTCTTTTATATCTTGCAATAGATATATTATGAAATAACTGTTGGTTTAAAAATGTTACGTTGATTGAAATTCAAAGATTATTTCATGATACCTGCTTATTTAAAAACCTTAAGGGAGTTCAAATGTTATGGACTACACAATCGATTATTCGAGAGTAAGACCTGAGCAAATAGAACACCATCAGAAAAGGCCTAGTAGATTTATTAGAAAAGTATTATGCGATAATGGGAACTTGTGAATTATCAGTAGAGCAAGAGCTATCTTGTATAGTTATTCATCCTAAAACAGGAGAAATAAACGCAGTAATCCCTCAAGCAATGGCTGCTAAAAAAGCAAAATTTGAGTCATCTAACTCATCCGGTGTTCGTTTCAAGCTAAACAGAGCTAGTTATGTTGTGAAATATAAACAAAAAAAGTGATTAATTCTTTTTTCTATTACTCATATCTAAGCGCATCTGCAGGCTTAAGGTTAGCTGCCCGTCTTGAAGGGAAGAATCCAGAAACAGTTCCTATGACAAATCCAAATAATAAACATCCAATTATAAGATACGGGCTCATTGAAGCCTTAATTATATCTCCTACATAAAGCCGAGCATAATATTCAATTGCTTTTGCAATAATAATCCCAAAAATTAGTCCAAGAAATCCACCGATTAAGCCAAGTATGCCTGATTCTATAATAAATATAGTAAGAATATCCTCATTTTTAGCGCCAATTGCTTTCATTGTTCCAATTTCTTTTCTTTTCTCTAAAACAGAAGTAAACATAGTATTTGCAATTCCGATTCCTCCAACAATAATAGAAATTGAACCTATTCCTATTAAAAAAGCCATTAAAATATTAAGTACAATTCCAAAACTCTCTAACAGCTGCTCAGGGGTTGAAATAGTGAAGTCCTGGGTTTTCTCAGTCACGCCTCTTTCTCTTCTCAAAGATCTCTCTGCCCTATCCACCACTTGCGTCATATTTTCCCCTTCCTTAATTTGGGCTATAACAAAATCTACCCTATCTCCTGAATTAAATAATTCCTTGAAATCTTCTATAGTCATGTAAATCTGCTTGTCATCTGCAGAATTCCCGACGGTCTCAAGAATTCCAGCCACCTTAAATTCCTCCCCATTTAACTCTATTGTATTGCCTACACGGACGGGCTTGCCCATAAAATTATTATACTTATAACCATATCCCAAAAGCACCTTTCCCCTGTCTCCATCTTTAAGCAGCCGCCCTTCTTCTGCTTTAAGATTATAAACCTCTGAAAAAATATCCCAGCCATTGACAGGCTTAAAAGGAATAGCAATAACAATGTAATATCTTATTTCTTCGCCAAACTTAATCTGGACATTTCCTATTGTATAATAAGAAACTTTTTTTATCTCACTTATCCTGTCTAGAGTTTCAATGTCTTTTGTTGTAAGCTGAACATTGCTTGTCTGGTCTGCTCCCGAATAACTTCCTTTGGGTTGTATAAAAAACTTGTCTGTTCCTAGAAGCCTGAACTGCTCCTGGATTCCCTCGTTCAATCCAAGAGACATGCTAAGCAGAACAAACACTGTAAAAATCGCAATAAAAATGCCCACAACAGTTAAAAAACTCCTGATTTTCTTGTGTATCAGAGTCCTGTATGCAAGAGTGAAAGCTTCTTTTATCATTTTATCCCCTTAAAGCCTCCGCAGGTTTTAATCTGGATGCCTGATAGCTTGGAATTGCGCCAAAAACAACTCCCAAACTGAAGGAAAAAGCAATTGCAAAAGCAACTAGGTAAAAGGGGAGATTAAAAGCAATAATTTCAGAGCCAAAAGCTATATTGGCCACAAATGAGACAGTGTAAGAAATCCCCCCTCCAATTACTACCCCAATAATCCCTCCTGCTAATCCCAAAAGCCCGGATTCAACTAAAAAAACAGTTAGAATATCTGAGTTCTTGGCTCCAATTGCTTTCATTGTTCCTATTTCCTGCCTCCTTTCTAAAACAGAAGTATACATTGTGTTAGCTATTCCAATTCCTCCAACAACCAGAGAGATAGCTGCAATGCCCACTACCACAATCTGGATTGCTATCAAAATAGTATTGGCTGTTTTTAAAGTGTCCAAAGGGGTTTGGACAGAAAAATCCTCTTCTCCCATTTTCTTGTTCCTGTCGTTCCTTAGTGTCTTTCTTATTCTTTCTGCAACTGCTTCAGAGTCATCAGGATTGTCTACTTTTACAACAATCAAGTCCATTTCCTCCCCTGTTTCCATTATATCCTTCAAATCGCCCTCCATCATTAAAATAGCGCTATTCAAGAAAAAATTGCTGCTGGTCTTTAATATCCCGACAATTTCAAATTCTTTTCCTTCCACTAGTATTTTTTTTCCTACAACAATTGGCTTGCCAAAAACATCATCAGCCCCAAAATTTTTTCCAACAACAATCTTTCCATTATCTCCTGGCTTCAAAAGCCTGCCTTGCCCTGCTTTCAACCCTCCTGAACTGTAAAGCCACTCCATTTCTACCTGATTTTCCGGGACATTAGTTATTGTGGAAAATTCTACAACTCTGTTAAACTCTGCCCTTGCAGTCCTTATGTATCTGGGCAAGGCAAATTCAACTCCGCTTATTCCTTCTATGACTTTTAAATCATGCTCGTTTAATTTAGTTATAGCAGTGCTTCCAGGAGGGCCAAATCCAGTTTCCGCATTTTGAATAGTAAGAATATCTGTTCCCATGGAAGCAAACTGCCCGGTTATCGCATTTTCTAAGCCCTGCCCCAAGCTTATTAAAGAAACAACAGCAGCTATTCCAATAAAAATTCCAATCATTGTAAGCCATGCTCTTAATTTCCTTCTTTTCAGGTTGTTTAAGCCCAGCCTAAAGAAATCTAATAACATTTTCCAATTATCTGTTTACGATTTTTCCGTCTTTTAATCTATAAATTTTATCAGCATACTTTGCTTTTTCCATGTCGTGAGTAACCATTATAATTGTCTTACCCTGCTTGCTTAATTTTTTAAGCATTTCAACAACTTCTTCCCCCCTCTTACTGTCCAGGTTTCCAGTTGGTTCATCAGCTAAAATAACTTCAGGGTCATTTGCCAAAGCTCTTGCAATAGCTACTCTCTGCCTCTCTCCTCCTGAGAGCTCTTTAGGAAGATGGTTAAGCCTAGGCCTCATACCAATTTCTTCCAAAAGCTGCGTTGCTCTCGCCTGCCTCTCTTTTAACGAGATTCTCTGAAACATCATTGGAAGCATGACATTTTCCAAAGCAGTCAAGGTCGGAACTAGATTAAAAGTCTGAAAAATAAATCCTATTTTTCTCCCCCTTATCTGCGCCAAAACTGATTCAGGAAGGTGCTCTATGTTAACCCCATCAAGAAAAATATCCCCTTTAGTTGCTATGTCAAGAGCTCCAACCATGTTCATCGCGGTACTTTTCCCAGAGCCAGAAGGGCCTACAATAGCAACAAAATCGCCCCTGTTTATTTTAACATCAATCCCATCAACAGCCTTGACAACAGAATCGCCAAGTCGATAATATTTATGAACATCTTTAAGTTCAATAACTGCGCTTCCTTTTTTCCTTTCTGCCATGTAAAAAATTCTGGGTTAAATTTAATTTTTCTTTAAATTTTTTATCAGACCGAAAATTTTATATTTTCGGGATGAAACATTAAGGAAAAGTGCCTTTATAAAATTAGTGAGACTGATAATCTCTTTTGGTAAACATGAAAAAAGGCTAATTTAACCAAGTAGTGCCTGAATTTAGACCGGTTTGCTTATAATTGGTAATTTTACCTTTTTGATACGCATTGATTATGAAAAAATTGGAAGCATAATTTATAAAGTATATATTACAAAAGATATATTTTGTAATATATACTATAGTATACAATAAAATGCAAAAAAAGGGCTTTCCAACTTCGGATAGCGAAAAGCTCTTTTTTCCAGGGGCGCAAGACTTAGATGCTTATCTGCCCGCTATGGTACTTATTCTCAAACCCCCTCCATAGGTCCACTTCTCTAACTTGTGGGCATTGCGATAAATCCCCCAAAACACGAAGGTTATACAAAGACAAACGAAGTCTAGTCTGATGCTTTTTCCCCATTTATAATAGGAAATCAGCATTGTGAGTACAAGTCCCCTACCTGTCCAGACGCCGAATGCGTGTTCTATTTTCCCCCAACGGGAGGCAATCCCTATGCTGCTCTTGGACCATAACCCTAACGTCCAGAGGAAGGTATGCCAAACAAGCTTCGCGAAATTGACTACAGCTCTACGAATTTTACTACGTTTTGCCATTCCACTTCCTTTCAGAAAAAGGTTATTCTAGATTTTTAAGGCTTTTCCGTCACATTTTTGCTGCAAGAATCCAGCAAATGGGTCTATAACAGATTAACAAAGCTCACACTAACTCCCTCCTTTTTTCTTTTTTGTTTGTTTCTTCTTTCCGCTTTGTTTCTTGATGTCTGCGTTTTCTCTATAGAATTTTTTCGTTGTTTTTGCGCTTAGTTTGGTTGCAGAAATTTGTTGTTTGTTTAGATTAGTTTGTGAATGTGAGTCTTTATTTTTTCTGGGAACAAATCCTCTTTTATAAATCTTTGTATAGCAAACTATCTAAGAACAATTATTAAAAACACAGGGGCAGATAATAAAGAATAAATGCCTATAATTTCTGTGTAAAGACTCTCGCCTTTTTTTGAATATTATAAACCTTCTTTTTACCAGTTGAATCAAAACCCTCGAAGAAGTCTTATACAGAATTTTAATTTTGTAAACGATATATTTATAAAGTTTTTTAGATAGTTTAGTTTATTAAAAGAGGGCGAAATGAAAAGAAGGTTTATTGTTTTCTGTTTACTAATATTAGTAGTTGGAAGTGTTTTGGTTTGTGCAGATGGAGGGTTTTTCAAGCCAGATTTGAATAGAAATGAAGATTTATACGAGCCAGAACAAAAAGCATTAATAATTTTTGATAAGCCAATAGAAACTCTGATAATACAAGCATCTTATACAGGCAATCTCTCAAACTTTGCATGGATAGTTCCAGTTCCTGCATATCCTCAACTGGAGGAGTCTAATTCACTCTTATTTGAGGAGCTACATTATTTAACCCAGCCAGATTATATTGAAAAAATTTCAGTCTGGGGCTTACTTGGGATATCTACCCTTTCAGCAAAAGGTATAGACGGAGTTACAGTGCATGAACAAAGTTCAATAGGCATATTTGACACTGCTATCCTCTCTTCTACAGATGAAAACTCACTAATAAACTGGCTGAACAATAATTCCTATTATGTTCCTGAATCCGCTAGCCAGATTATTGGAGAATATGTAAAGAAAAATTGGTATTTTGTTGCAATTAGAGTCAACAACGAAAACAACCCTATATTAAAGTTATTAAAACAGGTTGATGATAGAATATCTGATAAGAATAGTGCTTTAGAGTATCTGCGTGAGAGGATACTAGAAGCAGCAGAGAAAAAGGATGTAAGTCCTATTAATTCAATCTTGTCTCAAAATATTTTAGTATCAGAAAATAATAATGACTCAGAAGTTAAGGTACTCACTGTGAGAGATTTTGAGAAGCTGGTTAAATTGTACAATTCTGAGGGGATAAATTTCTTTGACGCTTATTTAGATGTTAGTGTTGGTTATTCTGGAGGGAGTAATACCGGTTATCATTTTGGTATAGATTTTTATACAGGTTCAAATACAAATTCAAGAGGTTATCATAATAATTTAGATATTTTTAGCTCACACAAAGTTAAAATAACTGATGTTGAAGATTTTTTTGAAATTAATTTGTCACAATATAGTCTTGAATATTACCCAGAAATGGGAACTGCGTACACTGATGAAGCAAGAGAAAGACAAATTCGGGAAAATTCATTAGAAAAAGAATTGGAGAATTATATTAAAAAACAACTTTTTGAGGATATTGTTAATAATAGAACTTACGAGAACTCCTATCTTAGAAAATATGTTGATAAAGCCTCAAGTCAAAATAATTCTAAAATAGAAGAATTTTATAACCAATTATTGAAAGATTACTATAATCCTGAAGGGTTACTCAAAGACGAAATCGATGTTTACCTTAACAGGGCATTTTATAATCTGAATGATGAACTCATTCAAAAAATACCAGGTCATGAAGATGTGGGAATTTTGGAGCCTATTAAAATTACATTTAACTCAGATGAGATAATTTATCCTTTCAAGATAACTTCCGTGAATCCAGGAGAAACAGAAGTCCTCTTGTACACTTTAACGGATTATAGGACTCAAATAAGTGGATTCAAAACAGAATATGCAGACTGGTTGAATATTAAGGATATTCCTGCAAAAGATTATCGGATTTATGGCAGCCAGATAGATTGGAGTTACTTAAAAGAGTTGGTAGGAGAAAAACAGTATTTCCTCACTAAACATCGGGCAGGATTTAAAACAGATGAAATTTCAGGAGATATAGTTGCAGAAAAAGCAGATAATAAAGACAGATACATAGCTAGGACATTCGAAGGAGGATTTGCTTCTTGGATATTATCCCTAATTATATTCATCGTGGTTCTTTATGGGATTATTTTGGCTATCTCTTTAGTTCTAAAGACAATCTTAAACGCGATAATAAAAGATAAGGCGTCTGCTTTTTATTTCTCTTGGTTAAGATGGTTTATTTATCCGCTAATTTATCCCCTACTTTTTTCCCTGTTTGTTTTTGAAAGTATTAGAAATCTCATTTCAAGGGTCATTGTTTTTTTATTATACTACCCTCCTGTAATTGCCCCAATGATCCTAATCACAATAATTCACTTTTGTGTTTCTGGTATTCTTTATTTGTTGAGGAAGCCTGTTAAAAATAAGAAGAAAAATAGAAAAATTAGATAGCTTTGTCTTTTCGATAAGTTATAAAGAAGGCTATTTTAACTTGAGTAGTGCCACATTCTAGAGTGGTTTGCTTTTATAGTTAACTTTAACCTTTTTTTTCTTAATTAAGTGATTATGAAAAAACACAGGGGCAGATAATAAAGAACAGACATTGATTATATTTAAATAACTAGCTTTTTTCTTAAATTAAAATTTGAATTTTTTAGTTGATTAACAATTACATTAAACATTGCTTTGACTTCTTTAGACATGTTTTTTTCTATAATTTTTTTATTGGACTCTTCCTTGAGCTTTATGTATTCTGCTGCACACGATCTTGAAATAAATTTTATTCCTTTAAAGTTTATAACAACCTCTTCTTCTTTTGCATTATTTATTGCCTCATTAAAATAAGAAGCAAGACTGTTTCTTGTAAGCAGATTCTCTCCAAATTTCTTAATTAGTTGAAATTCTTTAGCCATTCTATTCTAAATAAGGATAAATATTTAAATCTTTTTCAGGGGTTTTTAGTTTTAAATGGACAAGAGTACCATTAAATTCTCTTTTTTCTATATCCTGGAATTCGATTGTTGAATCCTGAATCTTTACAAATGCCTTTCTTGAAATTATTTGCAGTTCTCCACTCAGTGCCCGGACTAACGACTTGATGGTCCTAAGCCCGTATCCTCTTGGTATTTCTTCTTCTTTTGTGGTTTTTCCTTCCAAAGCCAGTTTTACTGCTTCGCTATCTTTTGAAAAGATGATGCCTTTTCTTTCGAATACATGCGGGATGCCCAACCCATTATCTGATATTAGAATGCTTAAATTATCCTTTTCAGGTTTAATTAGCACAAATGCATTGGAATATCCTGAATGCTGTTCTATATTATCTGTTAGTTCGCCGATTATGTAAATAATGCTGCTTCCGAATACATTTGGTATTTGAGC
>MFWN01000053.1:8776-12926 GCA_001786395.1 Candidatus Pacearchaeota archaeon RBG_13_36_9
GTTTTGAGATTTATCAATCTTGATGGCTAAAGGATAAGGGAAATCCATCTCTTCAATTTGTAACTTAAGTTCTTCATTCAAGCATTTTGTAGCTTCTAAAAATTCTTTTGCATCCATACTAGAATATAGAAGGTTTGGCTTATAAATATATATGATTGATTATGAAAAAACACAGTGCCAGACACTAAATAATGAATGGCTTAATTCTGTGTAAAGAATTACTTCTTTTTTTGAATTTTATCTCTTTCTTTCTTTTTGAACATACCTAAGGTAGCTTTCTGCTAATGCAAGATTTGCAACTAATGGAATTTGGGAAGCAAGATGCATCCAAGTTATCTGTCCGTCTTCTATTGCATCTTGGTGCAATGAGTCTATTCTTTTCCGGATGCAGTCTGCCAAAATTTCAAGCTCTCCAGGGCTGGGAGCAACAGATTTAACTGCATCAACAAAATGACCATAGAATATCTTATCTTCACTGGTAGAAACGTAATCTTTAATTTCTTTTAATGTTTCCATTTGAATATAAACCCCCACTTATGAACAAATCATAAAACCCTCGAAGAAGTTTTATGCTTCAAAATACTCTTTTTTTATCAGGATTCTTTTGTTACATGCTTTCCAGAGATGATTGGATAAGGAAAAAGCAGATTTTCTTTTTTTATCTGTAAAGTAAGCTAAAATAACTTCCATTTTGTGCTCTTCTTTTATATCATTTATAATTGGGACAAAATCAGTATCAGAAGTTATAATTACAACAGAATTTGCTTTCTTTTGTGAAGATATTTTTAATAAGTCCATAGTCATTAAAGTGTCTACTCCTTTTTGCTGAAAAGAGTTGTCTATTTTCTGGCATCTTCCTTCACGAACAACAATTTTTGGTTTTACTAGCTTTAATTTTGAAATGAATTTATCATAGTTTCTTTGTCTCTGTTTTTCACTTTCTGTAGGAACAGGGCTCTTATATGGTGGAGCAGTATAATAATAAATCTCATCACAAAAAAGATTTAGGCCCTTACAAATATTAATTACAAATCTCTCTATTTTATACTTCAGGGGCTTACCTTTACCAAAATATTTTGATACATAAGAAAGATAAGCACCATCTATGAGAACAATTGTTTTATTCATGATAAAACATCAGGCAACCCTTTCGGATTACCTGGGATTATGTTAATATTATCAATTATGCATACTATTTAATACTTTCTATTTTACTTTAATTATGAAAAAACACAGGGGCAGATACTAAATAATAAATGCCTTAATTTCTGTGTAAAGAATTACTTCTTTTTTTGTGAATATGGGTATTTTGGAGTAATTGAAGTTTTTACCTGTCTGCTAATTTACATTCTTTTCTGGCAAGGATTTTAAATATGACTACAAGGGCTAAAAGCATAAATCCAAGAATTGTTAAATACGTTTCTCCATTAAATCTTGTATTGCTAATAAATAGTATCCCAACAACTAAAAGAATAGCTACAATTAAAATTTGAGTTTCTCTTTTCATGAATAGATTATTTAAATAGTCCTTAAATATCCTTGTATAAGGACTTGGATATTGGCTTTTAATATGAAACACAGGGGCAGATACTAAATAATAAGTGCCTATAATTCTGTGTAAAGAACTAAGTCCTTTTTTTGTGTGAATATGATATAACAGGGGTTTTATAAAACCCTCGAAGAGGCTTCCTAGCGTAAAAATAGGAGCTATTCAGCCTCTTCTGGGGAAAAAGAGGTGATAATGATATATAGTAATACTAGTATATAAACTTTTCGGTGTTGTTGTAACTAATAAATGACACTACAAAAATCTCTTTCTGATATCTTATTTTAATTTGGAGCAGTACAGAGATTTTTGGATATCAAAAACCCGTGGGTCTTTGACGTGACTATTTAAACAACTATAATCTGCCCTTAGCCTCCTTTTTTGGCTGATGTGTTAAAGAAGAAGGGTTTATAAATTTTGTTGTTCTGAACTATATATGGAAATTGGTGAGGATTTTTTTGAAAAACAGGTGGAAAATAAAATAAGTAGCTCTGTAGTCAGTACAGGAAAAACAGGCAATATGGCAAAAACAGACAAGATAACTCAGGACCAGTTTTATGACATTATTACTAACAAAGAAGCTAGCTGGCAGGCTATTATTTATGAGCTTATCCAGACCGAGCAGCTGGACCCGTGGGATATTGATATTTCCATCTTAGCACAAAAATACCTAGAAAAAATAAAGACAATGGAAGAGGCTAATTTCTTTATCTCCAGCAAGGTGCTTTTGGCAGCATCTCTTCTTTTGAGGATAAAATCAGAAATTTTGCTTAATAGATATATAAGAAACTTGGATGAAATACTTTTTGGCAAAAAAGAAGATAATAAACAGAGCATTGAAAAGATAGAAATAGATGAAGATGATCTTCCAGAACTGATTCCTAAAACTCCCCTTCCAAGATTCAGGCAGGTTACTTTGCAGGAGCTGATGTCAGCCTTAAATAAGGCGATTTATACTGAGAACAGAAGGATAAAAAGAGAGATTACCTTTAGAAGGGCAGAGAAGCTTTCTCAGGTGGATTTTGACAGTAAAAAAGACAGGGTTAGTGTTGCTGAGAGAATAAGGCACCTTTATGCCAAAATAAAGACATATTTCAATAAAAAGTCCGGGACAAGGCTGGGCTTTACAGAGCTTGCAGGAACAGGCAGAGAGGAAAGAATAGCTGCTTTCCTTCCGGTTTTACATTTAAGCAACCAGCAGAAAGTCTGGCTGGAGCAGGAAAAGCATTTTGATGAAATCTGGATTTGGCTCTATGACCTTTATAAAAAACAGCAGGAAGCAGATGGAATAAAGGATGAGCTAAAAGAGGAGATAAGCGAAATAAGGGAAGAGCTGGATGATGAGCAGAAAAAAAGGGTTGAGGAAATAAACAAGGACTTTGAAAATCCCCTGGCAAACTTGTTTGATATTGTGGAGAAAAACAGCTGAAAATTATTTTCTATTAAATAAAAGTTTAAAAATAAACTAATTTTATAGTTTTTTATGAAAGTTTATTGTTCAGCTAACAGCAATTATTTTTTTGCAAGGGGAGTTTTGTATAGATTCCAAAAGCCAGAAGAGGGCATTATTTGGTCTATGAACCCCGTTTTATATGCTTCTCCGGGAGATATTATTACAGCGATTAATGAGCAAGGCATCAAGCTGGATAGGGTTAACGAACCCGGTAAATTAGAGAAATTTGTCCAAAAATTAAAGGAAAAAGAAAAATCAATGGGGGAAGTTGGAGGAAGATTTGTTGGTCCTGGCAGAGGCGAAGACAAAGGCAAGATCTTATATTCAACAGCTATTCTAAGATTTGAGGACAGGCCGCAGGAAGAATTATCGCGTTTATTAATAAAATTTTTTAAGCCTAAGACTTCCTAAGTTACTTTTTCAATTATTTTAATCTACTTTTTAACAAATTCTACATTAGGTAAATCTTCAAATTCCTTGTCTCCTGTTAAAAACCTAATATTCAACTCTCTAGCTATTACATAGCCTAAGCAATCTGCATAAGAGAGTTCTCTTTTTTTATTTTCTTTTCTAAATTTAACTGATTGGGGTATCCAATCAAAATCAAGGTCTATGCAGAGATTCTGCAGGAACTCAAAGAAATCTTCTATATCTTCTTCAGAATAGCCATTTCTTATAAGGCTATGATAGACTTCATAAACCTGAAAGTAGGAAGTTACTGCATTTACCTTTGCGTATTTTTCGAAATTAGGATTTTTTTCATATATCTCAATCAAGGCATAGCTATCAAAGAAAAAAGTCAGTTCATCCCCCATAGTTTCTTAGCCTCATTTTTTTCTTTTTGTGCATCTTTAATTTTCCCTTTCCCCTTTCCAAAAAACTCTTCCAGATTCTGCCTTTTATCAATACGAATTATAACTCTATCGTTTGCCTTGAATCCTTCTTTAATAACCAACTCTCTTGGAATAACTACCCCAAATGAATTGCCCCATTCTCTTATTCTTGTTCTTGTTTGAATTACCATAGTATAATTATTAATTATACGTAATATATAAACCTTTTGGTTTCTAAACTTTTGCGTTTTTAACAAACACAAAAGAATTCATTATCTCCTTTAATTTATTTATATTTCTTGCTTTTTTCTTCAGCCA
>MFWN01000054.1:0-9985 GCA_001786395.1 Candidatus Pacearchaeota archaeon RBG_13_36_9
GCTTTGAGTGGAGCATTCATGTTTCACTTGAACCCAAACAGAGAAAAATACTTAAGGAATTGGGTGTGGTGACCAAAAACTAAGGAAAAGTCAGGTATATAATCTGCTGATTTTTCTATTCCTCCCTTGGGATTGATTGCGATGCTTTTTGCACTGTACTCAAAGATTGATTTATCTGCTGGAGAGTCCCCTAAGGCAATTACTTCAGAAGGCTTAATCTTTAGTTTTTTTAGAATTAATTTAGAATCTTCAAGCTTAAAATTAGCACCAGAAAAATTCTTCTCAGATATTGAGTCAATAACATTTCCCTTCATTATTGGTTTAGTTCCAACAATATAAGTTATCTTCAGTTTTTCTGAATAATGTTGCAATACTGGAAGAATATTTCCAGAATTGAGGATTGTTACTATCTTATTTTTCTTAAGAAATTTGAATAGCTCTTCAGCGCCAGAGATCAGATAGTCATTCTCTTTAAGTTTCTTTGAGATTTGGCTTATAGATACTCCGTGCAAAAAATTTATACGGGTAATCAAGGCAGTTAAACCATCTATTTTACCCTCATGGTAATCTTCGTTGAGTTTTTTACTTTCTTGTTCTTTGTTAACAATGCCACAAATAACATCTAAAATATCTTTATTTACTAATGTTCCATCAAAATCACATAAGACTGCTTTAATTTTCATAAATATTATTGGATTATCTATTTTAAATATTTTATTGAAATGGGAAAGATGTTTAAACTTACTTAATCTAAATCTTTTATGGACAAGAGGCAAAATTCTCAAGAAATACGTGCAGCCAAAAGAAAAGAGGCAAGGCATTATGAATCTCTTGCTTCTAGTGAAACAGATTCTTATAGATCGGGAAGAGATTGTATGCAAGCCGCAAAGTCCTGGCGGAGAGCCGGGGACTACAATAGGGCATTAAAAGATTATAAAAAAGCAGCTTTATATTTTGACCAAGCTCCAGAAGAAACTAGAGAGGATATGGAAGCGGGGAATGCAACGGTGAAAGATTTTTATTTTACTACAAAGATAGCATCTAAAGCAGCACTTAAAGCAAGAAGAAATGCTGAGAGACTAGAAAAAGTTAAGAAAAGGGAGTGGCGTGGACTGGCTGGAAAAGTTTCAGCAGTTGCAACTATTCTCGGCTTAGTTGGGAGCCTATTTTTTTTCTCAAGTAATCTGACTGGCAATGTAATAGGGTTAAATCAAACTTCTTCAAATGTAATTGGAGCAATCTTATTATCGATTGGAATTGTTGGAGCTTTCTTTTATTTCGTGAGAAGAAGACAGCCTAATTAAGCCAAGCCATCTATTTTCTCCTAAATCTAAATCCTGCCCTGCAAGTTGGCAAGGTACCTTATCGGTTGAGCAGTGTTTCTCTATGAAGTTATGTTGGATAGTCAAACCAATCAAAATTAGGGGTGCAGACCATAAAGCTTTAAGCCCCCTGAAATCATTCACTCTGTCTTTAATTTTCATAAAGACAGTTTCTATCTTATAGTTGTGTACTCTCGTCTTCTGATAGTTTTGAACTTTATGCTCTACAACTAAACCTCCTATTTTATTTGAATAAAACAACTTCTTTCATAACTCATTTCCGGAGCAAAAAACAGAAAATTGCCAAACTTTATAAACCATCTATTCGCTATCTTACTATGAACCCTGATGAAAGCGCAAACAGTGATGCAAATTTGGAAGCTTCAATAATGGATAGCTCAGCGCCTGCAGAAGAAAATGAGAAAATGGCATTTAAACCAGTCCAGAAAAATAAGCAGCCGCAGATTTCTCGGGAAGAGGAAATAGGAATACATAAAGGCGCTTTAAACACCCTGCTTGCAGAGAGAAACGAGCTTATCAAGATGGTTGCAAATGTGGAAGTCATAATGCAGGCTCACATCTCACGGCTTAAAGAGCTGGGTGTTGAGATAAAAGTCCAGCAGCCCAAGGAAGAAGTGCAGTAAAAATTTAGAATTTCTTATACTCTAAAATTTAACGGAAGATTTATTAAAACATTCAATTACGGCGAGTAAACCCTTCATCGACTTAATAAAAAATGGTTTCTGATTTTTCCTCCCAATAAGGATCGTTCTAAATCTTTGTTTTTTTGCTTCTTTTAAATCGGTCTCCCAATTGTCGCCGATAACACAAGCCTCTTCGGGGTTAACCCTTTCTGATTTAATAATCTCATTATATATCTTAATTTTATCATTTCTTTCTTTAGAAAGACTAATAGAGTCCTTTATTAAACCATAAATTCCTAAGGATTTTAGTACCTTTTTCGAGTAATTCTTTGAAGAAGAAGTAACCACATAAATCGGGAGTCCTAGCATTTTAAGAACCTTAAAAAGAGGTCTATCTTTCTTTAAATAACTCTCAGGTTTAACAATATCAAAAACTTGAGAATGATATTCTTCAATAGAAATATTAAATTTTTTTAAAGCTTCAAAAATATTCGGAAAGTCTTTTTTATTCTTGGAGTACCATCTAGAATAATTTTCTTTATCGATAGATAACTTTTTACAAAAGAATTCATGGGTGTTTTCTCGTATCTTGTTTAGTAGTCTCTTGTTTTTATACAATGTTCCATCCTGGTCAAGAATTAACAGTTTTATCATGCTTGGCATAAGGAGTTCACTATTAAAAAGCTTTTTATATGCCATTAGAGTCGTATCCCCATGGAGAGGTGTAAAACTATCTTGGTAGTAGGGGAGAGCATAGATGGAAAAATCTCTCCAGGAAGAGGATTAAGTAGCAAGGAGTTTGGGGGGTATATTTCAGAAAAAGTAAACCTTGAACTTCACAAACTGAGGTCAAAAGTAGACGGCATTTTAGTAAGTTCTTCTACAGTAGTATCGGATAATCCTTCTTTAACAGTAAGATCGATTCGAAGAAAAAAAAGGCCATATCGTATAGTGATAGACAGATTAGGAAAAATTCCGCGAGATAGTAAGGTTCTTAATTATGAAGCTAAAACAATAATACTCACTTCTGAGAAAGGCAAATTAAAATTTACAAAAAAACTTTCCGATGATATTAAAGTTATTGTTTGTAAAACTAACGAAAGGGGATTAAATTTAAATGACGCTTTTAAAAGATTAAAAGAATTAGGCATAAAAAATATACTTATTGAGGGCGGCGGCACAATTAATTACAGTCTATTCTCATTGAGTCTTCTAGATAAGTTAGTTGTCTTTATCTTCCCGTTTATTGTTGGGGGGAAAGACACCCCCACAGTTGTAGATGGAAAAAGATCATTTTACAATTCCTACAAGAAAATGAAATTAATAAGTGTTAAACGAATAGGGGGTTGTTTAATGAATACCTATGAAAATGACTAATAGAATTTACGAACCGAGTATAGAATGTGCTAGCAGGAAAGAGATTGAAAGGTTGCAAATTAAGAAATTTAACAGAATATTAAAATTATGTAAAAAGTCGAGATTATACAAAAATATACCCCTGCCCCCTAAAATATCTCGTATAAAAGAAATAAATCAAATCCCACTCACAACAAAAGACCAATTAAGAGAAAGTTATCCTTATGGGTCTCTGACCCTGCGGTTATCAAAGGTTATTGAAGTCCACACTTCCTCTGGAACTACTGGAAACCCCGTTCCAATGTTTCTTACAAAAAGAGATTTAGAAATCTCTAATCAAGTTCTAGCTAGAACTTGGTTTTGTAATGGAATACGTGAAGAAGATATTTTTATGATGATGGGGGAGTATGGTCTTTTTACGGGAGGTTTATTGAATCATTATGCACTAATCCATCTAGGAGCATTAGTCATACCAATGGGGGTTTCTTCTACTGAAAAGCAGATTAAATTTTTGAAAGATTTTAAAGTTACTAGCATGGCTGGAATCGCAAGTCATTATTTTAGAATTCTAGAAAAGTTTAAAGAATTAAAGATTAATCCTAAAGAGCTGAATCTAAAAATAGCAATAGCTGCAGGAGAGCCATACAACGAAGAAACAAGAGCTCATTTCGAAGAAGGTTTTGGATGTAAGTTTATGGACCAGTATGGTTTAGCTGAGATAAATACTGGACTCGCAGGAGAGTGCGAGTACCGATGTGGGCTTCATCTTCCTTGGGATTATGTATATCCTGAAATAATAGATACCCATACCAAAGAAATTTTACCGGAAGGAGAAACGGGAGAATTAGTTTTAACAACCTTAGATAGAGAAGCAAATCCAGTCATTAGATATAGGACAGGAGACATTACTTCTATCACTCATGAAAAATGCAAATGCGGAAGAACTACGCCAAGAATAAGTAGAATAAAGGGGCGAGTAGATGACGTTCTTTTTGTTAAGGGAATAAAACTATGCCCTTCAGCAATCGAGTCGGTTTTGTGGGAGATGAAAAACATAGTAAAGCCAGAAGGATGGAAGTTGAGAATAGAGAGAATTAAAGGAATTGAAGAACTCACCTTAATAGTTGAGCCAAGACATTTTAATAAAGAAGTAGAAGATAAGATTGTCTGTAAACTAAAAGAAGAATTGGGTATTAGATTTAATATTTGTTTAGAAAAAAATAATTTTTCACACAACAAACTAAAGAGGATAATAGACCTTAGAAGTATTTAATATGGCCGCAAAAAAATATTTTACATGGATTAAAACTAAAAATGAGGGTTCGACTTTACCAAAATATTTAGATATTTTTAACGTAGCCATGCCAAAAGAAGCATCTAAAATATTAATTAAAGCATTTACAAAAGAGGGAGACATGATTCTAGATCCATTTTGTGGTTTTGGAGAAATACTAATAGAAGGGGAGAAATTAAAGAGAAAAACAATAGGAATAGAGCTAGATAAAACTCGTGCAAAATATTGTAGAAGCAAAAATCTAAAAGTAATTACGGCTAATTCATTAAACCTCTCAAAATTAAGACTGCCCAAAATTGATGCTTGTATAACCTCGATACCCTTTTACGCGACTCCAACAAATAGACTAAAACTGGATGGAGATCTATCTACAGAAAAGAGTTATAATAACTATCTTCGGGATCTGAGAATAATCTTCTTCAGTCTAAAAAAGAATTTATCAAAAAAGGGAAAGATTATAGTAATTGTTAAAAATTTGATAGTACATGATGAGTTTATCCCATTAGCATGGGATGTTGTCAATATACTCAGAGAGAAATATCACCCAATGAAAGAGATTATTTGGATAAAAAGTAAGGAGTATTACTCTAAAAATAAATTTCGCGGGGGAATAAATCACACATACGTTCTAGTATTCGAAAATGACCAAAGTTAAAGCGGAATTGGATGAAGATTATTATGATTCTCTTGTAAAAAAAGAGAAATTAGATACAAATATGAATAAATTACCATTTTTGCAGAATTATTTAGATAACGGGCTTATTCTAGGGGGGTGGAATCTAAACCCATTAAAGAGAATGCATAAAAAAAAGCGGAAAGATTTAGCCGTAGTTACGGGCTACAGTATAAGTGGAAAACTACAGTTAGGAAACCTTACACCGATAAAGATTTTTAATCTTTTTAATGATAATTTTGGAGCAAAATTATTTATGCCAATAAGTGATACAGAAGCTATTTTGACCAGGAAAACAAAAAGTGGCATGAGAAAAATGTATATTCATTTAAAAAAAGAAATTTTTTTATGGGCGCTTAAGAAGAAAAATATAGAAATATATCTGCATTCAGAGAATAAAGAAACAACTCTTCTATTTATGCAAATCGTAAAAAGATTTAAGACAAAGGAATTCGTAGACATTTACGGAGATAGATCCGATTTTCCTCATTCAGTTGCTGTTTGTAATATGCTATCAGATGTAGTTTATCCTTATTATCAAGGATACAAAAATGTATTAGTAATTCTGGGTATAGAGGAAATAAATCATGCTAAATTGATTGATCTTTGTGCCAAAAAATTTAATTTCAGCCCCCCAACGTTTATTTTTTTGAGACCAATTAATGGACTACTATCCGGTAAAATGTCTAAAAGCCAGCCTGAAAACTCCTTATTACTATCAGAAACTACGGGATCATTAAACATTAAATTAGGTAAGCTAAAAATTAAAAGATGCCTTAAGATTGAAGATAACCCGCCCTATCAAATAGCCCTTTGGATTTTAGATATAGAAAAGGACAAACTAGATAAACTTTCCAAAGAACTTAAATACGAAGAATTTGTTTCGTTTGTGTCTAAAAAGATAGAAGAGAGATATAAGAATATCAACAATGGAAAAAATAAGAGAAGCATTGGATAAACTGGTTAAAGGAAAAAATTTAACTAGAAATGAAAGTTTTTCTATATTTAAGAGTTTAATTGATGGAAGGTATGGAGAATTGAATGATATTTATCTAGGCTCTTTTTTAGCATCTATGCAGACAAAGAATCCTACCAAAGAGGAGATTGCGGGACTAATGGATGTTGTTTTAAAATATGATAGAATACCCTTAAAAATAGATAATATGAGATTTTGCGGGATAGTTGGAAGTGGTAGGGATACAATAAAAACAATAAATATAAGCACTGCTGCAGCCATTGTTGCATCGGGGTTAGGAGTAAAAGTTGTGAAAAATGGTTGTCGTTCTGAATCAAGCGTTTCCGGAACAACGGATGTTCTAGAAGAGCTGGGGGTAAATGTCCATGCAAAACCAGTAGATATGACCAAAAGTCTTGAAAAAAATAACATAGGGTTTTTTGACGCGGAGCCTTACTTCCCAAAAATGTTTAATAGATATGTTGGTAAATTTCCTTTCATGAATCCTTTAAGTTACGCCTTATCGGTAGCAAGTGCTGTTGAATTTAAGAGAATGATATTCGGACTTTCTAGTTCAAATACAGAATTCACAGCAAGAATATTAAAGGAAATGAGATTTAAGTTCGCGTTAGTTGTTCAAGGGAGTGATAAAAAAGGGGTTAATCATATAGATGAGTTATCCACTCTAGGAAAAACAAAAATATCTGAAATAAAAAATGGCAAGATTAAGACCTATTATTTATTTCCAGAAGAAGTTGGACTGAAAAATGGGAAATACTCTGATATCGCACAGCATAAAACTAATCAAGAAAACTCGCTTCACCTTGTAAAAATATTATTGGGAGAAGCCAACAGGAGCAGCATAGAAATAGCTGCACTAAATGCGGGGGCCTTGCTTTATATATCAGAAAAGGAAAAAAACTTAAAAGCAGGAGTAAGCCGTGCGCTCGAATATATTTATTCTGGAGAATCGATAAAACAACTAGAAAAACTTATTGTGACCTCTAAAGGAGACATTAAAAAGTTGAACAAGTATATTAAAACAGCGAGCGAAGACCATGAAAAAAATAATTAATGAGCTGTATATAGAACTGCAAAAAGAAAAAACAGATATAATTAAAAAAGTTAGCTTGGATTCAAACATCGATAAATCTTTTTTAGAAAAAGAATTTGAAGATTCACTTTTAGCGCTTAAGGGTTTACCGGTTCAAGCGAATAAATTATTAAAACCTGAAATGGTTTTCGTACCGAACTACAGCAAAAAAGCAATAATTTATAGAATTCCAAAGGGGAAGGTTTTGCTGATACTCCCATCAACAACCCCTATTCTTTCTTGCATACTCTTGCCGTTATGTGCTGCAATAACTGGAAATATAGTAGTAGTCAAACCGTCATCTAAATCAAAAAGCATTGTAGTATTTTTAAAAAGATTCTTTAAAAAAAGAAATATAAAAAACATACAATTTAAAACAGGGGTTGGTAAAAAATCATTTTACAAAGTCCTTAAGAAATATTATGACTTCGTATTTTTTATGGGTAGCGAAGAAAATGGAATAGGGGTAGAGCATTACTGCTGTTCCGAAAAAATTGAATATGCCGGAGAATATGGTGGCAATGATTGGGCAATCATTTTTGATGGAAACTTAGAAGTTATATCAAATCTGATTATAGAAAACATTATATTCAAGGGTGGGAGAGATTGTGATTCTATAAAAGGGATGCTCATACATAAAAGAATATACAGAGCGTTCATAAATTTATTAAAAAGTAAAATAAAAGATCTGGAAATAAATGAAAACCCCTCTAATGACACAATCGCCAATCCAAAATTCTGTTCTAGTCTGTGGGCTAAAAAATTCATTTCTGAGAAAGAGGTTCTTGGCCTGTATAAAAAGAACAAACATGGACTAAGCAGCGCTATATTTAGTAATGATAAGGAACACGCATTAGAATTAGCTAAAAAAATAAATACTGCCAGAGTGATAATAAACTCGGATACGTTGGATATTAATCCTTTAATCCCTTGGGGGGGAATAAAATCAACAAGTCGTGGCGGAGTGGAATACTGGGTGACTAAGTTTTCTAACAAAAAGATTATCGAAATTTCCTAAATCGGCAGTCTAGCCTATTTTCATTTATTGTAATGCTATTTTTAACATGGGATCTTTCTTGAGGAAATGGGGCGCGGGGTTGATTGAGGTGATAGATAAAAATGCAAATAGCTGAAAAAGAATAACGGTGGATTTCTCCCCTGTTTAATCCTAATATTTATATACTATATCTTTCTAATTATCTTATGAAAAATCAGGTTACACCGTGGGAAGTTAAGGGAGAAGTAGATTATGGCAAGCTTATTAAGGAGTTCGGGCTTGAAAAAATAGACAAAAAGCTTCTTGAGAGGATAAAAAAGAATGCAGGAGAAGTGCATTTTATGTTAAGGAGGGGAGTTTTCTTCGCTCATAGGGATATGAATTGGCTTTTAGACGAATATGAAAAAGGAAACAAATTTTTTCTTTATACTGGCTGCGGCCCATCGGGGCCGATTCACTTAGGGCATTTGCAGACCTGGTATTTTACTAAATGGCTCCAGGACAAGTTTGATTGTGAATTATGGTTCCAATTCACAGATGATGAAAAATTTTTGTTTAAAGATAAGAGTTATAAGGAAATCCAAGACTGGATGTACGAAAACATGCTGGATATTATAGCAGTGGGATTTAATCCCAAAAAAACACACTTCCTCATAGACACAAAACATGCGGGATTGATTTATCCCGAGGCAATAAAAGTTGCAAAAAAAATAACCTTTTCAATGGTTAAATCAAGTTTTGGTTTCAATGAAAGCAATAACATCGGAGAGATTTTCTTTACTTCTGTTCAGGCGGTTCCCGCTTTCCTTCCTTCTGTTCTGGAGAAAAAGGAAATTCCTTGCTTAATCCCTCATGCAGTCGACCAAGATCCCCACTTTAGGCTGACTCGTGATATACTTCCTAAGCTGGGGCATTATAGGCCGGCAAGTATTCAGTGCCCTTTTCTGCCTCCTTTAACAGGAAACGAAGGAAAGATGAGCAGCAGCGAGTCTGCAAAAGCCATTTTGTCAACAGATAATGAAAAAACAGTTGCAGCTAAAATTAATAAATATGCATTTTCAGGGGGAAAAGATACAATAGAAGAACACCGCAAAAAAGGTGGCAATCCGGACATTGATGTTTCTTTCCAGTATCTGAGGATGATGCTTGAAGATAATGATGAAAAGCTTGCAGAAATTTATCGGGATTATAAGTCTGGTAAAATGCTCACAAGCGAGCTAAAGCAGATTACAATTGAAAAGCTTAATTTTGCCTTAAAGAGGCACCAGCAGGAACGTGAAAAAGCAAGAAAGCAAATAGATAAATTTATAAGTATTTAATTAATAAAATATAAATAAGATATATATTCGTCTATCACATACAAGATGAAAAAAAGAGGCGCGTCAGTACTCATAGCAACTGTATTGCTGATTATAATAGCCATACTGATAGTTTCGATGGTTCTCTACTTTTTTTTGGGTTATTTTGGAAAGAAAGAAGAAGAATCCAAATTGCTCCATGAGATGACCAAAGAAAATATAGGAATAGAAGATGTTAGCTTTGATGCTGACAATAAACTGCTCACCTTGCATCTCAAAAAAGGCCCGGGTTCGCAGGAAATAGAAGAAATAACCCCCGGAGCGGCAGTGCCGCCTACTGGCATTGTCCTTGT
>MFWN01000054.1:10048-13277 GCA_001786395.1 Candidatus Pacearchaeota archaeon RBG_13_36_9
TTTATGGACTTCAGGCACAGATTATTATTGTGGTGATAGAAGGACACTTTTAAGCGGATGCCCTGCAGGGAAAGAGAAAAAAATAGAATCTTTGATAAGTGCCACAAAAGAATTTCTTCAGGTAATGACTGGTGCTCAGAATACAGAAATAGGCATCATAGAATATTCATCAGGAATGAATGTGGAAAAAATAATAGACTCTGACCTAAGTGTTAATCTTTATGCAGGCATCACCCCCGGAGGATGCTATGAGCCAGACTGGCAGAATAAGTCTTTGGACGAAACCACCTGGACCCCTTATACGCCAACCACGAGCGCCCCCGTCAATATGCGCAGACTCTTCTTTAGAAAGCATTTTAACTTGGATTCAGAGGGCCTTTCAAGGATAAAACACCTTAATCTTTCCCTTGCATATAAAGAAGGGGTTGTGTGCTACCTTAACGGAAAAGAGGTGTTTTATTATGAAGACCGCACAAACCAGGCAGTCTACTGGAACAGCACAAATATATTAGTTCCAACAAAAGCGCTGGAAGTTGGGGATAATGTCCTAGCCTGTTCAGTCATGTCAGCCAGTAACGGATATGGCTTTGACGCAGAACTTCAGGCAGTTAATGATATAGCAATATTTAAGCTAATTGATCACAATAATCCATTAGTCCCCTCTGGTTGGATTTATAAAATGGAAAGCAGCTGCAACACAGGGAGTATTTATGACCCCAAGTACATAAGGATAGTTCAGTCTACAGAAAAGGAAGTTACCTTGCTTGCAACAATAAAAAATAAAGGAAAGCCAATTGAAAGCTCTTTTGTAGTCTCGTTCTATAATAACAGCGAATCTAATTCTATCCTTCTTAAGGAAATTACGATTAATGGAATTAAATCAGGAGAGATTATCAGCGTGAGCATTAAATTTATGGATATAATCCCGGAACTGCAGAGAAACTATACAGTTAGGGTAGACGAACTGAACGTTATTGCAGAATCCAACGAGGAAAATAACAATGATACCAGGAGTGTCAATACTTATACTGTCACTCCACCAACTCAAACAAAAGATTTAATCAGCACTATAGCTAATGTCTACCGATGCTCTCCTGCATCAGCTTCTTATAGCATACCAGTCACAGTCAGAAATATAGGAAACACAGCCATAACAGAGACTTTTAAGGTGACTCTTTACGACCCAAACAGCGTAGAAATAGGCTCACAAACTATTGCTGGATTAGGAGCAGGAGCCTCAGCAGTTCTCACTTTTACCTGGATAACTGCCCTGGCAAATGATGTCACTGTCTCTTCATTTGCTGATTCAGGTTTAGGAGTCGCAGAAACTGATGAAACAAATAACAGGGATACAGAAGTTATTGAGCTAAGGAGACCTGACTTGCGCGTCTATGCAGTTGCTCCAGTAAGCCCAATATGCTCTGCTGGCCAAACTAGTGTTGATGTTAACGTTAGAGGGCGCAACTATGGCTACTGCCCTGCAGGCCCTTCAGACCTCGCTGCGTATACTATATTTGGCACTTGGGCTGGAAACATAAAAGACATACCTGCACTGAACTCAGGTCAAATTTCTGCCATCCAGACTTTTACCTCGCTTCCCCTAACTCCTACTTCAATTGGCACTCAATATGCAGTTTATGCTGGAATAGATGCAAAGAATCGGGTAGATGAAACTCCTTACGAAGGAAATAATAATTTAACAAGCTATTTTAATGTAGGCCCTAACCTTGTATCCACTGGATTGACAGTAACTCCAAATTCCAATGTGATTCCTGGAACGAGCAGAACTTTCTCAATAAGTTCCACTTTCCAAAACACCCAGTGCACTACTGGCTCTTTTACAGTCACCCTTTACCATAACTCCATTGCTGCTGGAAATGAAATCTGCAGCCAGCAATTCACAGGCAGCGGGACTATTAGTTGCTCCTGGACAGCAGCCCTGACAGCCAATACACAAATCTATGTTTCTGTTGACTCGGCAAACAGCGTTCAGGAATATAACGAAGGAGACAACACGCGGTCTGCGTGGATATCTGTCTGTTCTAATCCTAACCTTAAAATAGATGGTGAGCTCCAAATAGCTCCAAACTTAGTGGATCCTGATAAAAGCATAGGTTACACAATAACCTCTTATTTTTCCAATGACAAATGCGAAGTAAACGGTTTTACAGTCACCCTTTACCATAATTCCATTGCTGCTGCAAATGAAATCTGCAGCCAGCAATTCAGCTTTTCAGGAGCAGGTACAAATTCCATAACTTGCCCTTGGACTGCAACGCTCACAGCAGACACGCCTATCTGGGCTTCTGTCGACTCCTCAAATATTATAGCAGAATCTAATCCAAACGATAATCAGAAATCTGGACTGATAACTATGAAGACTGGAGTGTCTTCTCTTACCCCTTTCTCTATTCTGCCAATATCCACTAAAATGTCCAATATTTTCATGGAAATTATAGGCCTGGTTGATGAATGTGAAGGGCAGCCTTATAACTTATTTACTCCAGACGAGAATATCGCAAGAGTCCATGAGTTGACCGGCGATTTTGATGATTTGCAACCCTTTATTGACGATTCTGAAAACTGGTGGGGCACCTGCATCTGCTGCGGCATCAGGAATGCAACAAGGATGCTGGTAGATTCTGACCGCCAGGTAAAGGTTATCCTGCTTATGAGTGATGGTGTGGCAGATAGAAATTGTGCAGATGGAAACACAGCTATAGATGAAGCCCAGGCTGCAGCAGACGCGGGCATAACTAACTTGACTACTATAGCTTTTGGTCCTGATGCAGATACAGCAGCTCTTCAGCAAATAGCAAGTATAGGCCATGGAGACTATTACAGTGCAGCAAACACCGCAGAGTTAATAGCAGCATACAAAAAGATTGCAGAAGCAATGAAAATTACCTACAGGGCTACAGTTCTTTATGATCATATAAAGATTATAGTTTATGCTAAAGAAACGAGTTATTCAGCCACTAGGCTTTATTCAGTTATGCCTGCTCCATTGGAGAAAAAAGATCTTCCTATAAACATAGATGATGAAGGCTGGCCCATCACAACTTCCGATATAACAAAAATAGAGGTATATGCAGTGGCATTAACAGAAAGAGGGGAAGAGGTTATTAGCCCGGCTCCAATAGCTGCATGGGAAAAGCCGAGCGCATATTGAATCATAGACAGAAATGTTTATAAGCTTATAAAGTATATTATAAATTATATATTTAGA
>MFWN01000054.1:13290-16672 GCA_001786395.1 Candidatus Pacearchaeota archaeon RBG_13_36_9
AAAAGGGGCTTCAGAGTTGATAGCAGAAGTATTGCTGATAATAATAGTCATAATGGTCCTAGCTATTGTTATCTATTTTTTTGTAGGTTACTTTAGAGAAAAAGAAGAGCGCATAAGGATTCAGAATGAATTGAATGACTTGAGTAATAAACTAGGCATAGATGATGTTAGTTTTGATTCAACAGACGATCAAAAGCTCACTCTTGTGTTTGAAAAAGGGGCTGGAGGGGAGTTCTTACTCAATGAGACCAGTAAAAATGTTTCTCGCATAAATGTGACAGTGGTTAGGGTTGTCAACCAGACAAATGTAACCCACACCAACATTACTTATATAGAACATAATGGTACTCTTAACGGCTCCAATGTAGATATTATTACTGTAAATGATGTTTCAGGAAGCATGAACCCTCGCAATAACAATGGCCAGGGCGACAAGATAGGGGAGCTAAAGAATGCTTCAAGAGATTTTGTCCAGAGGATTCTTAACGGGACAAACAATAGGGTGGGCTTTGTGGCTTACGCAGATAGAGTTGTCGATGTTTGGTCTGTTCCGCTTACCAATAATACTGCTGCGCTGCTTGGCGTAATAAATTCGTGGTCCACTTTAGGATCCACCTGCATCTGCTGCGGGATTGAGAGGGGGATGCAATACCTTAATGCCTCAACACGCACTAAAATAATGATTGTTTTAAGCGATGGGGGTGCAAATGTAGATTGTGAAAATTATTACTCTCCAGAATTAAGCGGAAACCCTCTTGTTGAATCTGGAACTTTCTGCAACACTATGCCAGATGACGCATGTGATGACGCAATTAATATTACAAAAAGCGGTTTTATAGATAATAGGGTTACAACTTATACAATTGGATTTGGAAACGCGTCAGGCGTGGATGAGGTTACTTTAAGAAATATCTCACTAGTTGGTAACGGAACCTATTACTTCGCAAACCTCACTAACTTGGCAGAAATATTTGAAAAAATACGGGAGAATATAAGCTGGATAGAAGAAATTAACGTTACTTGGAACGAAACAGTAACAACTTCCTGGACAGAGCAGATAAATGAGACTATAAACGAGACAGTAGAGATTGAGGTTTATGCCCCCGAAACTCTCTACGACTATCTAAAAATAGTCTTCTACGCAGGAGGAAGGTCCTGCAGCCAGAAAGAAAATGTTTCAGCAGTTCCAGGCCCGCATGAGACAAGAGAACTCGATTTAACCATTAGCCCTTCGTGCGGCATGACAACTGGCCAGCTGACAAAAATAGAGGTATATGCAGTGGCAGTAACAGAAAGCGGGGAAGAAGTGATTAGTTCTGAGCCAATAGCTGCATGGGAAAAGGAAAGCATGTATACAAGAAAGTAATATTCTATCTTATAGCAACAGACTTAAACAGCTCATCATTTTGTCTGTTGCTCTATTCGAAAGAGCTAAATAACCTGGTAAAAATTTAGCTCTTTCGTTATAATAATCTTTATATAAAACTCGTTTTTCTCCTATAGATGAAATTAAGGCACTTTCTTGACCTGTCTTTGGAGATTGCAAAGTCAAGTTTCAAGCTGAGAAATGAGGGAAGTTATCTTGGAATTTTTTGGTATCTCCTTAATCCCCTGCTTCTTTTTCTACTCCTGCTTTTGGTTTTTTCCGACCGTTTAGGGAATAGTATTCCATCCTATCCCCTCTACCTGCTTCTTGGCATCGTTATTTTCAATTTTTTCCAGCAGGCGACAACAGAATCCACAAAGATAATCGTAAGGGATTATGGGGAATTGATTAAGTCAATTAATTTTTCAAGAGAAGCCCTTGTCTTAGGCATAGCTCTCAAATCAGTTTTTTCCCATTTTTTTGAATTTGCCTTATTTCTGTTGTTTATGCTTATCTTCAGAAATTCCATGGCTGGAATCATTTTTTATCCAGTCATTCTTGTTTTTTTATTTGTTTTCGTATTTGGATTCTCGCTTATCCTTTCTTCCCTGACAGTCTATTTCATCGACCTGGATAATATATGGAATTTTTTTGTTAGGCTGCTATGGCTTGCGACCCCAATTTTCTACTCAATCGGAGGGCAGGAAAGGCTGTTTATAGCAAACTTGTTTAACCCTCTTTATTATTTCATCGTGCTCTCAAGAGAGCTTATTATCCATGCAAGACTCCCGGAACTCTGGATAATTTTAGGGGCAGTGTTTTATTCTCTTGTATCCCTTCTTTTGGGCCTTCTTATCTTCAACAAGCTTAAAACTAAATTTGCGGAGATGCTATGATAGGAAGAATAATAGTGGAAAATGTTTCAAAGAAGTTCAAGATAAGGTTCAAGAAAAACCAAAGCGTCCTAGCAAGGCTTACAAGCTTGTTTTCAGGAAGAGAGCCAAAGAAAACAATCCACGCATTAAAAGATATTTCATTTGAAGCAAGAAAAGGGGAAATCATAGGGATTATAGGGGAAAATGGCTCTGGAAAATCCACTCTTTTGAGGTGCATTGCAGGAATCTACGATTACGAAGGGAAAATTAAAGTAAATGGCAGAATAATTTCAATTATAAATCTGGGAGTGGGGTTTCACTATCGATTGACTATGAAAGAGAATATTTATTTATGCTGCTCTTTATTTGGCCTTTCCAGGAGAAAAACAAAAGAAGTTTTCCCTTCGATTATTGAATTTTCTGAGCTTGAAAATTTTGTAAATACCAAGCTCTACCAGTTTTCCAGCGGCATGAAAAACAGGCTGGCATTTTCAATAGCAATACACTGCTCTCCTGAAATTCTCCTGCTGGATGAAGTTTTTGAAATCGGAGATGAGAGGTTTAAAATAAAAAGCGCAGGAAAAATAAAAGAGCTGGTAAAACAAGGAGCTTCGGTTGTATTAGTCAGCCATGATTTAAAGATGGTTGATAAATACTGCCATAGGGCTATTCTGATGGAAGGAGGAAAAATAAAAGAAGAGGGGAAAGCAAGGGAGATAATCTGGCAATATAAGAAATCATCTGATTTTTTTGCAAATTAGGATATGCTCGAAACACCCAACTTTTATAAACCTCTCTGTTCTAGTTAATTTCTCAAATAAGCTTATTTTCAGGGAGTGAGGTATGGGAAAATAAGAATAAAAGAATAAGGTGTAGACAAATCGGCTGATGAAATTAAAGTAAGAAGAAGATTTAACTATCTCAAATTTCCCCCCAAGCAAATTCCTCAATTCCCTGTGCGAATATCCACTTCGCACATGCCCCCAGGATTTATGCAGGGCTTTCGTATCTAAGAAGATAGAAACCCTTTTGTTTTTGATGGGAGTAGTAAGGATAAGGATTGCATTTTTCTTTAAAACTCTATGAGCCTCCTTTATGGCTTTTTTGTCTTCTTGTATATGCTCAATCACATCCGAGAGTA
>MFWN01000054.1:16699-22537 GCA_001786395.1 Candidatus Pacearchaeota archaeon RBG_13_36_9
TGGGTATTTTAGTAGCTGATGCAAAAATGGTCTCTAATCCCAATTCTTCCGCAATCTTCAGTGCTTCCTTGTTAATATCAAGAATGATTGGCCTAAAAGTTTTTCCTCTTCTTATCTTATATAGGATAAATCCCTGATTGCCCCCTATGTCTAAAACTGCCTGCCCTGGCTTCACAAGATTCATTAGGATACCCTTAAGCGAATTATACCTTAATAATGCGCCCTCGTCCAAGATTTTTGAAGTCATTTTTTTATCCATCCATAAAAAGACCCTAGTCTCCAGGCTGTTCCTGAAACAAAATCATATTTAAAATTTTTATGCAGGGTTAATAATTCTAAACAAATATTGAATGCATAGCCAGCAAGATTAGCAAGGCTTTCACTGGGGAATATTCTTTTAGGCTGGTGCATCTTTTTAATTTTCTGGTCCCATATTGCTCTTTTTAAAAATTTCTCAAAAACTTTTAAGGCAGTGTCTGGATGGTAATGCAGAACAGAAAATTTCTTAAAATAAACTTTATGCCCTTTAATCTTCATTTGGTTGATAAGTTCGGTGTCTTCGTTACAGGCTAGATTAGGATTGGTGTGCCCTATATCTTCTAAGACTGATTTTTTTATTGCAAAATTTGCTGTATCAAGAAAGAAATTTCTTTGCCCAATTATCCCTTCGTTTATCCGCTTTTCTTCTTCTTGTTCTATATGCTTTGTCCAGTCATTGTATATCTTTGCTTTTTTTATTCCCTGAACCGCTGCCTGGTTTTTTTTAATTATTGGCTCAGTCATTTCACTTATCCAGTTCTTTGGGACAATACAATCGCTGTCTGTCATTAAGATTATTCTCCCGCTGGCTTTTTTTTCTCCGGCATTCCTTGCAGCACCCCTTCCTATTTTAGGCTCAAATAAGTACATTATCCTTTTCCTCTTATCTTTCCTCTGAAATTCCTTTATTATTTCCAAAGTTCTATCTGTGGAGTTATTGTTCACCAAGACAACCTCGTAATTATCATAATCCTGGTTTAGAACTGAGTTTAGGCACTGATTCAGGGTTTTTTCTCCATTATAAACTGGGATTACTACAGAAACTAACAGATTATCTTTATTCTTTTTCATTTTTCATTTGCTCCAATTCTTGGCAATACTTTTTGACTATTTTCCCCCATTTGTATTTTGATTCTGCCAATCTTCTTGAATTTTTTCTTATCCTATCAGTCTTTTTCGGTTCATTAAGAAGCTCGATTATTCTTTTCGCAAAAGATTCAGGGTCATCAGCAATTAAGATATTAACATTATCCTTGTATTCAATCCCTTCAGCCCCTTTGGAAGTGGAAACAACAGGAACCCCGGAAGAAAATGCAGTTAATATTTTTAATCTTGTTCCGCCTCCATTAAGAAGCGGGCATATGAAAACCGAGCCAATAAGATAGGGTCTTATATCTTCGACAAAGCCTAAAAATCTAACATTTTTTAATTTTCTTTTTTCATTAAAATCTTCTCTTTTATACTTTCCAATAAGGTTTATTCTAATATCGGGGGAGAGGAGGGGATAGACTTCATTAAAAAAGTAATTTATGCCTTCTTTATTTGGCCAGTAAGTCATGTCTCCAACAAATAACAAAGAAGATGGCTTGCTGTAGGGAACTTTTCTAAAATATTCTGTATCAGCTCCGTTAGGGACTACCAGTATTTTTTTATATCCCAGGCTCTCCAGTCTCTTTTTATCTATTTCTGAGCAGCAAATAGCAAGGTCAAACTTACTAGCTAGCACTCTTTCATATTTTCTTATAAGGCTTATTTCCCTGGGGTTGTTCTTCATATAGCTGTGAACATTGTGAAAATCTAGAATCTTAACTGCTTTGCTTTTTATTTCATCAACAGCATTACCCAGATAAGAGTGCTCTGCTTGGATATAATAAAATTTTTTTTCATTCAAAATTTTTTTTAGTGCTTTGTTTAAACAAAATGCCTGATAGTTGTGGTTCATCACTAATTTAGACTTGAACGGGGAGAATAATCTTTCAAATTTAAAATATGCTGCTCTAGTAAAATAAGAGATAAATCTTGGTTTTTTAAAAAACTCTTCTACAAAACATGGCGCCAGTATTACTTTGCAAACTTTTTCCAGTTCTTTCAGGTCAAAATTTCCTCTTTTGTTTGGGAGAGTCAAAAGTGTTACTTCATAATACTTGGAGAGCTCTTTCAACAGATTCAACACTCTTAAACTCCCTCCATGCACCGGAGGGTAGGGGATTTCATTAAACACCATTAAAATTTGTTTTCTGTTCTCTTTCATCTTTCAATCTCCCCTTTCATTTTTTTAATAAACACTTTGGTATCGAACTCTTTTGCTCTTTTTATGCATCCTTTTTTATATTTTTCAGGCTGTTTTTCCAGCTCTTTGTTCATTTCTTTTACAGCTTTTATCAGCTTTTCTTCAGTAATCCCCCCTATCAGTTTCCCAGTTATATTATTAATTACAGTTTCTTTGTATCCTCCTTCATTGCAGGCTATCACTGGCTTTCCAGATGCCATAGCTTCAATAGGAGTCATCCCAAAATCTTCATCCATTGCAGTTGCAATAAAACCCTTGCAATTTGCGTAAAGTTCTATTAGTTCTTTGCTGTCAACCCAGCTGGTTATCTCCACATTTCTTGGCTTTATACTTTTTAAGTAGGCAGTGTATTTCAAAAAGTTGCGCGATTGCTCGTAGCTTCCGACTATTACTAATTTTTCATGAGGCATTTTTCTAAAAGCATTTATCTGCATCTCTACCCTTTTTGGAGGCAATAATCTGTTTACAGAAAGCCAAAAATTCCCATTTTTCCTGTAATGAAATTTGGAAGTTTCTATTGGAGGATTTATTACTTTTGCCTCTTTATTCAGGAATTTTTTAAGCCTGTTTTTTGTATTGTTGGAATTGCAAACCAATTTATCAACTTTTTCAGTATATTTTTTGTTCAGGTATCTGTTGCACTTTACCCATAAGTCAAAAATCCCCCTTAATGGCGCAGGCACCATATTATTCCGGGTATATTTGTAGGCATCCCATATCTCCCTGATTGGAGAGTGGACGTACCATAAATTAGGATGATTATTTACCGCCCCGGACATTGCCCAATCCCCGTCTATAATATAAAAGTCATACTTGTTTTTTAAGTCCAGCCTTCTGAATTTCCAAAGAGCCAGCTGCTGCCGGAAAGGCGCATTTAAGGGAATTTTTCCAATTGAGATTAGCTTTACATCTGGAAATCCCATTTTCCTTATTTTTTCATAATCTATGTTTGTTGTGTATATTGGAGCTTTAAGCTCTCTTGCTAAAGTCAGCCCAACTATCTCAGCTCCCCCAATATTATCCATGTAGTTGTGAAAAATGGCTGTTTTCAAATTTACCTCCTAAATTTGAAAGCTCAAAATTTTTAATTTTGTTGTTTTCATCTTGCTTAACTTATTTTTATCCTATTTAATTTTATAAACATGCATTAGTTTGTCATTATAAACTTCTTTATAGTTTAGTTTATAATAATCGAAAACACTGTTATCAATTGGTTTTGTTGGGAAATTTGTAGAATAAACTACAGTTTTCATTGATTCAGACAAGATAACATAATCTATTTTTAAATCTGGAAGGTATTGATATTCATAAAAGATTATATCATGAAGCTTTTCACCAGAATCTGCAAATTTAACATCTTTCCTGCCAAGGTAAGAAAATAAGGCGCTTGTTCTTAAATCGCTTGCAACCCCCCCATTTAGATTCAATGAGATAATATCTTCAGCTGATTGCACCTCTTCTTGGATATAATAGCGCCTCATCGTGAAAGGGTCGTTGTAAATCACTAGCTGAGAAGCTATAAGCAAAATAATTGTAGCTGCGATAATAAAAATTCTGAATTTCTTTTTCTTGCTCCAATATAGTCCAAAGAGAACAAACATCAAAGGAAAAGAGTAATCAAAGATTCTTGGATAATAGCCGAGGGAAGCCAAAGCAATAAAAACTAAAACTAATCCAATAAGCCATCCTCTTAAAAATACCTGCTCTTTATCTAACTGTTTTTTAATTAAAAAAGGGAGCAAGGCTAAAAGGTATACATGAGTTAGTATTGCCTGGGCAAGATAATTATTAAGGCTGATTGTTGAGACATAATAGTTATTTGCCCCTAAATTCAATAAAAAATCAAAAAATGGAAACTCAGAAAAAATTAAAACAGCAGATAGGATTAAAGCCACTAATGGAAAATATCCTGATTCTAAGATTTTCTTGTCTTTGGCAAGGTAAAGAAAAACTGTGAGGGCTAATGCTGCAAGAATCAGGTAGAATATCTTAATTATTCCAGTTCCCGCAACCGCCTTTGCTAATAAGCTTAATTGAGAGACATCAAACACTGCAATCCAGGCAATATGAAATAAAATCAAGCCGCAGATTGAAAAAGCTATTTTTTTATCTATTGCTTTTGAGTATGCTAAAGAAACAAGGATGCCTATAAGGATTAATATTAAGGCAGAAGCCCCTGTATGATAAGAAGTCAGGGCTAATAATGAAAATATAATAAAAAGGGAGAGATTAAGATTTTTTGGGTTTTTTATATATCGAATTAGAAACAGAAAACTTAGCCACATAAACATATAGCACAGTCCTGAAGTTCCAATTGTTCTGGTATACTGAAGCAGGTTTTCAGAAGAAAGAGCAAAAAGTGAGAAAGACAAAAAGCCTCCGATGTTCTTGCCTGTTATCTCTTTTCCAAGAAAGAATACAACAATCGCTCCTGCGATGTAGATTAAATACAAATCTCCAAATATCGGATTGATAAGGCGTTGGAGAAGGATAGTAGTTGGATATCTCATTGCTTTATCTGAAAAATCTTTTACAGGACCTTGGCTTAATATTTTAGGAGTGTATTGGGGGGCAAACGCTTCATAAGGAGAATAAGGGAGATAAGTATGCAGGGAGAGGTAGGCACGCAGGTAATACCCCGAGAAAAAGATTAGTAAAACCGCCACGCTCCAAAATATCATAGATTTTTTCATTGTTTTTTTATCTCTCCTTTATTCCAAGCATGCTGAAAAAAAATCCTGCAAATATTGTTTGGAACCCTATTATGATAAATGTAAGCGCAAATATTGAGATATTTATTGTATCCAGCCCTCCAAAATCCGTGCTTACCCATTTAACTAAAACATACAGGTAAATGAGAAATCCTGCAAAAAGGAAAATAAATCCAGCAAAAATTCCTTTTTCCAGTGTAAAATATTTATAGAGTCTTTCTAAATGCTCGTCTTTTTCTTCAAGATGATTATGGGCATAAATCCTCGCAGATATGCCTGTTAAGATTAATTGATAGCCTAAAATAACCAGTGTCGCCCCTATAAAAAGTGGGTGAGTCCTGAATTGGATTCCGAATAAAACCAGTTTTTCAGTTAAAATCAGGGACATTATTAAAAATCCCAACATTAACAAAAATAAGCCAGCCCATAAAAAAATATAGTTGGGGCTGTAAAGGAGGATAAATCTTAAATGAAGCCAGCCGTCATTTAACGTCCTTAATTTTGACTCTCCAACTCTCTTTGAGTAGCTTATGGGGATTTCCTTTATCTTAAAATTTTTTTTAATAGCTTTAATTATCATCTCGCTTGCGAATTCCATGCCCGCTGTCCTCAAGTTCAGCTCCTGCAGCTTTTTCCTTCTTATTCCCCTGAATCCTGAATTAATATCCGAAACTTTTTTCCCAAAAAACCAGGAGATTAATAAATTGAACAGCGGAGTGCCAACGTATCTGTGAGAAAAGGGCATTGCCCCTTTTTCTATCCTGTTCCTTTTTCCAATAACAAGGTCATATCCCCTGT
>MFWN01000054.1:22549-33309 GCA_001786395.1 Candidatus Pacearchaeota archaeon RBG_13_36_9
TAAACCTTGGAATCTCAGAAAAATCATAAGTACTGTCTGCATCCCCAATAATGATGTAATCCCCTTTTGCCTCTTTCATGCCTTGCAGTATTGCGTTACCATAACCATAAAGATTGTGCTTCACTACTTTAACGTTTTTGTACTTTCCTGCTATTTCTGCACTCCTGTCGCTAGAAGAATCAGATACAATTATTTCATAACTTTTCCCTTTTAATGCCTTATTTATCTTTTCAATGCACCGAGCTATTGTTTTTCCCTCGTTTCTTGAAGGCAGTATTACAGACACCTTCATAAAAATTCAACTAGAATTCGTTATTTATACTTAATTATACTAAAAAGCTGATTTTAAAGAATATAATTTAAATACTCTTTTTTATTGTATATATTCATGATTAAAACAATTATTGGGGTGATAGTTTTGCTTATCCCATTTTTGCTGCTGTACAAGTTTAAGGATAAAAAAGAGGGCTTTTGCACAATTTTAGCTTTTCTTCTTATCTTTCATCTGGCTGTCGCAGTTCTCACCCAATTATTCGGCATATTCAACTACCTTGTTATTTTGTTTGTCTGTGCTGTTGCAGATATTTTTATCCTTGCTAAAATAAGCTATAAGGAATTAAAAGCCCAATTAAAAAAGATAAAAATAGATATCGTATTAGTTGCAGCCATTGTTATTGTGTTTCTCTGCTTGTATCAGGTCCATAGTAATTACACAGGCACTGTAACTTCTGCTACAGCGGGTTTTTCTGAGGTCGAAAATATAAAATATCCCTATCCTTATTTTTCAGACGAATGGAGCGCAGTTTCTTTTATAAAATATTCCATCTCTTCTGGGAAACTGCCGCTTGTCAATCCTCTCTGGTATAACTCTCCTTTTAATAATTTGGAGCTGCCATTTCATTCTTTTGTTTCTGAAATTATTCTCGTTTTGGACTTGGACCCATTGACTCAATTTGCCTTGCTCCATATTTTTACCGGAATGATTATATGTGTCCTGGTTTACTTTATCCTCAGGGCAAACGGGATTAGCAAGCTTGCCTCTTCTGTTCCCCCGCTTTCTTTGCTTTACATAGTCAACGGGGCCAATCTTCCGGGAATATGGACCTTAATCCCCTTAATACTCGGAATAATTTCTATGCTTCTCGGTTTGTTTTTTATGTCTGTAAATAACAGAAAAATGATTTTTTTAACTGCATTTCTCACCCTTATATTTTATCCTCCTTTGTTTGTCCTCCACCTGCCGGCAATTTTGGTAAGTACTTTATTTTCCAATCAGACTAAAAAACAAAAAGTAAAGTCTGTCCTTCTGTATTTTTGCATTTGCATTTTAGCTGCTGTTTTGCTTGCTGTAATCTGGCTAAGAATAACTGGCTCATTTTCCACCACGTTTAGCAACATAGGTGGCAGAATCTTTTATTCCACCCTCACAAAAGACGCAATTCCTGACTTTTCTATTTGGAAAGTTATTCCAATCCCGGTATTGATTCTGGCACTGCCCGCATTGTTAAAGATAAAAAAGAAAAAATATTTTTTAATTGCTCCAATAATTTTAGGGCTAGTTTACTGGTTTATCTACAGCAAGGTTCTGTGGAGAGTGATTATAGAGTACGAGAGAGTTGTTGTTTCTACTTCCATTCTGATAGTTCTTTTCTCAGGTTTTGGAGTCCAGTACATAATTGATTATGTCAGAAAGAATCATCATGTAAGCAGATCGGTTTTTGTAATCGCGCAAATTATCATCTTAATTTTCTTTTTCATAATCTCTTTCTCTTATACTGAAAGGGGCAGCTGGCAGGAATTAAAACTGTATCCATTGAAAGGCGGAGTTGTTCTTCCTGCCTCTCCGGCAAATATTTACCTCAATGAGCAGGATTTAACCTTGTTCAGTAAAATAAAGGGAAAAAATTTTATATCCTTGCCATGGAAAGGGACAGTTATAGGGGTTTCAACAGATAACTATCCTCTTGACACAAAACCTGCCACAATCACCAATAGTATTTTAAGCTACAGCTTTTTTATCTTCCAGAACTGCGCCAAGAAAAGCGAGCTTGCAAAACAATACCAAATAAGTTATGTTTACAGCAGGGAATTTGACTGCAGGGATTTCAAAGAGATTGCCATAAGCGAAGAGGATTTGCATCTGTACGAGTTTATCGGTTAACTTTAAATATCTCTCTGCCTTGTCCTTCCTATGAAAAAGAGAGGATATCTGGCAGTTTTATTGCTCATACTCTTAAGTTTGGGGGTAATAAGCGCAGAGGAGATAAGCAACTGCACAGTCTTGGATAAAGAAAATACTGCATATTACCTATCTAAAGATATCCTGAGCTCCGGGGATGGAGACCCTTGCATAAAAATAAGAGAGAAAAATATTACTCTTGATTGCGTGAACCATGCGATAGGTTCATTGAATCCCTTCGGCATAGGGGTCTTCTCCGAAAGTCCAAGAACAAAGATTCAAAACTGCATAATACAGGACTTTAAAAAGGGGTATGGGATTTACCTGAAAAACTCTGATGGTTCTCAAATAGTCAATAATGTTATAACTGGAAATAAGCAGGGGATTGAATTTAACTCCAATAATACGAAGATTGCGTATAACTCCATCAGCATGAATCAAAACGGGGCAAATATAAGCGGAAAGTACAACGTTATAAATAATAATAAAATCTGTTATAATACAATCCAGGATGTTAGCTGTGGCAATAATCAGTCATTTGATAATAACTATTGCGATTCAGGAAAAGTTTGCGGAACTCCATGCATTCCCTGCACCCACGGAAGTTATGAAGTTTATAAATGCACGGAGTTGAATATCTCCAATTCAGTCTATCTGCTCAATACAGACATAACTGTCTACATCCAGGAAACCTGCTTTAAAATCAGTGCAGAAAATGTTACTCTCGATTGCAACGGCCACAGGATAAACTCTTCTCTTAAGCTAGTTCCGAAAGAGAAAGCTTTCTTAATTTACTCTGAAGAAAACTATTCGACAATAAAAAATTGCTATTTTGAGAGTGATTTGAAAGACTTGCGGTATTATGGAAGCGTAATAAAGATAGAAAATTCTTCCTATTTAGATATAATAAACAACAGCTTCAAAAGCACCGGAAATGGAATTCTGCTTTCAAATTACTGCAATAGCTGCACAGTAAAAGGCAGCAGGTTCAATAACCTGAATGGAAAGGGCATAGAAGCTGGAACCCTTGTTCAGGGAATTATTCAGGATAATAAAATAGTCTCGACTTCTGCTGCAATAAAAATTGCAGACGGCGCGGGCTGCATCTTAAAAGATAACTATATAGAAGACTCTAAAGAAAATGCAGTAGAAATAAAAAACAATGGTGCCAGAGTAGAGGGCAACGAGATTATAAGCAGCAAATTAAGTGCAATAGAATCAAGCTCCAATGGCGCGGTTATAAAGGGCAATACCATCAAAAACGCAGGGTTATATGGCATTCATGTAACAGGGGTTTCTAATTCATCTTTGGAGGGAAATAAAGTTTATTCAGCTTCAGGAGGCATTTTTGTCGAAGATTCAGAGAATTTAGATGTCTCCGGGAACAATATAGGCTCCAGCTCTTTTGGGTTTAAAGAATCTTCAAGTAAGGAGTTAAGAATCTCTGGCAATACCTTTTGCGGGAATGAAAAAGATGTGATTTGCGAATCAAAATTCAGTTTTAATGGCAACAGGTGTAACTCCAAAAATGTTTGTGGTTCCTGCACTGTATGCGGAAAAGAAGTTGGAAGTTTAAGCTCTATGAGCCTATGGCAAAGAATAAAGCTGTTTTTTGAATGGCTGTTTTGAATTAAAAGGGGGATTATGGCTTGGTGAGTTTCCATAAATATTCAAAATAGCTCCTGTTAGAATCAGCATATTCTTTATCGCTGATTAATAAAGACAGAGATAATTGAAAATTAAAGACAAAATCTATCTAAACCAAAACATTTAAATAGTAATATCAATTGATATTACTAATATGGAAACAAAAACCCTAAACAAAAAAAGTTATATGGAAAGCAACGAAATAGCCAGGAGCCCAACATTACAGACTGTTTTGATGGTAGAAAAATTCATAGAAGAGCATTCAGGAGAATGCAAAAAAACAGAACTTTTCAAAAAACTGCCAAAAAAAGTAATGTGGCAGACTTTTCAGGTAATAATGGAATATTTAGAAAGAAGTTACAGAATAGTTATAGAAAAAGACGGAGTAGTCACTTACATCTGGAATCCAAAGTTTTATGAGAAAATAAAAAACAGGCCAGAGGTTAAGGTATGACAATTCCTTGTCAGGTAAAGTTTATAGATGATGAACTCGAAAAAGCATTTAACAGCTTATCCGATGAAGACCCTGTAAAAAAAGCAATAATCAGAGCAATTCAAAATATAAGAGAAGATTATCAGGCAGGTGAATATATTCCAAAAAACAAAATTCCAAAAGCTTATCTGAAGAAGTATGGAATTAACAACGTAAGAGTTTATGACTTACCCTCTGCATGGAGATTAATGTATACAATAACCGGCTCTTCTGAAATAGGTATTATTTCTGTAATCTTGGACTGGATGAATCACAAAGATTATGAAAAATTATTTGGATTTTGAGCATTTATTCTTCCAGTTCACCAAAATAAGGCTCGCTTCCCACCACCATCCCATTTTTCTCTATGGATACAGGATAAACCTGCCTGGAGTGTTTTGTGCCTCTCATTTTCAATACCTCTATGTACCTCTCTCTTTCTTCTTTACCCCTGACAAAATAGAGCAGTATAATGGAATCAGATTCAAATTCCACAGTCCTTGAAGAAGCTCTCCCCTTGAACGGATTTCCTTCATAGGTCAGGAGGGAAGTGCAGTTCCATTTCCTAAGAATGTTAAACAAAGACAGGGAAGCCTCTCTTTTCTCAATGTCCGAATCAAAGAGCAGCTCGAAGGAAGTTATACTGTCAATAACAACTCTTGTTATTTTCTTCCTCAGGACAATATTTTCAATAATCCCCCCTCCTTCTTCAAGCATGGTTCTTACTTTTTCAGGGGCATATTCCAGGAAAACAAAGGCTCCTTTTTTTTCCAATGCTTCAAGGTCCCACCCGAACTCCAGCATGTTTTCAAAGAATTCTTCTTTTTCTTCTTCAAAGGTGATATAAAGGCAGCTCTCCCCTCTTTTAATGCCCTCCATCAGAAATTGCGTTGCAAAAATGCTTTTTCCTGCCCCGCTGTTTCCGACAACCAAATTGGTGGAGTTCTTGTCAAGCCCGCCTTGGATAATTGCATCAAAATTGGATATCCCTGTTGGTACTCTCTTAATCATTGCAACTTTCTTTTTGTAAGAAATACCTTTAGGTTCTAGCGCCTCCACCTTTTTTTTCAGTTTCATGTTCTTAAAAAATAATAAGGGTATAAAAATCTATCTACGGATTAACCCATGAGATTGACAACAAACCCTGCTAATAGGTATCTTAACGCAAAAAATAAAACCAAGCTGATCAGAACCATGGGTATTATGTACTTAATTCCATCTCTTTCCTCACCTTTTCCAACTAATCCCAAAATGAGGGACGCCAATACATCAGTCATAATTATAAAAACAATCGAGAAGTACTTTATAAAATCAAGGGAAATATTCACCTCCCCGAAACTAAAAGGGATGCTGCTGGAGGTACTAGCCAGCGAGTCCATGCCCTGCATGCTGGATATGGTATTCATAAGGGTTTCTACAAGAAGCGTAGAAAGGGAGAAAAGAACCGGCGCCCCAATGGCCGCAGCTACAAATATAAAGATGACATACATGAGAACATTAGAAGACGCCCTTTTTTCAACAAATTCTCTTTTTCTCATGTTCCTTGAAGTTTCTTCCAATAGCACAGAAAGATTGCCTCCTGCTCTTATGCCTGAGATGATTATAAAAACCATCTTCTCAATTTTATTGCTTTTTATCCTCTTGGTCATGTCCAGCAGCGAATTTTCCAGTGTTTTCCCTGTAGCTATGTCCTTTCCTACGATCATTATTTCCTTGTCTAAAGGGTGAAATTCCGGCCTTGAACTCATTAAAATAGACCTGTCAATAGTCATTCCCGCCCTTAGGTTGCTGGCCATTAATTGAAGAAAGTCTGGGAATATGGACTCTATCTTCGTTATCCTGGAAGACTCTTTCAGTATTCTTTTAAAATAGCCATACAGAAAAAATAATGCAAAAAAAACAAAGAAGCCAGCAAGGGATATAATCGGCCTTTTGTACACTGCAAGCAGAAGCAAGGAAGCCACAACCGAGAGGATAGCCCCTATTGTCAGTTTCTTCTTATTTTTGTGCATCCAGAGAGAAATGAGCACATTCTTCGGCTGGTTTTTCTGCCCAGCCTTTTCTTCCAATCTTTTTTCAGCAAGGTTTTCAATTTCCTTAAAAACTTCGTTTTGTGATGCCGGGCGTATTTTACTTTTTTTAACAGTTTCTTTTTTGCTGGTTTTATCTTCTTTTTGCTCAGGCTTTACAATCAGTGTTGAAGTGAGCTGCTCGCTCAAGCCAATTGACTCTAAGGCCTGCTCAAGCTCTCCTTGGGTGTAGCCAGAATCCAGAATCTTCTTTTTTAAGGCATTTATGGAGTATTTTCCGCTGTAAGCTTTTAGATAGCCTATTATAACATTCATCCTCCTTTCCATAACTTCTTCCACTCTTTTGTCTTTTTCCATCTTACAGCAGACTCGGCCTCCTGGATTTTATTAAGCCTAGAAACATTATTTGAATCAAAACAACAAAAACAAACAAGGCAATAAACATAATAGTCGTGGTGTTTTTTGGCAGGTTGATAAGCGAAGAGATTATTGTCATGAAAGTTATTGAAAGTGCCGGGACTATGACTGCAATAAGCATATAAAAAACAATTAAGGGATTTAGTTTGTTGCCATAGTTCTGAATCTGAATTAGCTGCTCTTCATTCAAAGAATCTATGCTTTCTCTTATAACAATAGCCATGTCAGCTCCGGATTTCATGCCGCTGCTTATCTGCCACAAAGTCCTCCTGAAAAAAGGAGAGGGGTTTTTCCTGCCCAAATCATCCAGAACAAGGGCTTCTGGTTCTCCAGCCCCGATTCTTCTTACAGCCTTCTTAAATTCTTTGCTTAGCTCTTCGTAGTCTTCAGAGGAAACATTTACAAGTATGCTGAATAATGGGATGCCAGAATTCAGCTGCACTAGTATGTCGCTCAGGGCCGGAATGAGGTTTCTTTCTATATTCTTCTGCCTCTTTGAAACATAAATAAAAGGATATGCCGCCTGGCTGAAAAAAACAAAAAAAGAAAATCCAACTGCAGCCAGTATTCCGAAAAGATAAAAGAATCTTATTCCAAGAAGGGCAAAAACCGTGGTGAGCAGGACTAAAAAAATTATGAAAGAAAAGACAAGAGTTCTTAAACATATAGCAAGATATTCTTCTCTTGAAATGTCCAAATCAGAGTTAATCAGGTTTTCTTCCAGCTTTGTCCCTTTTTTGTACTTTATCTTGCTCAGGAAAAACTTTGAGCGGGCTTTTAAATTTCCTATGCTGGAAAAAGTAAGAGGGATGTGAAACCTCATTTTTAGCTCCTAAGAATGCCATTTACATCGTCTTTTCTTATTTTTTCGATAAGCTCTTCTTTATTTATGTAGTAAAAGTTCATTACTTTCCCGAATGAGTTTAAGTCTCTTATTCCTTTTTTGATAAGCCAGGAAAGAATGAATTTTTTTTCTTCAAGGTTCTTGTTGAATTCCGACTGGGGCATTCCGGTGTTTCTGCTTATATCTTCAAAGAACCTTGAGCTTTCAGCGTGCTTTACCATCGTATCTTTTTCAGGGACATACCTGAAGATTATGTTTGCATCAGCCTTGTCTTTTCCTGCTGTAAACTCTGCAACCTGAAAAACGCGCCTGATTCCTCTTCTCCTGTCTCGAAACATTACCACATTGAGGTTTACTGCCTTCAATAAATTTGGAGGTACGCTTAAAGGGGGATTTGTAAGCCTGTTTATTGTTTCAGTCGCAGAATCAGCGTGCAGGGTTGCATAGACGCTATGCCCAGTGTGCATTGCCTCAAAAAGGACCATTGCTTCTTCTTTCCTCCTCATCTCTCCCAATATAATCCTGTCCGGCCTCATTCTAAGGCTGTTGACAAGCAGGTCAAGCATTGAAACCTCGCCTTTTCCTTCGGGATTTGGAGTCCTGGTAACTAAGGGAGTCCAGTAAAGAAAATCAGGAAGCATAAGCTCTCTTGTATCCTCGACACTTACTATTCTATGATTTGGTGGAATAAAAGGCATGCAGGCATTCAATATGACTGTTTTTCCTGAAGCTGTGCCTCCAGAAATTAAGACATTCATCTCGTATTCTATGGCAAGCCACAATAGGGTGGCTATATCCATTGTTATTGTCTTGTTGCTGATAAGGTCTACAATTGTGTAAGGGTCTCTTGCGAATTTTCTTATTGTTATTGTATTGCCTTTGGTGCTTATAGGGAAAAGGATGGAGTTTACTCTGTCGCCTGAGACAAGATGAGCATCGAGCAGGGGCGTAAGGACAGTTATCTGCCTTCCAACCCTCCTGGCAATTATATTTGAATAATTGATAATCTCTTCTTCCTTGGCTATTCTTAAGTTTGTTTTTACCCACCCATATCTTTTGTGATAGACCCTTATCGGCTCCTTCGCGCTTTGGATTACTACTTCCTCTAAGTTAGGGTCATTGACTAAGAACTCTATTTCTCCTAATCCTAGCATATCCTGCATTAGCTTGCCAACCAGGAACTCCTGCATCTCCGGATCAATTGTGGGAATTTTTTCCTTAAAGAGAGAAACAGCTTCCTTCATGAATCTTTTTTTAATAACACCCAAAGATGCTGGGTCTATCATCTCCCCCATGCTGATTGTAGTGACTGAAACAAGCTCGTTTCTTATCTCCGATAGCAATGAAGCTGTAGCAATTCCAATTTCAGGTACATGAAGATTATAGGTTACCCCCTCAACGCCCCTTAATATTTCTATAAAAACTTTGGCCTTATCCAGCTCAATGTCATACCTCTCGATTAGCCCTTGCTTAGTTCCTTTTTCTATAATGTCTCCTTTTGATGCAATTCTGTTTATTCCTTTGTTAGTGTTGTTATTTTCCATTTTTCCTCTTTTTTTATAGTTATTCTATAAGCCTGATTATAGGCTCCCTTGCTGAAGGGTACTCAATCACCCCTAAACTTCCAGATTCTAATATTTTGCACCACTCCATAGCCACTTCTTCCTTTACCTTAAAAAGCCGGGATATGCTTGAAATCTTTAACTTCTTCTTTTCTTTGAGAATTTTATAAAGAACATCTAAGTCAGTCCCGCTGTCTTTTGATAGCTGATTTATATCTACTCCGCTTAACTCCGCCGCTGATTCACTCTTTTTTGCCCTCATGTCCCTGAAAAAAACACCGGCCAATAAAATAATTAATGCTGCCCACTGTAAAATCAAAAACACCCTCGATATAGGGGAGATTCCCCTATAGGCTTCAGAAAACTTTTTACCTATCGACAAGCCAGTCAGCCCCCTGTCTGTTGTTATTTTGTAGGAAAACACCCCGAGGTTTACCATTAGAATGACTATGACTATTAAAAATACTTTTAAAAAAATAGGCTTTTCCTCTTTTATCATCCTTTTTTTATTTTCGTTACGTTTAAATAATAATCTTTACTATATAATTTAACTAAAGATATTTATAAATGTTGCTAAAAGAGGGAAAATGTTTAGAGAATACGGGCAAGTGAGTGTAGAGTACCTAATCGTATTTGGTTTTGTTACCATGGCAATTATTGCCATACTTGGCATCGCCCTTAGCTACAGCGGAAACTTAAAAGATAATATAAAATTTACCCAGCTAAACAGTTATGCAGAGAAGATTATATCTGCCTCTGAGTCGGTTTTTTATGCCGGAGAGCCTTCCAAGGCAACAATAGACTGTTACCTTCCAGAGGGCGTGAAAGAGGTTCAGGTAGTTGAAAATTCCTTGTTTATTGCTGTTGAGACCCATACAGGAACAGATAAGCTTTCCTATTCTAGCAAAGTTCCCATATCAGGGAGTTTGTCAGGTGGAGGAGGAGTTAAGAAAATTGAAGTTGCTGCAAACGAAACTTCAATAACCTTGACTGAACTCTAAAAATGAATAAAGGACTGCAAACCTCTCTTGAATTTGTTATCATGCTTGGATTTGTATTATTTTTCTTTTTTATATTTTTATTTGTCGTTCAGAGCAATATGTATGATAAGGCTGAGCAGAGGACAGGACTGCAGCTTAAGGCAATCGCATCAGATGCCCAAAGCGAAATAAATCTTGCTTTGGAGGCCGGCGATGGCTACTCCAGGGAATTTGAGATTCCAGAGAAAGTTGGAAACAGGGATTACGACATTCAGATTATAGATGAAATGGTATATGCCCACACAACTGACAGCCGTCATGCCTTGGCTCTTCCGGTTCCAAATGTGACAGGCAATCTCCAAAAAGGAAAAAACACCATAAGGAAAGAAGAAGGGGAGATAATACTCAATCAATAATAATTTAAATGAGGCAGCCTTATAAAATCATGGAAAAAAGAGGGAAAAAAAACGCGCAAGCCTGGGGAATAGACCTTGCAGTAGCTCTTATGATATTTACCTTTGGAATTATTATTTTTTTCTTTTATTCTGTCAATATGTCTAATGAAGCTGAAGATAGCATAAAAGCCCTTTCTTATGACGGGGAAGCAATAGCAGATTCTGTCCTTTCTA
>MFWN01000054.1:33333-34075 GCA_001786395.1 Candidatus Pacearchaeota archaeon RBG_13_36_9
CAACCAATGTTGCCACTCTTGGAATGCTTTCAGACAACAAGATAAATGAGACAAAATTAGAGTATTTTTATAACCTCTCTGTTGCAGATTACAACCGGACAAGAGCACTTTTTAATACGCGATTTGAATATTACCTCTCGTTTTCGCAAAATATATCTATAGGAGGCTTGGAAGTAGAAGGAATAGGCAGCAAGCCAAATAACGAAAAAGATTTGATAAGGATTACGAGATTTACAATCTATAAAAATAAGCCTACAACAGCTTATTTTGACATATGGGAGTAAGCAAAAAATATAGAAAATGAAAAACATTAAAAAAAGAGCAGTTTTTTTCAGCCTGGATTCGTTAATAGCCCTGGGTATTATCGTTTTTACAGTTCTGTTAGCCTATCCTTATGTCTCTTCTTCCAGCCACCATTCTGAAGTCCATGAAGATTTTGCCGAAGTATTTTCCACACTTAAAATTGGAGAGTTAAATGATTCGTATGTAAACTTACTGATAGCCCAAGGCGATATTTACGACCTTAACCAAAGTGTCTTGGAGCAGATAGGGGAGTTTTACATTACAAACAGAACTGTTGCAAAGCAGCTTGCAGCGGTAATGCTGGGATATCTGGACACTTCTGAAAATATAGGGATATGGTATGGCGGAAATCTAGTGGCATCTAAAAATTCTACTCCCTATGAGAGTGCCAAAAATGTAGAGGCAGCTACTCATATGATAAGCGGCTTGAGCAGTATAG
>MFWN01000054.1:34105-35256 GCA_001786395.1 Candidatus Pacearchaeota archaeon RBG_13_36_9
CTCGCGCCTGGCTTTCCAGCAGTATGGCTCAAAAATATTTTTATTTTGGAGGGTATGCAGGAGACGGAAATATATCTGTCCTAATAGACTATACTGGAGAGCTTAGCTATGTTGGATTGGAGATAGCAGTCAGCAGGGATTTTGATATCTATATCAACGGGGATTTTTCTGGGCATTACGAGAATTCTTCTTCTGAATTTGCCCCATCCAATTATGACCTTTCTGCCTATAATTCCAGCTTCCATGATGGGGAAAATACAATCAGGCTGGTCGGAGAGGATTTGTACATAGCAGGGGGATATTTTAGGATAATTTACGATGGTTTTGAAGGGACAGATAAACCTACAAGGTACTATTTTCCGGGAATTGAAGGGCTGATTAATCTGTACGATGGTTTTTATGTTCCAGGGCAGCTTAATGCCATGGATATTCTGCTGCACATGAACACCTCTGTTGAAATGATACTGGCTATAGGAAACACAACTATTTACAACAGCAACACTTCTGATGAAGAGATTATAACCATAAATAATTCAGAGCTTTCTTCTCTTCTTAATTATTCTGCATTAAGCCAGAAAACCGTGCCAATAAAGTTTGGTTTGGCGCACTATGAAATTGTTAAGCCAATAGATGTTTTTTCAACAACTGAGCTTTCAGGAAGCATGAACCAGCAAGTTCCCGGAGTTGGAAAAAAAGTAATCACGCTTGCAAAAGAGGCTAACGAAGTTTTTATTTATGCTGTAATGAACAGCACTTCCAATCGCCTTGGCTTGGTGGGATATGGTAGAGATGCAGAGGATTTATCGCAGCACCATAATCTATCAAGAAATATAGTCTCTTTAAATAGTACGGTTTATAACTGGAAACCCGGGACAGGCGCATGCACCTGCTGTGGAATAATGAAAACAGTAGAATATCTCGAGGCCCAGTCGGATCCTTCCAAATACCGGACAATGGTGCTTATGAGCGATGGAAATGCCAATCAAGCCTGCTGGAGCGGAGATGCAAAGAAAGATGCCATAGCTGCTGCCTGCGATTCCTTTTATAACCATAGCATAACGGTCCAGGTTATTGGATTTGGCCCAACTACAACAATAGATGAAGATGTTTTGAGAAACATTTCCGAGTGCGGCAACGGAACTTATTACTAC
>MFWN01000054.1:35304-36035 GCA_001786395.1 Candidatus Pacearchaeota archaeon RBG_13_36_9
ATTATTGCAGCAGCCCACAGCGAGCAGACAGTAAAGCTTCTGGAGAACATTTCCACTACCTTGTATCCAAATTCTTATCTGGAGCTTAACTACACCAAGTCCGTTTCTCCTTATGGGCTTATAACAACCCTGGAAAACCAGTTTTATAATAACTATTCTGGAATTTTCAACATCTCAGGGGATTTCCAGATAGTAGAAGCAAAGGCAGTTTCTTATTCAGGGCCAAGGTGGACAGACAGTGTAAAGATAAATAATGTTTTTGTTTATAATCTGAGCTTTTATGGTAATGATTTCACTAAACTTGGGGATCCTTATCCAATACATATCCCTAATTCAGCAGTTTCACAGGACAATCTGGTTACAATCACAACTGGAGTAGCTCCAGATAACATCACCCAAGGTTCTCCTTATAATAAAATAATTTATACAGTTAGGCAAAATGCTTCCTCTTATTCTGAAATTGTAGCCTCTGCTAATGGATGCCAGTGGGAGCTGGAGTTTGAAACAGGCCCGGGAGCAAGTATAAAGGTGCCTGAAGATTATTATGGTACTGATAATTGTTATTACAAAGCTTCTGGCCAAAATATTTCCAATGATGAGGACGCTTTTCAGCTGGCTACTCTGGGCTTACTGCAGCTTCTGGATTCTGATAGCGATGGGAGAGTAGATGTAAAATTTACAGAGCAAAATTTGCAGATAAGTGCTTCTGAAATTACCGGGATACCTTACAT
>MFWN01000054.1:36073-36375 GCA_001786395.1 Candidatus Pacearchaeota archaeon RBG_13_36_9
TAAAATAAACAGAAAAGGAATGTTCTTTACAATCCTTGTAATGGCAATTCTCCTGCTTTTTTTAGTTTCTTATTCACTTTCTTCTGTCATTAAAGACAGGAGGCCTGTGGAAAAGAGAATAGAAACAATGAACAATTTTGTTTTTTCAGTAGAAAAGGACATTCCCAGGCTTTTATATATCTCAGGATTCAGGTCAATTTTGCTGGTTGAAAAGAACATTGTTGAAACCGGCTCGTACAGTGTCAACGTAAACCAGTCCCTCAATGAGCTTTTTTATAATGGCTCGCTTAACAGCCAGCAAG
>MFWN01000054.1:36398-37761 GCA_001786395.1 Candidatus Pacearchaeota archaeon RBG_13_36_9
AACTTTGAAGATCCGTTTTATATTGTTGGAACAGCTAACTTAGTTCCAAATAAAATTAATCAAACCTCTTACTTGCCTTTTGTTAGCGGAAATGATGTTTCCAATTTATCCAAGCATCTGTCTAACTCCGGTTATATTGCCTCAACCCTTGCCCCAAGTTTTCTTCAGAGGCTGGAGGGAGACTTTTCAGCAAGCGATAATGGCATTGAATCTTTAGTCTATCTGCCGGAACTTTCTGCGCAGGGAATTACAGTTAAGAATAAATGCGTTGTTGACTATATTTATTTCTCCTCTCAGGACCCCTCCCCCTTATATGCTGTTACTGGTATGCAATCCTGGTTTAAATTAGACAATGCCCATAGAAGCATTTACGGAGTAGAAGATATTTCGTATGTTGTGTAAAATGAGCTTCTTTAATAAATTTGAAATAAAATCAAGAAATATCCCTCTAATCTACATAAATCATGTTTTCGCAGGGATGCTGTTTTTCGCTCCAATTTTAGCTTTGTATATTGAAAAGGGATTGTTCAGTGTTACCAATGTTGCTTTAATTTTTTCCATACAAGCAGCTTGCATTTTCTTATTTGAATACCCTACAGGCGCAATAGCTGACCTTTTAGGCAGGAAGAAGTCAATGGTTATCGCAGATTTTTTTGTAATCTTGGCTGTTTGTTTTCTCTTTATTGGAGGGAGCATACTTTTTTTTGCGTTATATGCTCTGTTTAGTGGTTTTGGTTATAGTTTGTATAGCGGATCAGATACTGCCCTGATTTACGATACCTTAAAACAAGAAGGAAAAGAAAAATATTTTAAAAAAATTGTTGGAATTAAATATGCGTTATGGCCTTTAGGGGCCAGTATTGGTTCGATTATTGGAGGATATCTTGCTACTATCTCGCTTTCTTTTCCAGTTGGTTTAACATTAATTCCTTTGGCGATATCTTTTGCAACAACGTTATTGTTAATTGAGCCAGAATATGAAAAAGAAAAAAATACCATATTTGAACATATGGGCAAATCATTTGGGATAATTATTAAAAATAAACAACTAATAATTCTTTTATTGAGCGCATTAATGTTCATAGGAATAGGGGACTCTATACACTCGCTTAAGCCGCTGTTCTATGAGTTTAAAGAGATTCCAATAACCTTTTTTGGCTATGTTTTTGCAATAAGCTATGCCCTTTCTTCTCTTGGCCATTATGTCTCTCATGATATAAGTGAAAAAATAACAGACAAATGGACTCTTATTACAGGAGCATTTTTTCTTACTCTTTCAATATTCTTATCAACTTTCTTTGGAGCATTTTTTGCTGTTTTCTTTTTATTAATCGGGCAGGTATTTTATGGAATTGGCCGTCCT
>MFWN01000054.1:37803-38093 GCA_001786395.1 Candidatus Pacearchaeota archaeon RBG_13_36_9
AGGGCAACAGTTATTTCAGGATATAACTTCATGAGGCATTTAGGAGTTGCAATTTTTGTCCCTCTAATCGGCTTTGCATCAGATACCTACGACATTGGAATTGGTTTTCGATTGGGGGCAATTGCAATGTTTTCTATTCCTATTTTATTTTTATTCCTAAAAAACAAAAAATAAATATTTTAACTGTTTTATCACATAAATCCTTATTAATACCCTAGTTTGACATTTGTCAAACTAGGTTCGTCTATAAACTAATTTGACAGTTGCACAATATTTCATTAAAATTCTAT
>MFWN01000055.1:0-207 GCA_001786395.1 Candidatus Pacearchaeota archaeon RBG_13_36_9
GTGTTCATGTTCCCCTTGAACCAAAACAAAAAGATATTTTAAAGAAATTAGGTGTAATGACCAAAAACTAGGGTAAATTCAGGGTAATAATTTCTCATATCTTCAGCATATTTGTGAGGAACAATAATTGTTGGACTTGTCAAAGCTTTTCTTAAATCTTCCAGTTTGTCTGGCATGTTTTTATGTTTTGTTGTTATATGCTCCAAT
>MFWN01000055.1:297-14024 GCA_001786395.1 Candidatus Pacearchaeota archaeon RBG_13_36_9
GGTTTTTCTTTCTCCCACCCCCCAACGGCGGGAATTCGTAATTCAAAATAAGTATGCGTTTGGGGTTCATTTAAGTGCTTGATCCTCCTATTAGTTTTTTACCTATAAGATGCTCAAGAAACTTGTCAGGCATCTCAGTTAATGGGTTTTTCCCAAAGTATTCCTCAATTGTATCCATGATTTCGTGAGCATGGTTGTTTTCTAAGCAAGCATCTCTCCATCTTTCTTCATTTTCCAGGACAAAAGGCACGAAAAAGGCATAAGAATAACTGTGAAGGGTGCCTTTCATTATAGATGCCAGTGCCAAAATACTTGCTTGTTGTTCTAGATTAAGCTTTTTTAGAATTTCCCTGTCTCTTTCACTAACATTCATTTTAAATAATTCTGCGATAGGGCCATCTAAGTTTTGTCTATAACCTCCCTGTTCCATTAAATGACTTGTTAATCCAGAATAAACTCTTGTGCTAAATGTTCCAAATTCTTCCCAAGGATTATAAGACTCGGCAAGTGCTCTGTCGTAACCACTTAGATTCTCTGCAAAAGGCGGCTGTATTTTTCTTAGAATCTGGATAGCATGGTAATAAGCATCTGCTAAATTAGGGTCTATATTTTCAATATGTTGTTTAATCTGTTCGTTCATTTTAATATAGAATCACCCCTTGTCCTCTCCCCTAAGGACAGATGTATTAGAAATAAGGGATATTTAAGGTTTGGGGTTGAATCTTAAGTTGAATAATAATTGAAAGAGCTTGAAGAAGAAATCCCAATGCTATTAAACCTAGCCCTGCTAAAAATCTAATTTTATTTATTTCTGTAACTGTAGCAGGCATTCCTGCGAATTTAATAGTCATGCCTCCATAGTCTTTAATTTTAGTTATCTCTAAAGAGACTGCCAAAAGAATGGTTCCTATTAGTCCTAAAATTAACCCTACTAAGCTAAGTAATAAAAGTCCTTTCATTTTTTCTTCAACAATATGCCTTTTTTTGTGACTTCTTCCTTCAATTCCTCTCCTTCTTTGAAGCCTGCTTTCTTGACTGCTTCTTTTGATAATATAACTTCCCATTTAAAATAATCATCTCCGCTTTTTGCTTTTCTGCTTACATGCTTTTGAAGTTTCATAATAATCTAAGTTACTATTTCTTTATAAATATTTAGACGCCAAAAGGTTTATAAATAGTAGACGTCTACTTTTATTATGAAATACTGCACAAAATGCCTGGAGAATATTGATGAAGAGAATAAAGATGAAAAATGGAGCATGAGCATTACTAAAAAAGGTGGCAGAATTATTGAATTTGAGTGTTTTCACCTGGAATGCTGGAAGAGGTTCTTTTAGGAGGCTGTTGAAGCAGGAATAAGGGAAAGGGTAAGAGAAGTTAAGATAAGCTAAAGAACTATTCTATTATTTTAAAACTTCCCAATGGCCACCCTTGTCCGGACCTATTCTCTTGAGCAGGCCTAATTTTATTAATCTATTCAGATGATACTTAATTCCATCTTCTGTGATATTTTGGATTTTCTCAGCAAGTTCTCTTCTTGATATTCTCGGATTTTCTTTTATCAGTTCTAAAATTTTCTGGGTAGTTTTCTGGGTAGTTTTCTGGGTAGTTTTCTGGGTAGTTTTCTGGGTAGTTTTCTGGGTAGTCTTTTGGGTAGTCTTTTGGGTAGTTTCTTTCCCGGCAATTTTTCCTGCTTCTTCGAGCGTGGGCCTGAATAATGTTACTGCGAAGAATTTGCCAAACTGAAATTTTGGCTCTTTTAACCCTGCTTTTTTCATCGCTCCTTTAATCCTATTAATGCCGCTTCCAACCTGCTCAACCAAATCCAATTTCTGCAGCAAGCCAAAAACAAGCGGATTTCTTGACAAGCTTCTTTTTCCAAATTCTTCTTCTTTAATAATCAATCCCCCGGGGTTGCTTACTTCAACTCTATCATCAAAAATATCTATTTGAATATTAGCGCCTTTTTCATTATAATCCCTGTGTGCTATTGCATTAACTATGGCTTCTTTCAAAGCCCCATCTGGAATTTCCAAGATTTCTTTTCTTGGGCCAAAGCCTTCAATTTTATAAATCAGTTTCAAATTTTTATAAAAATAGTTTAAGACCTCATTATAATTTGTGAATATATCAGAATGAAAATCCTTTTTATCAATTATAAACTGCTTATCAATTCCCTTATACAAGACACAAGTTATAATCGCATGCCTGAAGAATCCCTCAATATTATCGCAGAAGAATAAAACGCCTGCATTTTTGAATTTTCCAGTTTCTGTTAAAACACCCAGATTCTTCAGGATGTCTTTATCAGGTATTGTCCTGCTAAGCCCTGCTTTTTTTATGAACTCTTCAAATTTTGATTTACTAAAGTCATTCTCAAAACTAAACTCCTTATTGATAGATTCATCAAAAAGTATTTTTCCCTCTTTATTAAAAAACTCTCTTATTTCATCAGTTGATAATTTTTGAGAGTTGCTTCCCTGCCTTAAAAAGAATCCAGCAGAGCATCTATAAGGCTTATTAATTCCTTCTTCAACATTAATAATAAGAAGATTATCAACTGTTTCAAGTTCAACATGAATATGAGGGTCGCAGTTTCTTGCCAGGTCCTGAATTTCTGACTTTAGCTTATTTGTTGTTTGTATCCCTTTAACTTCTCCTTTGTCATTAACTCCCAAAAGTATTCTTCCTCCTTCAGAATTAGCAAGGGCAACTAATTCCTTTGACAAATTTTTAGGGTCAAATGACTCTTTAAACTCGGTCTTAAATCCTTCACCTTCCTGCAAAATAAATTCAAGCTCTTTTTTATCCATGAATATTATAAAGAACAAATGGATTTAAAGGTTTCTCTTTAGTTTTGTGCTGTTGAGCTTGTTACAAGATCTATTCCTAAATCTTTATACTCTGGTTTTGAAAATTCTTTCAATAAGTAGTAAGTGGCATTCCCAGCTCCCCCTCCCAATGGAGGAAACTCATAGTTTAAGATAAGTATGTTTTTCTTGCTTTCGCTTCTAGGATAATTCTCTTTGGAGGGCATGATAAAAAAACGAATATAAAGCTTCTATTTTACCGGGATTCCCGGTAAAAATGATGTTTAACTGCTTAAGTCCATTTTAAGGAGTTTTATGGGAGAGTGAAACTTCCCAATGGCCGCCTTTATCAGGGCTAAATAATGTTACTACGAAGCCGAAAGATTTAAAAAGATTTATATACATAATATTATGTATATAAGTACATGATAACCGAAGAGAAGATAATAAGGCTTTTTATTGAAGAAAAAGAACCAAAGACAATCCGGGAAATATCGAAAAAAATAAAAGCAGATTATAAAATAATCTATACTGCGGCAAAAAGGCTTTTGGAGAAAAAGATACTTTTAGGCAGAGAGGTGGGAAAAAGCATCCTATGCGAGCTAAACCCTTCTTATTATGGAATTGAGATATATTCTGCTGAACACAGAAGAAAAGAAGAGCTCCTTAAAAATAAGAACATCAGCTTAATGTACAGGGAAGTTATTAAGAATGCCGGTGCATTTTTCGTCTTTATCATATTTGGCTCTTATGCAAAGGGGAAGGAAACAGCTAATTCAGATATTGACATTATAATAATCTCTAATGAAAAAGAGATTGAAAAAAAAGTAAATGAGATGCTTTCACTTATGCCCCTGAAAACTCATGCGCTTTTTTTTACAGAAGAAGAGTTTATAAGAATGAAAGACTCTAAAAAGTCAAATGTTGTTAAAGAGGCTGTAGAAAACAATATAATTTTATATGGAATAGAAAATTATTACCTAATAAAAAATGCTTGATGAAAAAAGAATAAAAGAAGCAGAATCTAATGTAAGGCAATACTTAGCTGAAGGCCTGATTAAAAAGCAGGAAAACCGGACTGCAAAAGAAATGTATCTCGAAAACAGCAATCTATCATTAGAGACTGCTCAAAAGCTGCTCTCCTTGGAAACTAATATTTACAAGCCTTACCTTTGGGTTATTATCTCTTCTTATTATTCTATGTACTACATTGCAAACGCGGTTTTGCTAGAGTTCGGATATAAAGTAGGAGATAAAATAAGCCATAAGGTTACAAGTGACGCACTGATTGTTTTTGCGAGAAATAAGCTTAAAAAGGAATTAATAGAAGGGTACGAAAACATTAAAGAAGATGCCCTTGAATTGATTTCGCAAAAGACAGACAATCTATTGCAGTCGTTTGATTTGGAAAGGGAGAAGAGGTCTAAATTTCAATACCAGATGGACGAAAAAGCCAAGCAGTCAAAAGCGCTCACTTCCCTGGAAAGAGCAAAGGAATTTGTTTTTGAGATGAAAAAATTATTGAGCTAATTTCTAATAAAGATGTTAATTGCGAGTATGTAATGCTGATTGCAAAAAAAGGAAAGAAGATTATTGAATTTTTTATGTTTCATAAGAAATGCTGGGTGGGGCATTTAAAAGAGTATTTTGGGAGAGTGTGAAGATTTTTCGTCAGTACGAAGTAATCATAAATGTTTAAATAGAAGAGGAATATGTGAGACTTATGAAAAAGAGATTAGGGATACTTTCTATTACCTTTATACTGCTAACTATAATTATATCTTTATGCCCAACAATAAACTCCATTGAGGCAGAGGAGGAGATTTCTCTAAGTATTTTTATGGACCTTAAATCTAGATCTTATGAGCCTGCAGCGATAGGATTCAGGCCGAGAACTGAAAACAGGACACAGAATTTTTTATTTCAAGGAGATGAAATAACCTATAGAGTTCTTGTTTATGCGCCTAAAGGAATAGAAACAATCAAATATTTTGATACAATCTCTCCCTGCTTCCATAATGAAACACTAGAGGCGGGCGAAAAAATAGACAGTTCCTTTAGGGTTATTGTAAATAATCAGACCTTAACAACTGTTCCTGAAGAGAATGTAATGGCCATATATCTCTGCAGCATTGCTCCAGAAACAATTGATAGCATGTATGGCGAATACTGGGTAGAGACTGAGGTTGAAGATTCTTATGGAATCAGCAGTTCTACGTTAGAAGAGGAATATATTTTTATTAATCCCCTGATTGTAATAGAAGTTAGCGGGGAAGCAGAGTTTAAAATAAATGGTTCAAATTATTTATATTCTAATCCCATGATACTCATAAACGTCCCTGATGGTGGATCGGGAGTTGAAAGCAAATTTTACATTGAAAATTTAGAAAACGATCCTAATTACAATAAAGAAGCTTATCTTGGGGCAAATGCAGCTGGAATAAGCGGATTGGAATATATGGCTTCAATAGGAGACTATAATTCAGGATGGACAGAATTTCCAGAAAAAGGATATTTAAAATGTCTGGCGGAGAATCAAACCAACAATGAATGCATCTCAATTCCTGAGAATAGCATTATTACAATGCAATTCAGAATAAATAAAACAATTAACCTAACAGAATTAAACCTTTCTGAGCATGGCGCATTGTTTAGGTCCATTATTTTTGATAGTCTTGAAAATACAGGCGCCTTTTCAGGGCCAATAGAATATTCTTCGCAAATAATTGATAATCCAAACCCTGAATTTGAAATCGTTGATAAAAAGATATTTGGGCCTGAAAATTATGAAATACAAAGGATTACAAACTACCTCTTTGAAAATGAAACAATCTACTATAAAATAAAGCTTATTTCACAAACAGCAGGGCAAATAGGGGGTGCGGGCTTTTACCTTGGGGAAGATAAGATAAGTGATTGCATCTATACTAGAGAATATGGAGATAACTGGAAAAATTATGAGTGCAATTATACAGTGGGAGGTCCAGAAAGTATTTATGAGAGATATGCCCTATCTATAATTCCTTATGGAAGATATCCTGCTGATCAGGGAATAGTTTTTAAGGATTATTGGTTTTTTAATCCGGTCGTTAGGGTTGGGATAAGTTCTCAGGACTTTCATTTGGGGAGTTCTTACTCGAATAAGACACTTTATTCAAAGAGTCTGCTTATAAGGAATAATTTCGACTACTGGAGCTCCATACAATTAAAATTTGATATCTCAGCACAAAATTTGGCTGCAAATGACTCGGGAGGATGTTTTGAAACAGGACTGCTTAATTCCTCTAATCTCAATTACTATGCTGTAATCGGGGAATACTCTTCAGCGAACTCAATTAATTCAAATGGTTATGGATACACCCCAATCTCTGCAAATTACGAAAATAATGAATGGCAACCTATTCTTGATCCGGGATTGTATTTAAATCCTGGAGCGGAGTTTAACATAAATTTCAACATAGAAATCCCAGAGAATTGTTCGCCTGATTTTTATAATGGATCCATTTATTTGAAAGCTTCAGCTAGTGAAGATAATTACATAATTTACCCAATTGATTTAAGTTTGAATATTTTAAAAGAAGAGTTTCCAGCGGGTTTTTGCGGAGGAACAACAAGATGCGAATGTGGTGATACTTTAGTTGAATCACAAACTATGAATTATGATTTAGTTGGTTGTAGTAAAGACGGGATTATTATTGGTGCTGACAACATTTCTCTTGATTGTGCTGGACACTTGATTAGTGGAAGTTCTAAAGGATTACATCCAGCTGATGAAGGTTACATAGAAACAGGCTTTGGAATTATTACCGCTAAGAATAGTGATAAAATAAAAAATTGTATTGTGCAAGAGTTTGATGTTGGAATATCCTCAGAGTATAATTTTGGAATTGTATTGCTCAATAATCTATTAAAAAATAATTCTTGGTATGGAATAATGCTCTCTCCAAGTAATAAAGGAGAAATAGTTAATAATACTTGCAAATACAACAAGGTAAATGGTATAATGGCTAATGGAGCCTTTGATAATCTCTTGTTAGGAAACCGATTGTTTGAGAATTCACAAAATATTGTTTTAAGAAAGAGTTATAACAATCAGATTATAAATAATAATGTATCTAAATCGAATTCTAATGGTCATGATGATATTGGAATAAATTTATTGTGGAGTTTTTATAATAATTTATCAAGAAATACAATTGAGAGGAATGAAGTAGGAATATTAATATCAGCATGTCAATACAATCAGGTAACAGAGAATACAATAGAATCAAATGATTTTGGGATAATGATGGATATAGGAGACAGTTCAATATCCTGGAATAATTTATTTTGGAATAATTCTTTCAATAACACGCAGAATATATATGTAGAATATGAAAGTCCTGTTCAAAAAAATTATTGGAATCTTTCAAATATCGGGAATTATTGGTCAGACTTTAAGAGTAATCCTGGATATCCTTATTTCTACAGAATTTATGGAGAATGGGGTTTTGAATATGGTACTGATTGGCATCCTCTCAACATAATTGATTCAGATGAAGATGGAATAAATGACAATGTTGACAATTGCCCCGAGATATATAACCCTGAACAAACCAATAGTGATATTGATAACTATGGCGATGCATGTGATAACTGCCCCCATTCCGAAAATCCAGACCAAGAGGATGGGGATGGAGATGGAATTGGGTGGTTATGCGATAATTGTGCAGCTGTTTACAATCCAGAACAAACTAATATAGATAATGATTTTGTAGGAGATATCTGCGATAATTGTTTATATGTTTATAATCCCGACCAAGAAGATTTTGATGGAGATGGAATCGGATTCTGGTGTGACCCTTGCCTTAATGACCCATTAAATGATATAGACGGTGATGGAATATGCAGTTCAGTAGATAATTGCCCTTATGAAAATCCCAATGGCTTAGATGCAGATAATGATGGGTGTATCGATACTCCTGAAACATTCACAGAAGTGATAATAGAATTATATGGTGAAGATAATACTCTTTTGAATCTAATTTCAGGATGGGGATTTAGTAAATGCAAGAACTTTAATGGTTTTTGCAATGTAATAAACAATAACCCTCATTACTCAGATAATTCTGAGTTTCTTAAAGAGTATGGAGAGAACATTTGTACATTAGAATGTCCTGAAAAAGATGTACAGAAGAATTCAAAAAAATAAGATACAAGGACAATTTATGTAAGCGGAGGAAACTCATAGTTAAGCATTAAAATTTTCTTTGCTTTAGGCATGAAAATACTTAGAACAAGGGCTTAAAAACGTTTGTTGTTGTAGAATATAAGAATGTGTTTTAGGGGTTTTGTTATTTGCCTTCAAGTATTTCCCCACATTTACTAATGAATTCGTAAGCATCTTTTTTTATTTTCTCTGCAATTGTTTTTGTTGTCTGTTTTGTTATGCTATATTGAGCTATTTCTCTTTTATGCCTTGCATCCGAAAGCTTTTCAATTTCTTCTTTGTGGAACATTGCGGATTTAAGCAATAACAGGGCATCTGAATCCAGAATTTTCTTTTTAACGAAAAATTCCTCTAAAACGCAAAGTGTTGCAGTGTGATTTTTGCTTCTATACCCGATTTCGGCTAATAAAGAAAGTGCAGCAGTATACATAGCATAATATCCACAGATGGCTACCCATTCATTTGAATCATATTCTTTTGGAACTTTTAATAATTCTCTTGCTTTCTTGTTGCTGTTTAAATCAGAAAGGAGACTCATGGTTATAAGATTCTGTCTGGCTTTTTGCAGGAATTTATTTGCAAGGCTTTTATAGGAATTATCTTTTGCCAACTGCCCCTGCTTAATATACCATTCAATTGCCCTCATTTTGATACATCCAATAATAAACAGAATCCCCTCCCTTAAATGCTATTCCATACATCTTTAAATCATTCCATAATTCAGGATTATCTTTTCTTATATTTGGTAATTCGTGTAAAGGTAATATAACTGGAGCAAATTTAATATCATATTTATGCTTTAATGATTCAAGAAATCGTTTAACTTCTTCCTTTTTAGAAGCAATGCAAACAATATCTATGTCGCTTTGTTTTGTTTCTAAACCTTTTGAATAACTTCCAAATAAAATAATCCCCCAGACATAAGGATTTTCTTCAATTTCTTTAATAGCCCTATACAAGTTTTTATGTTTTTTTATAAATTCTATCTCTCTTTCTAACATATAAGCATTAAACCCCATACTTTCAACATATAAATTATTTAAGTCAGGAGAATAAACTAATGTTTTTCCCACTTTTTTCTCTTGTATAATCCCTTTTTCAACCAGGGACTTTAAAGCGGTGTTAACCCTCTCATAAGAGTAATCTGTTCTTTCAATTATATCTTTAATAGTCATATCTTCTCCTTCTGGAAAAAATGAGCTTATTATAGTCCCTTCTAACATTGATAATTCCATGGCTCCGAATGAACCAAATCCATGCTTTTGTTTTCTTTCTATTTTTACCATTTTCTATCTATTGATTTATCTATAATATTATTGATTTATCAGTATTTATAAATCTTTCTTTTTAAGCAAGTAGTAAGTTGCATTCCCTGCCCCTAATAAAACAAAGCAAATTCTGTAATACTAAAAGAAACTAATTTTCTTTGTTTTACCCCCAACGGAGGAAATTCGTAGCCAAAAAGTTTGTTGTTGTGAAAAAGAAGGGTTATTTTCATAAATATAAATCGTAAGTTTTATATACCTTTAAATACATATTATATTGTTAATTGCTCAGTATGGTCTCTGACAATACTGAGCCCTTTAATGCTCTTTCTGATTTTCAATTATTTTTGAGAGAATTTTATCGAGAGGTATTGAACTATCGCAGGCTCTTCTTAGATTATAAGAGGAACTTTTACTGAAATAAGCATTTTCAACTTTTTTCCTGTATCTTTCTCTTACTGTTTTAATAATAGGCATAAAATCTTCATCCCCACTAACAATGATGGCAGTATCGTATAAATTATCAACAGCTCCCATTAATAAATCATGGGACAAATGAACATCATCGCCTTTTACAAGGTAAATAAAGCTTCCTTCTGCTGTTTTTATTTTCTTTAAGGTGCATAATACAACTTTAAATTTCTTAATTTTTCTTAACATATCCAGAAACTTTTGATGTTTCCAGTATTTATTAACATCTTCACTTATATCCAAAGGGGCTACATAGTAAAAAGCAGTAATTAATTTTCTAGACCCTGCTAGTTCTTCTATAAATTTTTGAAAATCTACCCTCATCCCTTTTTTAGCAGTGCTATAGTAAAAATTACTTCCATCGATAAAAATAGAAACTCTTGTTTTATTATTCATAAAGTAGTTATTATAAAGACATTAATAAAGTTTTCTTTTTATCCCCCCAGCGGAGGAAACTCGTAGTTAAGCATTAAAATTCTTTTTCCTTTAGGCATGAAAATATCTAGAAATGCATAACTTTTAAAGATAGTTATTGTAGAAAGCTATTTTTTCAAAAGTTTCCTTATTTCTTCATTAAACTTCTTCGCCCTGCTTAAGGAAGTTTCTGCCTTGTTTTTCAAGGCAATTTCCCCCATCTCATAAGTAAATCTTGACCGTTTCTCTTTTTCACTTGAGTAGTCTTCGATAAGCCCTTTTGCCTTTTCTTTTCCAAGAGCCTGGGAGGCTTCCTGCCCTGCATCTTGGAAATCTTCAATAAAATGCCTTTCCAGTTTCCCATTAGAATAAAAGTAATAAACGAGAGCGTTGAACACATGAAAATGTATAGATTCATCTGTCTTTATTTTAACCCCTATGCTTTCCAGCAGCGCCCTTGCTATATAAAACATTGAATAATAACTGGCATTTATAACCCATAAAAATCCGTTAAAACTTGAAAAGCCCATTAACTCTCTTACCTTTTCATTTGTAGAAATTTCAAATAGGGCTTTTGCAGAATCTGAAGAATCTTTGGAATTTTTTACAAAAAAGTCTGTATATCTAATGTCACTGGTTTTTATTATTTCTCCTTTGTTTATGCTTTTGATTGCATTTCTCTTGGCTTCATCTATCTGCTTATCTCCTAGCATTTTTTATAATCCTGTAATAGTTTTCTCCCCCGAAAACTATCAGGTGTTTGTTTAAAGACTCATTTAGTGTATTTAATTGTTCTCTTTTTAACAACATTTCATAAGCACTTTCTGTTGAGATAACATTTAAGTCCAGCTTAAAAGAAAAATTTGAGCCTATGTTAGAGATAATCTTTTCTATTTTTCCAATATCTTCCTTTTTGTCAGTTATTATTAGAATATCAATGTCCCTGAAGCTGTTTTTTTCCACAAATGAGCCGAATATCAAGAAAACAAAAAAATCTTTTTTAATCTCATTTAAGCAGTCTTCTATAAACAAGGAGACAGATTTCTGTTTGGATAATCTTTCTTTTGCCCTCTGAGACTCTATAAATGCAAGCTCGGGGAAATTTTTGCTGTAATTTATTGATAATAGCTTTCTTTCATCTGAGATAATAAGCCCCTCTTCCAGAAGCCTTTTAATTGAGCTGTGGATTAGAGGATATGGTTTTTTTAGAATATTTGCGATTTCATTTATGCTAAACTGCTTATTGATTTTTGAGGCAAATATTTTTAGTATTCCCACCTGGGTTTTGGTAAGCATTTTATATTATATTATTTTTAGTATATAACTATATCTATTTTGATATATTTAAAGTTTTCTGTATATTTTTATTCTTTCTTTCTCTTCATATTTCGGAAGGCCTTTATAGTGCATTGTTACAACACTTAATTAAGCATTAAAATTCTTTTTCCTTTAGGCATGAAAATATCTAGAAATGCATAACTTTTAAAGATAGTTGTAATGAAAAATATGCGAGAAAATGTTTATTGTTGTGGAGAACTATTATTTTTGAACTGCATTCTGATTTGCAGATTTCTCTGGGGGAATCTTGTTCTCTTGTTTTTTCTTTCTTTCTACATAAAAAAATCTCTTTACTATTTTTTTACTGATGGTATGCTTATTGTCTGAAAGATTTATAAGATTATCAGAAACACACTCGGCAAAATAACAAATATCCACTTCTTTTTTCAATTTTTTCACTCTTTCAATTAATGGAGCAAAATCTCCATCACTGCTTATAAGAATTGCCTTATCATATTTATTTTCATAAGCATCACCTAACATATCAAGAGCTAAACAAACATCATCTCCTTTTATTATATGATACTCTTCACCTTCCTCGCTAATCCTAGGCTTCCTCTTGCATAAAATAACCTCACAATTTTTCATTTTTCTTAATCTTGAAAATAACTTTTGCTGCCTTCTAAAAGGTTCTTTATTCAATTGCTGTTTTAGTGAGGCGTTGTAATAATAAATTTTTATCAGAGAGCAATTTTTTGTTAAGTATTTTATATAGTTTTCAAAATCAAATTTTTCATCAGTATATCTTTGATTAATTGACCTCAAACCCCCATAGAAATTGGCACCATCTATATAGACACAAACTCTTTTGTTCATTTTAAAAAAAACCCGCATTACCAAAGTAATAACGGGGTACACATCTCAGGGTCCTGCAAGCAGGTTTATAGCCTCCCTGTGGCATAAGATATTAATGGTTACAATCTTTATAAGTCTTTGTATTTTGAAAATTCTTTTAAGAGGCAGTAAGTTGCATTGCCTGCCCCTAATAAAACAAAGCAAATTCTGTAATACCAAAAGAAACTAATTTTCTTTGTTTTACCCCCAGCGGAGGGAACTCATAGCCAAAAAATTCCTTCAGAGGAATTTTAGGGCTTCAAAAATGCCTTTGGATGCATTTCTGAGGTTAATCATTAAAATTTTCATAAAAATGTTTGTTGTGGTGGACTATATTAGAATGACTGCAGGAATGAAGGAATTTTACTGCAAAAGTTCTTCTGGAACTTTAAGCTCTTTATCTAAATATACCAGTTCTTCTGCTTCTGATATTGCCTGCCTGCAAATCTCAATTCTGCGGCTATATTGGCGGCTTACTTCTTCGCTTTCTATGTAAGGGCCGTACCTTGCTTCCTCTCTTTCATCTACATCTGATATTTCTTCTTTGTCAGCATATACCATTATCCTGCTGATAAATTCCTCATTATAGTCAATCAGCCCTTTGTCTTTAATATACTTCAGGAAAGATGCTGTGCATCTCTGGTTTCTGCTTTCAACTCCGAATTTGGAAAGTATTGCCAGGGCACAATAGTACAGAGTGTAATACCAGGCTTCTGGTATCATATATTCAAACCCGTTGTTTTTGTAGAGCTCACATAATTCCAGGTTCTTCTTGGCTTTTTCCAAATATCTTTTAGCCAGCGCATCATCCGGCTTTTTAATAACGAGTCCCTTGTGTTTCTTGCCAGCTCCGGAGTCTTTTATCCCGCTTTTAAAACAATTTTTAACTTCGTTCTTTTCCATTTTTATCCAAGGTAAAGCTTATTTAAATCTCTTATGAATTTAATAAAATTTTCCTGGCCAAACAAAACTGTACCCTTTTCAACAGCATCCAGAAATGCCTTATTTTTTTGCACAGCTAACTCATGCCTGAATTCCTCTTTTGTAAACCCTACCTCATGAATTTTCTTAATTTGCGCCAGCTGAATTTTAGATACTGCCTTATCGATCTCTATAAATTGCCTCTTATTTTTTACTACGCTTAAAATATCAATATCTTTAGCGTCTTTTGGTGAGTGGAGTATGCTGCCATATAAGACAAGAAAGTCTACTTTGTCCTTTAACCCTGCAAAATTATCAAGCCATCTTTGGTTTTTTATAGCCTCTTCTAAAAGCAGGGTGGCAAGATTCTTTTCAACCAATGGATTTTCCCAGTTTAATCTTACTTTGTAGGTGCTTGTCTTTCCTTCGCCGGCAGGAATAAGCTTAACAAATCGGTCAGACTCT
>MFWN01000055.1:14127-17599 GCA_001786395.1 Candidatus Pacearchaeota archaeon RBG_13_36_9
GAATCTCTTTGCGGGATTTATCATTTTTTGCCATTTTGCTGTATACTTTAAGTTTATAGTTATAAACTAATAGTTTATAGAGTATTTAAGTCTTTGCATTGTTACAACACTTACTTCATGGCCTAATTTTATGTAGCCTTTGGCTATTTCATATGATACTGGGCTTGCCCCTAATAAAACAAAGCAAATTCTGTAATACTAAAAGAAACTAATTTTCTTTGTTTTACCCCCAACGGAGGAAACTCATAGTTTAACATTAAAATTTTCTTAGGGTTTGGCATGATTATGCTAGAATTTTGGGTTTTTTAAGGATTTATGTTGTCTCTCTCAACTATATTAACCCCGTTATCTTTCAAGAACTGCTTCCAGCATTTTAGATGAAATGCTTCAAATTCTATAATCTTGTTTCCTTTTTTTGTCAGAGTCATGCACCACAACTCATTAGGAGAATGTTCTTCAATAGATTCATTGCAATAAAAGCAGTATTTCATTTTTTGCTCCTGGCTTGTTTTATATACCTATGGTAATATACTAAAGGAATACATGGTATGTGACATCCTCACATGCCCTAAAGGGTTGCCCTTCGGGCAACTTTTTGCCTTCGGCAAAAAGCAGGGCGTCCTTAACATGAATGATGTAGCTCCTGATTTTCGATATACTTCAATGCTTTCTCAAAATCACTTCCACAACTAGCACAAAAGTATCCATCGTTCCAAAACTCTCCATTGCGATATATTTTTCTAAACTCAGGGTATAACCTAAATAAGATATAAGAAGAGAGCCCCTTTATTATTTGCATAAGCTTTGCATCTGAAATTGTTCTTGGGCAATCAACAATCAAGTGAGAATGTTCGGGCAAAACTTTCAGGATAACCAGCTCTATTTTCTATCTCTTGCATGCTTCTTCAATTGCTACCTTACAACAAACTTTTAGATGGTCTTTTCTTAGCATTTGGTATCTGTATTTAGTTGTTATCTGAATTGATTTCAGATTGTTTCCTACAGAACTTCCGTAAGATTTGTATTGGTTTATTGTTATTTGGGTTTGCATTTTTCCTCCAGAGCTTCCGCTAAGCGAAAGCAAAAGTTTATTTATGAGAAAGTTCTAACTACGACTGGTTACGGTGAGTTACAACTAACTCACTTTTTATAATCAATCAAGAAATAAATACTTGCCGCAATTCATCCTTCCCTTAAAAGGGTTGGATTTCTTGCGGGGTCTTTAAATATTTCCTATGCTCTATTATTATAGTAATATAAATTGATAAAATAGGATTATAAAATGGGGCAGAAACAAATAACACTGTATGAGTATACATGCGAGAGATGCACTCACAAATGGATTCCTCGGACAACTGAAAAGCCTAAAGTATGCCCAAAGTGCAAAACTCCCTATTGGGATACTAAGAGAAAGAAAAAGGGAGAAAAAAGGAATAAAAACTAAAATTGGGATAAGGGAAAAAATAAAGGGAAGAATAAAAGAAAGAGAAGAGAGAAAGGTTTAAATATATGTTACATTTATGTAATACATGTTACAAAATTGTAGTACTATGAAAGTTGCGGAAATATTTTTTGATGAGCCTACAAAGCCCCATTACTTAATTGAAATAAGCAAAAAATCAAGACTTGCACATACCTCTACAAAGAAATATCTGGTCTCTCTAAAAAAAGAAGGGATAATAAGCGAGACTATTGAAAAAAAGGGCAAAAGAAATTTTCCCAGCTATAAAGCGAATCTGGAAAATCTTTCTTATAAACAACAAAAGATGATACACAACCTTTTAAAAGTTTATAATTCAGGATTAATAAGTTTTCTTAGAGACAAGTATATGCCAAAGGTAATTATCCTCTTCGGGTCTTATTGCAGAGGTGAAGATATAGAAGAAAGCGATATTGACATTTTTATTGAGTCTAAAAAACAAGAGATCAATCTAGATAGGTTTGAAAGAGCTTTAAAGCGAAAAATAGAAATTCATTTTAATGATAATTTTAATAATTACCCAAAAGAGCTAAAAAACAATATTCTAAACGGCTGTGTCTTATATGGATATTTAGAAGCATTCGAATGATAATGAAAATAAAACCAGATTACCAGAAGTCAAAAGCGCTAATAGAAATGGCTAAAGTAACATTTGAGAGATTAAACAAAACAGAGATATATAAATATCCAACAAATACATTGACAGATTATTATGATATTCTCCACAAATTGATGGAATCTCTGGCGTTAGTTAATGGAGTTAAAACAAAAGGAGAGGGTGCGCACCAAGAGCTAATCGATTACATATGCAAAACATACTCATTTAGCGAATCAATAAGGATTTTTCTGCAAGAAATGAGAGACTACAGGAACAGAACTTCTTACGAAGGATTTATGGTAAACCAAGACTATATAAAATCCAATCTTAATCAAATAAAAAGCATAATAGCAGATTTAGGCAAACTACTGAATGTCAGAATTTTTTAGGAGAGTGTGAAGATTGTCCTTTCTTCTTCAAAAGGCAGGCCTTTGTAATGCATTGTTACAACACTAACTTTATGCCCTAGTTTTGTATAGCCTTTGGCTATTTCATATGAGACTGGGCTTGCCCCCCCTCCCAGCGGAGGAAACTCATAGTTTAAAATAAGTATTCTTTTTCAAAACAATTTCCACTTCGCTATCCTACTTATAATATTTGGAAAGTGAAAATTGTTTTCTCTTAGTCATTTTCACTCTAAACATTTAAAGAATCACCTCTGAAAAGAGTATAGAAATGGGATTTTTAAAGGTTGTTTTTTAGAATTTACATTAGATAGTAATGTTTTCTTAAGGAGTCTCTTAATCTTAAGTAGTCTGAGAGTTTTGGAAGTAAAAAATTCATTAGCTGGCACTTCTCTGCATTCTCAACCACTTTTTGTTGATACTTCGGAAATGATTTAAAGTAGATTCGCATAGCATTAGAAAGAGTATCATTTCCCTTTACTATTGATACTAAACCATCAAAGATCTCTTTTGAAGGGTGTTCTAAACTTACAACTCTCTTATCTGTTAATGCATCAATCAACTTTCTGTACTTTTCACAATTTTCTCCGAGATATTTGTAAAATAATACTTCATTACTTCCCTGAAAATCTTCTGGCACCTCATGGGGTATTTTCTTTAAAATTTTTTCACTTAATTCTTTCATTAGTTCAGGCACTGTTCCCTGTATCATGCCCATAATAAACATTGGTACAAAGTCAGGGAAAAAAGACCCCTTATAAGGAGACATAATCTTACTTAGTCTGATGGAATCATCTGAAATTGCTGCGTCAAGGCTTTCTAAATATAAATCAGAATCAATAGACGCCAGAGTTTTGTCTTCTTCCTTTCCTTCATTTAAAGTGATGATTATTTCTGAGAATTCAGGATCATAATTGGGAAACTCTTCTTTACAAAGTTCCAAGCTTTCTAAGTGAGGGATTCCTGATTCTATTAAAAAGGACATTAAAC
>MFWN01000055.1:17636-23627 GCA_001786395.1 Candidatus Pacearchaeota archaeon RBG_13_36_9
TCTTTTCATTTTCAGTCAGAACTCTTCTTTCCTTTCGGGTTTATTATTATATATTATTGAAGTATTTAAGGTTTCTCTTCATCTTTCTCCACCCACCCCGCCCTCAGAAAATCATAGTTAAGCATTAAAATTCTTTTTCCTTTAGGCATGATTATGCTAGAAATACAGGTTTTTTAAGGATTGTTGTAATAGAAAAAAGAGGTGATTTTAGAGGTTTATTTGGCTCTGTAAAAAACCCCTTTTTCTGTTTCAATTTTCTCTGCTTTTCCTTCTTCAATAAACTCTTCAAAAAATGGCTTTATTGTTCTTGTGTCAAAAACAGAGTGTGCAAAGGTGTAGGCGTTCAGTAATCTCTTTCCTTTATATTTTTCATAAGGCAGTAATTGGGAAATCAGGGCTTTTTTGGCATGGCGGGCAATTCCTCCTCTTGTAGCATCTCTTCTTAATTCTTTCATTGCATCTAAAAGGTCATCTTTAATATTCTTCCTGCCATAGATTATATGAGGAGTGCCATGCCCTGCTTGAAATTGAGGATGCTCTGGAGAAAAGGACAGCCCGACTTTTTTTAAGCATCTTTCCAAGTAATTTAAAACCAGTTTCCCGGGATATTTGTTGGACCTAGGGTCTCTGGAATTCCCCCCTATTCTAAAGGCAGACATGTAATAAGTGGACAGCTCCTCTGCTGTTTTAATTCCATAATCTCTGCAAACAGTTAATGCCTGCTTTCTCATAAGAGAATGCTTAAAAAGAATGTCCTCTATAGGTGTTTTCTTTGTCATTTTCCAAAATTTATCAGAACTCAATTTCCCTTTAAAGGCTAGAAGCATAAATACTAGCTTGTATTTAAGCTTTTCTTACTCCACCCCCACCCCCCAGCGGAGGAAACTCGTAATTCAAAATAAGTATGTTTTTCATTTTACATCCAGCTTAAATCCAAGAGGTCTTCAAAGCCGCCTTGTTTTACTATCTCTCTTTCCTCATTAGGACTGATTGGTAATATAACCTTTCTTTTAATAAAATCTGCAATATATTTTTCCCATTCCACTGTACTAAAATGTGGTAACCTTCCATAATCAACCACATACTCTTGAATAATATTGTCCTTGATACTTTGCCGAGACATCCTTTGTTTCCCTACCTCAGGGTCAACCATGTAATCTTCCACTATAACTTTTTTTAATTTTCTTCTTCTTTTAACCAGCTCCTCCCTCTTATATTTACTCAAATCTGAAAGATTTATCTTTAGTGAAATATTTAAAAAATCCCTTACAACATCCGGAACTCTATTCATGCTATCTATCAAAAATCTCACCCCCCTTGGAATAATATAAGATTTCTCAATATCAATAACCTTACTTGGTCCATCAACAACTTCTCTGAATACTTTCTCTGCTAAGCCATCAAGCCACACCTTTCTTTCTTCGTTTATACCATTTTCATGCCTGTCAACTCCCTTCATTTTCTTGAATACATTAATTCTATCAGCCTTCTTTTTAGAAAAACCTGTAAAATCATCTAGCTCATTAAAAAACTTTCCAACTACATAATGTATTTCGTTTTCTCCTTTAATATTTCCACCCTCAAGCATTTCACTATTAAACCTTTTCTCAGCATATGCCGAAATAGTATCTGCAACTAATGAATTAATAATATCATCTTCGTTTATAACATCAAAAATATTTTTTACTCTAACCTCTTCTGGCTCCTGCCTTCCATTCACAATACCTGCAGTTAATTTAGCTCCTCTTGTGTTATATCCCCGACCTATTTGATATTCAACTTCTCTAACACCTGTGACTGCTGCCACAATCCTTCTGTCATCAATTTCATCTAAAACATATCTTAAAACAATATCAATCTCTGGCCCAAGTGAGAATCTTCTTCCATTCGCATTAGGAGAACCATTACTTCCCATACCCCTCCCTTTTGGACCGGCTATATACCTCATTATTCCCCTCCTTATTCCGACAAATAACTTATAGGCATCATAAAGATTATTTGTAAAATCAGGTTCATCATTTGGATGTGATATGCTAAATATGTAATCATTATAAAAACTCTCAGATTCAGGATTTATTGTTGATAAAGCCTTAAACATATTCCAGTTATCAGGAGCAACAGTATCTATAAGCCATTTCCTGGTAGCAGAAGAAGTCACAGGTTCAGGTCCCCCTCTTTGATAGTCGTTTTGCAAGGCAATCTGTATTCTTCGGTTCATATCTGAATAATCTTCATGCTCGAAATCAGGACTTTCTTGCAATGCCCTTTGTTCAAGGTCCTGATACTTATTTCTTATCCTTTCTGGAACCCCCCTCCATAAGCCTGTTCTTAATCTAGGAACATAAACTCCCATCCTATTTCTTTCAAAAAGCATATTTTTGGCGTTAACATACCTTTGATCTTCTTGCAAAAGATACTCTTCAACTTCTTCGAGAGTCTTATCCACATGCTCTTTGTGATATAAAACCATATCTCCCCTCTTAATGTTCTTGGCCTTTTGGGGAGTAAAAGTATTTCCACTGACTCTTAAGTAAGTAAAAGAGTCTCTATCTAAAAGAGTGTTTCCTGCTGTTGTGCAGATAAGTGTTTTATTAGTCATTTTTACTTGAAAATGTTTAAAGAATCACCCCCAAATAGGATACAGAAACGGTGTTTTTAAGTTTTTCTTTCTCCATTCTCCCATCCCCCCACCTTCTGAAACTCATAGCCAAAAAATTCCTTCAGAGGAATTTTAGGGCCTTCAGAAATGCTCTTGGATGCATTTCTGAGGTTTAAAATTAAAATTTTCTTAGGCGCTCCAGATGTTTCTTACATTGTATCTTTTTTCATAAGGCGAGGTGTTATAATGGATTTTCATTAACAGGTCTATTACAATTCCGAATGAAAATAACAATATGCCGGTGATTATGAGAAAGAAGCCAAGGACAAACCATGCGCTGTTGCTTAAATCAAGGCCATAAAATAATTTCATTACTATCTGCCATATTGTTATTGTTATTCCTGCAAGAAAACTAAACAGTCCTATGGCTCCAAAAATATGAAGAGGGCGCTGCGAGTATTTGTCAATAAACCAGACATAAATCAGGTCAATAAACCCTTTAACAGATTTTTTATAGCCATATTTGGTTTGTCCAGAATGCCTGGGGCGATGATTTACAACCAGTTCGCCTATCCTGAACCCTTTCCATCTTAAATAAGCAAGAATATAACGATGCATTTCTCCTGTTAGGTCAAGATTCTTGACTGCCTTTTTCCTGTATACTCTTAAGGTGCATCCAGTGTCATGAACTTTGTCAGCTATGAGTGTTTTCCTCATAGCTCTTCCTATTGTTGTCAATGCTCTTACCAAGAGTTTGTCTTTCCTGTCTTTTCTCCACCCAGCTACAACATCCAGGTTTTCATCATTAAGTTTTTTTAACATAGCAGGGATGTCTGCCGGGTCATTTTGAAGGTCCGCATCCAAACTTATAACATAGTCTCCCCTGGCAAGCTTAAATCCTGCATCCAAGGCAGTAGCCTGGCCGTAATTCCTGTTTAATTCTACTATCAGTGCATTTTTAAGCTGTTTCAGAACATTGAGAGAGCCATCTGTACTTCCATCATCAACGTAAATAACTTCGTAGGCTCCAAGCTTCTGCATAGCTTCCTTAATCTCTGCATCTAATTTCAGCAGGTTTCCTTCTTCATTATATACAGGAACAACAACTGAATATTTTACCATTTTCTCTTTCATACCCTTATTAATCATCTTCCACATATAAATATTCCTTTTTAAGAGTTATTTAAATATTTTGATAAAAACATGACAATATTTTAGAGAAAAATGTAATTTTAAGGATCAACAGTGTTTGTTCCTTCCTCAACTGTTTCAACAACCTCATTCTTGCCAGAGTCTCCTTCATCAATCACATTATTGCCTCCATATCCCCCGGAAGCAACATTTGTTTCTACTTCTGGCTGCAATCCATCATCTCCTCTACCACTTCCTACAACCTCCTTCTTAACTTCAGGTTTTAATCCACCACTTCCAGTGCCCCCACCCCCTTCAACAACAACATTTTTAACATCGTTTGCAGAATCTCCAGTATCATAAGTTCCGGGTGCAAAAGTTCTTTCTACAATTTGATTTTTAATCTCATCAATCTCTTGTTTTATTTGCCAAGCCCTATTTTGTACCTGATTTTGACCATCATCAATTGTCCAATTACCCCCATCTACACTCCAGTTGCCTTCATCAATTGTATCCCGTATTACCTCTTGTTTTGATTTGTTTTCAAACTTTCCTAAAATACCATTAATCTCATTTTCAATAATATAATTCACTAAACCTTCCTCATTTCTAACAACAGTAATTTTTCCGCATTTTTCTTCTAAGAAATTATCATTTTCGTCAAAACATTGAGGGATTGATTCCCTCATTGTTGGTTCTTTGTTTTTAGGTCTTTTTCCTATGTAATTCCCATATTCATCCCAATCATCTTTTGTCTCTTTTAAATAATCATATTGTTCACATTCTGGGTTATCATTTTCATCCCAGCACTCTTCAGGAACACCATCTGAATGATCTATATTATAACCAATCATATATTCTTTTTCCTTAAACAAATTCATTAAGAAATCAGGAACAAAACTTTCTGCAAAACTGTCTCCTTTTTTAGGTTTCATAGATTCTAATTCATTGCAAGATGCTTCATCATCCTTATATTCGCATTTAATAGCAAGAGCAACCATTTTCTCGCATTTTGCCTTTTGTCCATCATCAACATTATTCTCACAATTGCAGGTTCCAGGGTCATCTATACAACTTCTAATTTCTAACATTAATTGAACAAACATCCTTTCTTGAAGGTCTTTTAATTTTTCTAAATCCTCTTTAAGTGGTTCAGGAGCAGTTTCAGGATTACATTCTTCCTCTTTTAACATTAAAGCAAAATCTTCTTTTGCAAGTTCGCTACAGTATTCATAAGTTTTTTCAGTAAGAACTGCTGTAAGCTGTGTTTTTTCTTCTTCTAAAATATATTCATCAAATTCTTCTGGGAGATTTTCCTCTTTATTTACTTTATCAATAATTTCATCGACATTGGTTTTAATTTCTTCTGATGTTTCTAAAGAAACTTTTTCCTGCACAATCTGAAGTTTTTCTTTTGCTCTTTCTAAATTTTGAATTGCCTTATCTTCTCCTTGATTTTGAACATTAGTTATCGCTGAATTTACTTCTTTCTCTCTAATTTCCAATGCCAATCGAACTTCATTATCTCCTCCTGAAAAAGCCAATCTAACAGTATCAATAAATCTATTGAACCCAGAATAAGTTTGAACTTGTTCCTTAGCAAAGACTAAAGGCAAAATTAATAATATTCCTAACAAAAGCAAAACTATCACTTCTCTTTTCATCTATTATTTAAAGAAGATAAGATATAAAAGGTTATCTTTTCAAGAAAATAATGCTTTCTTCAAAATCAACTACATTTATTTTTCGTGCCAGGCTATTATTGTTTGCCTGCCGATTGTGCCTGAAGTATCATTTGTTCCGCGGATAATCTTCCACCCTAAACCTTCTGCCCTATATTGTGTTGAATAATCAACAACTGCTTCTACTTCTTCAACACCTGTCCAGCCAATTTTTGGAACAACTAAACTAAATTTAGCATCTTTGGTATTATAGGGTTGTGTTGGGAAAGGCTCGCTATATGGAAATTTTTCCCTTATATTGCCAATTGCTTCAAGAACTCTCTCCTGAAGAGGGAGATTTTCATCTGTTTTTTGAATTAATTCCCAGTTAGGGCTTTTTTGTTTTTCCATCTTGTTCTTACCATTAACCATATTAATACTTAGAAATTAGGCTTAAAATGTTTGCTGTGTTGCATGACAATGTTAAGTAAGCCCTGAAACTTAACATCCCAATTTTTTCTAGAAAAATTGCTCATAGTACCTGGTAACGCTTTATATCAAATAACCTTTCATAGTTTCCAATAGTGGTTTTCCTTGTTT
>MFWN01000056.1:0-147 GCA_001786395.1 Candidatus Pacearchaeota archaeon RBG_13_36_9
CCCACAGTTTCTGAGTACTCCGCAAATTGTCCAGTTCCCGCATTTATATCCTAAACTAACGCATGTACTTGTACACTCTCCTCCTCCACCCCCACCATTGTCTCCACCGCCTCCACCGCCAAGAAGAGTTTTATTGGTTGTTGTATT
>MFWN01000056.1:165-1392 GCA_001786395.1 Candidatus Pacearchaeota archaeon RBG_13_36_9
AGGAAGAATAACAGGAGTGTCGTTTTGAGTCTGCCCATACTCTAAATAAATATTAACAGAGTTAATATTTTCAAAGCCCTCTAATCCTATATCACCTGCATACAATTTATACTTCCGGTTAACATAATCCGGATAATATGGATATTCTGCATTATCGAATGCAATAAAACTAATATTAACCCTAATAATCTCTTCTAAATTAACAGAATCGTCAAGAGTGACTACTGCATATTCCTCATTTACAATAATAATTTCAGCTAACGCGGATTCCAATTCTCTTTCACTCTCCACCGGATTGGAATACACCAAAAAGAGTATTAAAAGTAACAGTGCCAGAAAAACAATAAAAATTGATATGACTATGATAGCTAGTAACTTGCTCTTCTTTTTGCCATTTTTTTTAATAACTTCTTTATTTTTAAGGGAAGGTTTAACTGGCTTCCTGGGAATTGGAATTGCTTCTCTTTTCTTCGGTTCTTCTAATTTCTCAAAAGTTTCCTGTCTTTTAAGGAGAGGTTTAACTGGCTTCCTAGGAATTGGAATTGCTTCTCTTTTCTTCGGTTCTTCTAATTTCTCAAAAGTTTCCTGTCTTTTATGTGCCTCTAATTTTTTTCTGATAACTTCTGCTATGTCTGACTGAGTTTTCCCCCTTTTTTCATAATTATCCATAGATTATTAACAAGATAAGGCTGATAAAATTTACTCAAGGAACTCTCTCCCTAATTTATCATTAAACTCCCCTGAAACATTCTCCAGCAGCAATTTCCTTATTTTTTCCTTATTCTTCTCTTTTGCAAGAACCCATCCAAGTTTCACAAGTGCAGTTTCAGGAAGCATGTCCTCCAGATAAATGACTCCTGTCTTTAAAATCCTCCTGGCAGATTCGTAAACATAAGGGTCCAATCTTCCATATAAAGTTTGTGGAGCTGCGCATATGACCATCCCCTTATCAATAAGTTCTTTTAATTTAGGAATCCAGCTGTTTTTCCCCTCATTTGCAACCTGCCCGATTCCAGCAAATTCTATTACAATTCCCTTAAAGCCCTTTTTAAAATAAAAATCCAGGATATCTGGATTTTGCCCTGGATAAAACTTTATCAAAGCAACTGGCTCAAATACTGCATCCAACTCCGGCTTGTTCCCGCTCTTTTTCCTGTATTCCGAAACAGCCTCAATTTTGTCTGGCCAGACTTTTGCTATTGGCCGGCAGTTGATAGGCCTGAAAGC
>MFWN01000056.1:1448-1590 GCA_001786395.1 Candidatus Pacearchaeota archaeon RBG_13_36_9
AGTCATCGTTGGTAGAAGCATGCCCGACTAAAATAACTTCTGCAATATCTGACAAAGCAGCCCTGGCTGCGCACAACAAGTTCAGCCTTGCATCTGAGCTCCCCCTGTCAATGCTTCTCTGGCTGTAAGTTAAAACAACAGG
>MFWN01000056.1:1628-5508 GCA_001786395.1 Candidatus Pacearchaeota archaeon RBG_13_36_9
ATCCTTAACTCCTCCTATCTTCGGGTCAAGTTTGCTGGAAATTGTCCCGCCAGTTAAATAAAAATCAATAATTGGCTTTCCTTTCATCTTTATCCTCCTATCTTCTGCTCCTTCACCTTCTCCAGAAGCTTCTTTTACTACCTTTATTTCCCGTATTTCCTCTCTTTTTATTCCCAAATTATATCCTGTTTTCAGCTTCAAAAGCACAATTCCAGAGTCTGGACTTTCTAAAAATGTGCCTCTCTCCTCTGATTTAATTTTTTTTACAATTACTTCGTCTCCAGGATTAGCTTTCTCCATAAAATATAATGATTTATAAGGTTTAATAAACTTTTTATATAGTCTAATCCATAGAATTATCATGGCAAAGCTAAAAATAGGTCTTGAGGTACACGGCTACTTACAGACAAAAGAAAAGCTCTTCTGCACCTGCAAAGCAGAGCACGGGCTAAAAAAAGTTAAGCCTAACACGAATATCTGCCCAATTTGCACAGGATATCCTGGCTCAAAGCCAATGCTGCCGAATGGAGAAGCAGTTAAAAAGATAATACAAATAGGTTTAATGCTGTGCTGCAAGATTAACACAAAGTTTTTATGGCAGAGAAAGCATTACAACTGGCCTGACCTTCCAAAAGGCTATCAAACAACTATTTCAGGCTCTTACTCTATACCTGTCGGGGAAAATGGGAAGTTTGAAGGAATAAGAATAAGAGAGGTTCATTTAGAAGAAGACCCTGCAAAATGGAATCCAGAAGATGGACGCATAGACTATAACAGGAGCGGCATGCCTCTTGTGGAAATTGTGACAGAGCCGGATTTTGAAACTTCCAAGCAAGTAGGAGAGTGGCTTAAGCAGCTAATACTTACGCTATCATACATAAAAGCATTGGACAAAGAAGCAGGAATAAAATCTGATGTCAATGTTTCCTTGTATGGAGAAAGAATCGAGGTAAAAAATGTAAATTCAATTTCCTCAATAATGGAAGCAATAGACTACGAAGCAGAAAGGCAAAGGATAGAAAAGCCGCTAAGAAAAGAAACTAGGGCATGGAGTGCAGAGAAAAAACTTACTGTTAAGATGAGGGAAAAAGAAGAGGCAGCAGACTACCACTTCATTCCAGAGCCAGACCTTCCAATTATTAAGCTGGAAGAAAAACAAATAAACACAATTAAAAAGACAATTCCCGAATCTCCAAGGCAAAAACTGGAAAAAATAATAAAAAAACACAATATCGGAAAAAAAGAGGCAGAAGTCCTGACAAAAAATCTTGAGCTTGTGGAATTTTTTGAAAAAGTCTCAGAGAAAATACCGCCTGATTTTGCACTGCCCTGGATTACAATAGAACTCCTGCGGGTTTTAAACTACAACAAAAAAAGCCTTGATGAGGTGGGCATAAAAGCAGAGCATTTCACCGAACTCTTGCAGTTAGTTAAAGAGAAAAAAATAACAGAATTAAAAGCCAAAAGAATCTTAAACGATTTTATTCCAGAATCTTTTTCTCCGAAAAAGCTTGCAGAATCGTCAGAGAGAATAACAGACAAAGCAGAGCTTGAAAAAATAATAAAAACAGTAATTGAAAAAAACAAGAAAGCAGTTGAAGATTTCAAGGCAGGCAAACAGGAGTCCTTAAACTTCCTGATGGGGGAAATAATGAAAGAAAGCAGCAGAAGGGCTGATTTCAAAGCCGCGATGGAAGTTCTAAAAGAAAAAATAAGATAAGAATGGACGAAGAAAAATTTATTCAGAGAGTAGAGATGATGTTATATGATACTTGTGGTTGTAGTTTTGAAGAAGGAATAATTATTTTAGAAAAATGTTTAGAAAGGGCAAAAAGGAATATAAAAGAAAAAAGAAATTTTATCAGTGATAGATTAGCAGATCCAGAAAGAAAGAAGAGGCTTAAAGAGGTAGAAGATTGGGCTAACTATATAAGAGCACATAAAACTGAAGATTGGAGTAAAACCCAGAGTAGAATCATTGATGCCGAACTAAAGGAATTAAAGAAAGACTAATCTCCTATTTAATTCTTTCTGAAAAAGTTTAAAACACCAGTTCCAGTACCAATCCCACAACTAAAAATGCCATTAAAATCCAGATAATCCATGTAGGCAGCTTAATTACATATTCTGGCTTTCTTTTTCCAAGTTTTCTTGCCCTTCTAACCATCAACAAAACCATTACTCCGTCTATGGTTCCAAAAATAGCCCCTGTAAATCCTATTATACCAACAAATCCTGCAAGATTAAATGAGTAAACTACAAGGAATATTAAAAACGGAACAAAACAAGCTAAAAGCCACGCCTTAAACTTGCTATACTTCAGGTCAAACCTGTAAATATCCCTTAAAGCCATTGTTAATCCAAAATAAGCTGTGAAAATAGTTAAAATTCCCAGTAAGATAAAAGGTCTTCCCAAACCTATTGTTGCTATTTCAGGGGTATTAATCCCCCTGACACCAACAACAATCAGAGTAAAAACAGCATACAGAATTATGGGCACTGAAACTGCAATTATTATCGCCTTTTTCATCAGCTTTTCGTTTCTTCTCAAGACTCTCAGCGCCTCAGGAACTGCAGAGAACCCAAGAAAAGCGAAAATTATCACCCCCACTGGAATAAAGGCGTTATTGAAATTAGAGTAAGCAAGATTGCTTGCTTCAATTTTTCCTGCAAACAAAATAACTATCAGAAAAGTTATTGCCAAAACCAAAATCAAACCTACTGATTCTCCTTTTTTTAATGCCCTTATACCATGATAAACAAAAAAACTAACTAATGCCCAGAATCCGAGGGCAAAATATAGCACATAACCATAGTTCCCAAAAAACAAATAACTCAGGCTTTCCCCCTCCCCTAAAAGATAAGCTATTGAAGACAAGTAAATTCCAAAAAGCATAGAACAGAACATTACCCTGCCTCCCCAATCCCCAAGATAAATTTTAGCCAAGCCTGGAAGCTGGTGAGTTTTTTCTGTTCTTAACAAAACCTCCCCAAGATAAAGCTTCATAACCAAAACTATAAATCCAATAAGGAGAATCTGAATTAATCCAATAAGAAATCCTGATTTGGCAACTACATAGGGCATTCCAAGAAAACCTGCCCCGATTATCATTCCAGTCATTGTTGCTATGCCTGCAAATAATTTCCAGTTCATTTTTTCCTCTTTTTTAATATTTTATATAATATAAAGAAAGAGATTTAAAAGACTTGCTATTTGTTAAGTCAGGTTGCAAACTTTACATGCTACCCTACTTTTTCACTTTTCAAATAAGCCTTCTCCAAAAGCCCACACGCTCGCTTTTTCCCAAGAGGATACTACTTTCTCGAGAGTATTTCTATATGCACTTCAGATATAATCAGAGAGATTGTTGAACACTGAAACAATCGAGGATTTACAAGCGAAACAAAGAGGATGTTAAGATATAGATTGACTTGCTATTCAACTTTATACTTCTCTTTTAATATTTTCAAATCTTTCTCATATTTTCTTATTTTTTTCTTAATCTCATTAATTACCAACAATCCTTCTCCATTCGTTCCTCTCTCCAGTTTATCAGGAAGAACAAACTCGCTGTTTTTAATAAAATCTATAACTTCTTTTTCTTTTAAGCTTCCATAATGGGCATAAACTGCTGAGCTTTTTTCAGCTCCTTCTTCTCCAAGTTTAGCCTCAGGCAAAACAATCAGGCCGTTGTTTTCATAAGAAACAAGATTCTGCAGATTTAAATCCATAAAGTATTTGTATTTCAAAACTTGGCAGGCTTTTACTGTATTGGTGTCATATAAATGATTTATAGGGCAGTAAACTTCAGGCTCAATGCTGAATATTTCCTTAAGTTTCTTTTTCCCTTTTTTCATTAAAGCCAGCTGCTCATCAAAA
>MFWN01000057.1:0-2270 GCA_001786395.1 Candidatus Pacearchaeota archaeon RBG_13_36_9
TGTTCATGTTCCCCTTGAACCAAAACAAAAAGATATTTTAAAGAAATTAGGTGTAATGACCAAAAACTAGGGTAAATTCAGGTAATTAGAATGTTATTTCAACAACTTAACAATATATTTCTTAAACTTCAGCTGCTCTTCTATAGAATTGAAAGTTTCAAGAGCGATGTATTTGCCAAATAAAAAATCAGGAAGAGTTCTAAGGTAGTTGAATTGGTTTAGATTTGTTATTTTATGAATATCAGCGTTTGTATCAAAATTATACCCATTAACGTGATTGCACTTAAAATAGCGGTGTATTTTTTCCCTCTTGATTATGTACAGGAATTCTTTGCTCCATAACTTTTGTTCAATTTTAAAATGAGACATGTCAATGCAAAATCCTCCAATTTTACTTACATCCACATTTTTTGGAATTTTGTTGTCTTTGTTCATTTCTAAGAAAAGCATTTTGTGGAAGCCTTTCCATTTGTCTATATGCTTAAAACTTGACTCGTGCATTGTGAAGCATTTGGTACGGAATCTTCTTCTTAAAAATTTAAATTCTTTCCAGCCCATGTCATTTTTTATATGTATGAGCGGTATTTTTTTTACTGGAGAATGCAAAAGAGCCAGGTAAATTTGTTTTCTCTGATTTCTTGGAAACATCTCTAGGAATAGGGCTATTTTTTTTATTTTATACTTTTTAATCTCATCAAGCTTGGAACTCCAATCACACTGCTTTCTGCCAGTTATGCTTACAAGTATCTTTTTATTCAGCCTCTTTTTCATTTTCTATCCAGCTTCTGGCTTTCTCTTAGGTTTCATGTACTCGTTACCCCAGAAATCAAAATAAACTATTGAATTTATGAACGGTTTGGTTCGCTGCTTAGTTGCTCCCATTTCATATCCTATTGGAAAAATTCCTTCTACTTTTATATCTGGCGGGATTTGAAGTATTCTTCCTACCATCTTTTCAGAGAAAGCACCAACCCAGCAAGTTGCTAGCTTTAAGTCGGTTATTTTTAGGAGAAAATTTTCTATAGACGCCCCCGCCTGCTGGGTGGAATATAACTCCCCTCTTTCTTCGTAGGTTCTGGTGCAATTAGCAGTGTCAGAACAGACTACAACAACATAATGTACCGTGGCTACAAAGTCCTGCGCAGCTGCTTCAGCCAGCTGCTGTATTTTTTCCTTGTCAGAGACAAGCAGGAATTTAATTGTAGGAATATTGCCTGCTAGCGGAGCCTTATTTGCTGCATCAATGGCTTCTAAAATTTTTACATAATCTGGCTTTTTTGTTTTAAACCTTCTTACAGAATGCCTCTCCCTTATAGCTTTGTCCAAGTCCATGGAAAATTAAGGAAAAAGGAGTATAAAAAGATTTTTATTGCACTTCCTGGCTTATTTCAGATGTTTTAAGATATCTGCCAGCACTTTTTCATAAAGCTCTCTGGACTCTATGAAATCCGGAGATGGAAACTCTATTTCTTTTTCAGTTTCTTTCATCTCTTTAAGCTCTTTTTCTGCTAAATATTTCAAAATTTCTTTTTCTTGTTTTTTCATAAGAACATATAAGAGAACTAATATAAAAATGTTTCTTTAAACTATCATTGAAACTATGATGGAAGCAAGAATTATCAAAAAAGAAACAAATTTTTTCCAATGCAGTTTTTCTTTCAAAAGAGAAATTGAGACAAAATAAACAAGAAGAGGCTGTATAGAGAAAATTAAAACTGTTTCAATCACACCCAGTTTTTGGATGCTGAAGAAATAAAGTATCCAGGCAACTGTCGTTAAGATATTTGTTGCTACAAGCAGCAGGAGAGCTTTAGGAGAAGCTTTTCTTTCAAATCGAAGGTATAGCGGGCCAAAAAGCAGAGCAACAAATCCCACTCTTACTAACTCTAAGGATATTGGATTCCAGGTTTCTAACAATACTTTAGTTATAATCATGCCAAATGGAGAGATAAGAATAGTCCATAACAGATAGAGTTTAGTATTCTTGGCTACCTGAAAGTGGTCTTTTCTCCAGTGAGACCAGACTACTGAAGCAGAGCATAATAGAGCTAAGAAAATGATAAGAAAATTCCTTTCAGAGGCAAAAATAAAGCTTGTGAAGATAATTAAAGTAATCTGCCCTAAAAGCGAAAGAGTTTCTACCTCGCTGACTTTCTCTGTGTCCAGAGTTCTATAAAAAATGAGGTTGGTAAAAATGGTTAATAGAATAAGAGCCATCATTAGATAAAGGGCATTTCCTGAAAACAAGCTCCAGGAAAGCGGAGGCTTGA
>MFWN01000057.1:2280-12483 GCA_001786395.1 Candidatus Pacearchaeota archaeon RBG_13_36_9
GATGATTAAGGTTATAAAGAAAATCAGGGGAAAGCTTATTCCAACATAAGTCTTATAAGTCACTTTCTTGACATTCAAAATTATCTTGTCCAGAGTAAAGGAAGCTGCTTGCAGGACAGATGCTCCTATTGGAAATATTAGCGACATGCTTAGTTCCTCTTTTGAATAAACTACTAAACCAAAGAGAGGTTTTAAAGCTTTTTCTTTGAGAAAAAATCTATATTTGGAAGCAGTAAACTTTAAAAGAGTGTTTTATTTAGGATAATTAAGTCTCGGTAGCTCAGCAGGTTTTTTTAACCAGAAATGAGTTAAAGACTGTAAAGAGCACATGGCTGTTAACCATGGGGTCAAAGGTTCGAGTCCTTTCCGAGTTTTGTTTAAAAACAAACGGAAAACGTAGGACTTTTATCAGGGGCTTTTACCGAGGCCCTTTTCTTTTTCAGAGAAAAGTTTATTCTTTTGGCTTTTTCTTTCTAGTCTTTTTTATCTTTAATCCTAAGTCTACATTAAGCTCATGTTTAGTCCTGCTTCTGGCTTCTTCAAGGTAGGAATAGGTTTTTGCCTGTTTCTTGCCTCTTATTAGAACTTCAAGCGCGGTAATGGTTGTTCTTATTTCATCTGCGAATCCAATAACCCCTACTGTATTTTCATGCACTGCAATAAAGCAGTCCCCTAAACTTTCTATTGTTTGCTTAGTTTTTCCATGGGTGCCTATTATTCTCCCCCTTATTCTTTCTAAATCATGTCTTGGAGTGATATTTTTTATGTATATTTTTTCCAGAATAAATCCCTCTTGGGTCAAGAGAAGAGCTTTTGTTGCTGTGAAGCCAAGAGTCATTGCTTCAATTACTTGTATTGCGAGATATTCATCTTCTGCTTCTCCGTTGACATAAAGCATATGGCCTTTACAAGATATTTTCACATTTAGCTCTTTTTGTAGATTTTTCTTTTCTTTTAGTATTTTTCCAATAGCCTCACAATATATTTCTTGCATAGTAAATTATGGGATTTAAAGATTAAAAAGTTATTGTTTTTTAAAAGATAAATGCTAGAACTCTGCTCATTCTGACACTTTCTATTGATACCTTAGATACTAAAGTGTCAGAATTCGCCTTCAACATCTTTTAGATATCCTTTTCTTTTCAGCCAGGATATGGCCGCTGGATTATATTTGAATAGGATATCTGCTTTTTCATTATCAAATTCCCAGGGTTTTACTAATACTACATCCCCTTCCCTAAGCCAGAGTTTTCTTTTCAGCCTTCCAGGCACTCTGCAATTCCTTGACTTTCCATCTAGGCATCTTACCATCATTCTGCTTGCTCCAAGCCGCTGGTCCAGTATTCCAAGCACTTCTCCCTGTCTTGGGAGCTTTACTCTAATTGGCCCTTCTGGATTTTGGCTCTCTTGATTTTGGTTATATGGCATGTTATAATGATAAAGGTTTAGTTTATAAAGGTTTAGTGAGAAAAAGCTTTTGCAAGCCCATATCCTATAGATTCACATAATGCAGATGGTCCTGCTCCTTTTAAGAAGCCGAATCCTACTCTCTCTGCTTGAAGAAGGCCTTCAATTATTTCCGCATCTTCTGGTTCATAACTTTTTGTATGTTCAGTATATGCCCCTGCAAAACCACTTGCTATTGAAAGTCCTGCTATTATCACGGGCTTAAGAATTCCGGGGGCATCACAAATTCCCTCATAAACACCTTCTGCTAGGGAAAAAAGTGCAATTGTTCCATATCCTATATATTTTCTAGCTTATAAAAATTAAAGCAATGTCAACGCTATAGGAATTCCTTGTATTTTGATTATCCCTTCTTTTTTGATTATCCCTGCTTTTAAGGCAAGTTCTACTGCTTTTTCCCCCACAATATTAAAGGTGGCATCTTCGGTTTTTTCGTCTTTCATTATTGCAAGAACCTGCTCTTCGCTCATTTCCTCTCCATTAAAGAATTCTCCTGAAAGATCTATCTGCCTTTTTTCTTCTTCAAACCTTTTTCCCATAAGTTCAGAATCACAGATAGCCACGACATTTCTATAAGAGTTATGTATCTTAAGATTCATACTAGTTCCTAGAAAACCCTGTTTTTAAAACTTTATAAAAACAGGCTTTTCTAATGTTCCCTATAAATAGAGCTAGCTTTAATTTATAGCCCGATTTGTTCGGCGCTCACAAATCTCGCACATTTGTCCCTTCAAATTTCCAAATTATATTGAGTATTAGCGAAAAAATCTAGCAGGAGGAGATTTTGGAGCGTGTAATATCTGGATATATAAATGAAAGTAGAAAGTTCTAATAAAAAACATTTTAAACAGAAAAAGCAAATAAAAATAAAAAATAAGCTTACTTTAACTTTTCAGCTTGCTCTTTTGAGAGAATTTTAGCCATATTTGTCCCGCACACTGTGCATTTTCCTCTTGCCATAAAGGTTCCGCGCGCTGTTGGGGCTACCTTAACATCTTTCATCTCTCTGTTTTCCTTACATCTCATACATCTTCCTTCTAATGCCATTTTTGTTTTCCTCCTTCTTTGATTTTTATTAAATTTATCATGTTTCTTGCGTTTTTAAAGCTTTGTTTTGGTTAAAATCTGTTTATTTTAGGTATCTATCCAAATACCTAATTTTTTTTAAGTGAGATTAATATGAAAGCGGGGGACCTTCAAAAAAATTATGCATCAAGAAGGCTTAAAATAATAAGAAGCTATTATGAAGGTCTTGGATCTGAGCCTGGGAAAAAAGCATTTTTAAAAGGAATTGTTGCTGTTTCCCGTATTACGCCAGAGGGCGAAAGATTGGAAACTTATCATTTAGGTGATAGATGTGTTGTTGATTATTTATGCAGGGAAATGGGGGCATTAGGCATGGACGAAGAAAAAAGCAAATTAATCCAGGCAGTTAAATCACGGCAATATTCAAGAGAGTTTCTTGATGGGATGGGTCACTTGAGCCACCAACTACAAAAAATAAGCTTAATATACTGTTTTAAATCTTAGCTCTTACAGAGTGTTTAGCTCCGCATGCTAAACAGTTAACAAACATAAATGCGTCTTGTTTTTTTAACTCAGTGTCTGGCTTTCCACATTCCTTGCAGAACACAAATTCCCTAACATACTGCTGTATTTTCTCGTTTATTTTTGTGGAGGGGATTTTTGTCTGTAATACTACTCTGTTTCCTTCAATTTTTCCGGAAGTGGCTAACTCCCTTAAAAGGTATTTCAAAACATGGTTTATATCCCTTCGAACATATGAGGCTATTTGCTGGACATTAGTTAAAATTGTTTTTGTTCCTTCAAAATGCCCTTCTATTTTAGGGACTTCAAACCTCTCTATTTTAGTCTCAACTGGCTTAATCTTCTTGTAAGCTTCCTCCAGCATTTGTTCGTAGGTTTCCATGAGAATTATTAGAATATGGGGTTTTTAAACGTTTTACTTTAAGTTTTATCCAGCGAGTTTAAAAATTCATTAAAAAGCCGGTCTAAATCTTTATCAAATACTCTTAAAAACGATTTATGGTAGTTGCTCTCTTTTGGATTTTTGATATAATAATCCATGAATAATAGAATATGTTTTATAGAATACGATTCCACAAGAAACTCTGTAAAATAAGCCTATAAGGGATAGCAGGGATAATCGCTTTTATAGTTTCTTCTTAAAAACCGATAGTTAAGATATCTTGCATCTTTAATATTGTAATCTTTTATCAGCTTCTTTAGTTGTTGTTTAGGTAATTTCAATTGAGAGTCTTTTGCAATATAACTGGCAAAGCCTTCAACCAGCCAATTTGGCTTAGTCAAAGGATATTTCTGGAGCCAGAAAATATGATTAAATTCGTGTATTATTATTTTTTTAACATCTTTTTTTGTAAATTTTCCTATTTTTTCAATCCAATTAACTGTTCTGAAAACCATCTTGTTTTTTTCAACAGAAGCAGTACTCCATTTATGGAAAACTTTAGCATGTTTGTAGATTTCAGAATAATTGGAACAAGAATAAACTCTGATTCTTTTTTTAAGGTGTATATTAAAAATTCGTGAATTTATCCTAATTGCTTCTTCAAACCATCTGGCTATATAATTGTCAATGGGTTCATTTTGAAAAATTGTTATGCTACCAATCTTTTTACTATATTCCATCTAAGAAAGAATGCAGGAAGGATTATAAATTCTTGTTTTAGTTTAAAATAGGGCTATTAATAGGAAAGAAATGAGCTTAACTGAAAGTGTAACAGAAGAAACTGAAAGAATAGATGCTCTTAACTCTCTTATAGGGCAGTTCAAACCTGGAGAGGGGTTAGATGGAGAATATGTTGGAGATGAAGACTCTGGAATTTTCCATTCACTTGCTTTATTAAGGATAGCATTAGAAGAAAATCTTTTAAAGGAAGAGAGCTGTAAAGCTATTTTCAGTGGAGAAAAGCCTTTTTATTCTGAGCAATTCAGGTTTTGTAAGCTTCCTGTTGGCGGGAGAGCTTATTATTTAATAAGAAATGGAGAGTGTTACAGAATAAAAATAAGAAATTTTTTTAAGGCTCAAGAGCCATTTGATATTTATCGTGATTGCGAAGGGATGGATAAGTTGGATTAAAAAGGGGGGTTTTTAATGGTTTGGTTTGGACAGCCCAATAAATTTTCTAAATTTTGGAAATAACTGAAATTAACATAGTTAAGATCTGTTCTTGTTTCAAGCATTCCTGCAATTATTCTATCGTTGTAAATTAATGCCCATAACTTATCATCAGATGCTGGATAGGAGGTATTCCCTGCAGTTATCTCTTCACGTGTCTTTGCTCCAAGATTGTAAATTTCTGTTTTAATATATCCTTTAGTTTTATCTTGAACTATCTTACTGGCTGTTAATCCGTCAACTATTGCTTTAAAGAATTCATCTTTTTTTTCATAAGCTGGCTGGCAATCTCCAGTATTATAAGTTATTGGGTTTGGGAGTTTCTACTCTTATTTTGTGTATGTCGTGTTGTTTTATTGTTGTCATTTAACCTAACCCAAATACCTTACTCTTCCAGGCCTTGGCTCATAAATCATGCCATCTTCCAGCATTTTCTTTACTTCCTGGTTGATTAATTCCGGATTTGCGTTTACTTCCAGGATGAGCTTTTCTGTATCAATTCCTTCACTGGCTTCTGCCTGCTTTATTTTTGAGAGTATTTGGTCTTTTAATGCAATTCGTTCGTTTGGCGAGATTGGCTGCTTTGGAATCAGCTTTTCTATTTCCAGCTTTCTTATTAAAAGATAACGAGGATCAACTGGCTTTATTACTTCTGGCAGGATATACAGTTCGTTATTGAAAACACGGAGCACTCCAATAACTGTTATTGTCTGCCCTTGGCCAATATTTTCAAAGTTCTTTACCTCTTCCCCAAAGGTTTTTAGATTTATTTGGCCTGTTGCGTCGTCCAGAGTTAAAGATGCAAACCTTTTTTCTCCTTCTGAAACATATTTATCAATAACATTGGCTATTACGTTCACCCTTATTATCTTCTTGTCGCCTATTTCCAGGAAATTAAACCTGTCTCTGCCATCAAGGTTAGTTATCTGGGGCTTGCCCTTAAGTATTTCCCCGATTCTTGCCTTATATGCAACTTCCCTTTTTCTTATTTCTGCCATTTTTATAAATTACCCATAATTTCAATAGCTTTTAAAGCTAATTCTTTTGTATTATCTAATATTTCATTGCTATTTTTAATATCTTCTGGTGAAAACCACTTTAATTCAGTATCTCTATCGGATTTTTCTAATTGTTTTCCGCCTATTATTTTGCCTATATAAGAAAGATTGATATGCTGATGTCCTTGTTTTATATCATCTAACTGGATATTAAAATTTTGTGTCAGGTTTCTATTTTTTAACTTTCCAAGGTCTATCAATTCTATATCGAGCCCGGATTCTTCTTTGGCTTCTCTTATTGCTGCTTCACAAGGGAGTTCATCTTTTTCAATATGCCCTCCAACCGGGATAAATTTTTTAATAAACTGGTGAAAGTTCAAAAGAACTTTTCCGTTATCAACTATGTAAACTGTAGAAACAAATTCTCTTGTTGGTTTTATTCCTTCTTTTTCCATCTTATACCCTTTGAACATAGCCTTTTCTTGGCTCAAATATATCCCCTGTCTGCTTTAATTTTTGGATAGAATCTTCAACTTCTTCTTTGGACATTTTTTCTTCGAGCTCTTTTTGCAGCTCTTCTATTGGTATAAGCTTCCCCATTCTGCCCTCAAGCCTTGAAATAGCTTCTCTTACAACTATTATTTTGCTTCGTTGGGAGGTGGAAACTCCTGTTGCGATTCTATCAATATCAAAAGTTTTGGTTTCCTGGTCAAATCCTACCTGCATCAGATAGTATTTTATTATGTTTATTGCCAGTTTGGCATCCTCTTTCATAACCTTTTTTCTAAGTTGCAGCTTGGCAGCAGCTTCGCTCAGCCTGATTAAAGCGTCAAGCTGCCTTGCAGATATTGGTATTGGCTTGACTACTCCTTCTGGAGCACCAGTTGGAGCATTCCTTAGGTTAACATAGAAATCCTTAATTTCCTTAACTGCTTCTTCTGTCAAAAGCGGCTGAAATCTTTGTTTTGCATAAGCTATATATTTTCTTAGCAGCTCTTTTTCTATTACCTGTTTCTTGCCCTCTTTCTTATGCTCGCGCAGTACATGGGAAGCTATTGCTTCGTCTTTCCCGCGGTCTGGCAGGTCCCTTAAGGTGAAAATGACATCAAACCTGTTTAATAGAGTAGGTGGCATGTCTATTTGCTGGGCTATGACTTGAAAAGGCTCAAATCTTCCGAGTTTTGGGTTGGCTGCTGCTAAAACAGAGGTCTCTGCTTTTAATGTAGCCTGGATATTTGCTTTTGTTATTGTTACTGTCTGCTGCTCCAGGGATTCGTGCATTGCGCTTCTGTCTTCAGGGCTCATTTTATCAATTTCGTCAATACATATCATCCCTTTATTTGAGAGAACCATTGCTCCTGCTTCCAATGCCCAGCCTCTCATAAACTCATCTTTGACAACCGAGGCTGTGATGCCTGCTCCCGATGTCGATTTCCCTACAACATATCTTCCTTTTGGGGCTATTGAGGCCATGAATTTTAGGCAAACGCTTTTGGCAACACCAGGGTCACCCACTAGAAGAACATGAATGTCTCCGCGGGCATCTGTGCCATCTGCCCTTTTCTTTTTTACTCCTCCGAACAACTGCAGGGCGAGAGTTTGTTTGATCTCATCATAACCATAGATACTTGGAGCAATAGAGCCTATTATTTTTTGGAATAGATTTTTATCTGCTGCCAGCTCTAGAATTTGCCTTTCGTCTTCTTCGCTTATGTCAAATTCATCAAAAGTTTCTTCCATTGGAATAATGTTGTTTGCTTCTATAGCTATATCGAATCTTGTTGATAAAGCTCCTGTCTGTAAAGGAACAGGAACTTCTTTTAGTATGCCTATAATCTTTATTCTAGAGCCGGGAGTGGCTCTATCTTCCATTTTTGGGTCTACGAGGTCCTCTTTCAGGAAGACTGCTACTCTTTTTGGCTGCTCGCCTCCAATAAGGCTTTCTGGGCTTTCTTCTATGACTATTCTTTGGGCATCTACCATCTGTTTGCTTACCAGTCTGAATTGCCCTTTTCTTCCGCAGCTGCATCTAGATGGCTCTTGGAACTTTTTGTCAATTTGAAGAACAGAGATAATTGTGCCGCATGAAGGGCATTCAAATTTTGCATTTATAACCTGCGGCCTTACGTCAGAAGCCTGCCTTACAATTCCTTCAATGGAGATTAGATGATTGAGATGCTGGGCTCTTATGTTTCTTACTCTTATTTCCTGCGAGTCAGGTATTGCCGAAAGCCTTACCCTTGGATTTTCAACCAGGCCAGATTCTTCCAGCGCAACTTCCATTACCTGGAAGACTTCTTCAGGGCTTGAAATCAAGGTTTCTGAAAGAGTATGAGAGAAAGAGGCAATATCATCAAAATCTATGAAGATTATCTTATTTCCAGACCTTATTGACTTTCCAATTTCTTTTTTGTAATAACTGAAAAAGTTTCTCGCTTCTGCAACCAAATCTTCTGTGGATTTCTCACCTTTTTCTTCTGCCATTCATTTGAAAATATTCAGTTCTTTTTAATTATTTCTATAAGGGACTATATAACTTAGGAAGTTAAAAATATAAAGAAAGAAAAGCTACTTGAAGCTCTTTATTGCTTCTTTGACGTTTTTTATAAGCTGTTTCATACTGTCTTCCAGTTGTTTTTTGTTTTTTGTCCCTGTGCAAACCAGCTTTCCATTGCTGAACAGCAGGAAAGTTGCAGTTGGCTCTTCTAGCTTGTACACAAGCCCTGGAAACTGCTCTGGCTCATATTCTGTGTTTTCAAGTTCTAAGGCTAGCATGTTAAGGTTTAAGGTAAGGTCAATGCTTCCGGAAGCCACTATGTTCTGGACATTTATCTTTGGCTTTTCAGTCACTCTCACATTTATTTTTCTCAGCTGTTTTATAACTTGTTCAATCACCTGTTTTACCTGCCCGACTGATTTTGTTCCTGTACAGACTAAATTGCCTGAACTAAACACAAGAACTGCAGATTTGGGCTTTTTAACCCTTAATACAAGCCCTGGAAACTGCTCGGGATTATATTCGGTGTTGCTCTGGGTTCTTGCCAGCTTTGTCAAAGACACAGGCTTTCCAAGAGAAGTTGTAGCAACTATATTTTGAACTTTTAAAGAAGATTTTTCTGTCATTTTATTTAGGCTTCCTGTAACCTTTTTAAAGGTTTACCCTTTATAAACCTTTGGTTTTTTATCGAGGGGGGAAAATGGCTTTTTAAATGGGTTTATTAATTAACAAAGTCCATATTGAAAATTTTGTCCATATGGTGTCCACAGGGGGGTTTAAAAGCTGTCCATTTAGCCCTTTTTTGTCCACGCAGTAATTTTAGCAAGTTTTGTTGGTTGTCAAGTTAATAGGATATGGCTTATAGCGTGTTCCAAAACCGAAAGATTTATATATAATAGTCCTTTTTAATAGACTATATAGTCCTATATTTAGGACTTATATCCCATGAAAACAGGAATAATTAAAGAGCAATATGAAATAGATAGGGTTTTTACCAGAAGTCCATGGAAACCTTTAACCTATTTAGAGATACAAAAACTTTCTAAAAAGAAATCAAAGGGGTATATATACAAAGAACTTAAACGATTGAGCTATAATAAAATGATAAAGATTGAAAGAATAGGAAAGAGAGCAGTGCTCTACCATATTATATTAGACTGTGCATCATCGCAGCAGTATTGGGGATTTTTGCATGAGAATACCTCATGGAATCTAGAGAAGTTTCCTTTTCAGATTATAGAGAATCTTAGGGCACGCATACCAACACCTTTTTTTTCTTTGATTGTAACAGGAAGTTATGCAAAGGGAAAACAAACAAAAGAGTCTGATTTAGATGTGGTGATTATTTCAGATTACGGCTCAAAAGAAATTTTAGCAGAATTAAAATACGAGGCAGAAACTTCTATTCCAAAAGTTCATCTTTATGTATTTACCAGTAAAGAATTTTTAGAAATGCTCGGCTCGAAAAAAGAAAATTACGGAAAAGAAATTGCAAGGAATAATCTTATATTTTTCGGTGGCGCCTCGTATTATTCTATTTTGCAGGAGGCTATTTCACATGGATTCAAAGGTTAGTTTGTTTATGGACCGGGCGCAGAATTCAATATTTGCTTCGCAGGCCCTAAAGAAGATTAGCGAGGATGATTCGATAAAAAAGACATTCGGATTTACAAAGGAAGACAGTTTTTATAGCAGCGTAATAAACCATTCCTATTACGCAATATTTTACGCTGCAAAAGCCTATCTTCTTTCAAGAAATATACCTCTTAAGTCCAAACAGGGCCAGCATCAGCAGGTGTACTTTGAATTTAGAAAGTTAGTTCAGGGTGGGGAGATAGAAAAAGAACTTTTAAGAATATACGAAGAAAACAAATTAAAAGCAGAAGTTCTGCTTGATATATTAAAGAGTGAAAAAGAAAAAAGAACAGATTTTACATACGAGACAATTCCTCAAGCAAATAAAACTCCTGCTGAAGAATCTTTAAACAACGCATTAACCTTTATCTCTCATATCAAGCGATTTTTAGGCGAGAGATAAGAAGGCTAAAAGCCAAAATTTAAGACTAAAACTAGGTAAACGA